>CAYVCL010000016.1:0-41353 GCA_964450185.1 uncultured Lachnospiraceae bacterium | reverse complement strand
AATTATGGGGAAATATGGCAAAAAAACTGCAGTAGCAAAGGCACGGAAGCTTATCTTTGGCAAAAATTAAGGAAATGTTAAAAATTAAGAGAAGTTTTTGGTTGCAACTTATAGTCAAATATTGTAATATAAACTTTGTGAATTGCTGAAAAAAGGTGATAGAATTTGATAAAAGACAATCAGAAATATTTTAACAGGCTGCATGTGGTATTGGATGCAGTAGTTATCATATTTTCATATGTTTTAGCATACTTTATAAAATTTAAAACGGGATTATTTGACAACGAAGGCGCAGCATTATCCTTTAAGATATATTTATCTGCACTGCTTGTAATTGTTCCGGGTTATCTGATGCTGTATGCTTTGTTTAATCTGTATACCTCAAAACGTATACAGGCAAGACGAATTGAGTGCAGTAATATTATCAAAGCCAATACCATAGGATTGTTATGCTTTATTGTGGGATTGTATGTGATTAATGAACCAAACTTCTCACGAAGCATGATGTTTATTTTCTATGTAGTAAACATTGGATTTGAAGTACTTTTTCGAAATATTGTCAGATACGCACTGCGAAGCGTTAGAGAAAGCGGCTTTAATTTAAAGCATGTTTTACTGGTTGGATATAGCCGGGCGGCAGAGCAGTATATTGACAGAATTAAGGCAAATCCTCAGTGGGGATATATGGTACGAGGAATTTTGGATGATGAGGTGGAACGAGGAACCATATATAAAGGTGTAAAAGTAATTGGAACAATCGAAAATCTGCCAATCATTTTACCGGAAAATAAACTGGATGAAATAGCAATCACATTGAGTATTAACAAGTATGGTAAATTAGAACAGATTGTAAATATGTGTGAAAAATCAGGGGTACACACCAAATTTATTCCTGATTATAACAATATAATTCCAACAAGACCGTACACGGAGGATTTATTGGGACTTCCGGTCATCAATATCCGAAATGTACCACTGACAAATTTCTTTAACAGTACATTAAAACGGTGTGTGGATATTGTGGGTTCCATTGGAGCTATTATCATTTTCTCACCACTGATGTTATTGGTGGCTGTTTTGATTAAATGTACATCGAAGGGACCTGTGATGTTTAAACAGGAAAGAATCGGGCTGCATAACAAGCAGTTTAACATGTATAAATTCCGTTCTATGGAGGTACAGCTGCCGAAAGAAGAGCGGGGAGCCTGGACAGTGCAGGATGATCCGAGAGTTACACCGATTGGTAAAATTATTCGAAGGACAAGTATTGATGAACTGCCACAGTTATTTAATGTGTTAAAAGGTGATATGAGTCTGGTAGGACCTAGACCGGAACGCTCCTTTTTTGTAGAGAAGTTTAAAGAAGAAATTCCAAGATATATGGTAAAACATCAGGTAAGACCGGGTATGACCGGTTGGGCGCAGATTAACGGATATCGTGGAAACACTTCTATAAAAAAGAGAATTGAATATGATTTATATTATATTGAAAACTGGACACTGACATTTGATATAAAAATTCTATTCCTGACAATATTCAAGGGATTTATTAATAAAAATGCGTATTAGATAAAGAGAGGAAGGATAACTAAATGGCAGAAAATAAAAAAAACAGTACAAAAAGAACAACTGCTGCAAAAGGAAGAAGCAATAAAAAAGCAAAGCAGAAAAGAAACCGTGCAATTATCATTGCGGTGGAAGCGATTGTAATCTTGGTTGCTGTTGTGGCAGCAATTGTAATTTGGGCAATGGATAAAAAAGGTGGAAACGAAGGTGCAGGAAGTAACCTGATTTCCACCGATGTAAATAAAGAAAATCTTTCAGTAAATGAAGAATTAGAAAATGAAGACTTTTGGAATATTGCATTGTTTGGTGTAGATTCCAGAACCGGAGTACTTGGAAAAGGTACATTAAGTGACTGTATTATTGTATGTAGCATTAACAAAAACACAAAAGAAGTAAAACTTGTATCTATATACCGTGATACCTATTTAAATATCGGTGATGATACATATAACAAAGCAAACAGTGCTTACAGCAGTGGCGGTCCGGAACAGGCAATTAAGATGTTAAATACAAACCTTGATTTGGATATTACAAACTTTGCTACTGTAGACTTCTCAGCATTGGTTAGCGTAGTAGATGCCATTGGCGGTGTTACTATCGACTTAACAGAAGAAGAAATTACACATTTGAATAACTATCAGGTAGAAACCTCTAAAGTTACAAATGGAAAGATTGAAAACGTATCCGGTGCAGGAGAACATTTGTTAAATGGTATTCAGACAGTTTCCTACTGCCGTATCCGTTACACAGCAGGAGATGACTTTAAACGTTCTGAACGTCAGCGTCAGGTAATCGGCTTGATTATTGAAAAAGCAAAAACAATGTCACCGGCTACTTTAACAAAAATCGTAGAAGAAGCATTTCCAAAATGTGCAACAAATATTGAATTGAATGAACTTCTCTCATTAGTAAAGGATATTTCCAGTTACAAGATTGTAGATACAACAGGATTTCCATTTGATAAGAAAAATGACATACTTGGCTCAAAAGGTGACTGTGTAATTCCTATTGGATTAGAACAAAACGTTGTTCAGCTTCATGAATATCTGTTTGGAACAGAAGAAGCATACACACCTTCTGCTTCTCTTACTGCAATCAGTACTAAGATTGTAAATGATACAGGTGTAGTACCACCGGAAAAAACAGAAGAAGATGTTGAGGAAGAGGAACAGCAGAACGAACAGCAAGTAGAGCAATAAGGGCAAAGAGGCTCCTGTGTTTGCAGGAGCCTTTCTGTGGTTCTTGCTGACAGAAAGTTTGGAATGTTTTAAAAAGGGAGAAATATAATGAAAGTAGATGTAATTATTCCCACATATCATCCGGATGAACGATTTCAAAAAAGTATTGAAATGCTGTTGCAGCAAACAGTTCTACCGGAAACGATACGAATTGTAAATACAGAAGAACGCTTTTGGAAAAAAGAAATAGAAAACTTAAGCCCAAGCATTGTAGTAACTCATATCAGTAAGCAGGAATTTGATCATGGTGCGTCAAGGAACTTAGGGGCGGCAGATTCTACCGCAGATGTACTTTTGTTTATGACACAGGATGCTGTTCCAGCAGATTGTTATCTGATTGAGGAGCTGCTGAAATATCTGGAAAAAGAGAAAACAGCGGCTGTATATGCAAGGCAACTGCCGAATAAAGATTGCAGTGATTTAGAAGTATTTACAAGGCAATTTAATTATGGAGAGCAATCCAGAGTGAAATCGAAAAAGGATATCAGTGAGTTGGGAATAAAAACCTACTTCTGTTCCAATGTGTGTGCCGCATATAAGCGTGACATATTTGTGGAACGAAATGGATTTATTTCAAGAACTATTTTCAATGAAGATATGATATACTGTGGAGGGGTCATTCAGGCAGGATTTTATGTGGCCTATGCGGCGGATGCAAAAGTGTATCATTCTCACAACTATACGCCGTTAGAACAGCTGAAAAGAAATTTCGATTTGGGAGTTTCACAGGCAGACCATCCGGAGATTTTCGAAGGGATTTCTTCGGAAAGTGAAGGAATGCGTTTGGTGAAAGAAACAACAAACCACTTTATGAAGCAGGGGAATTTTGGAGCCATTCTTGATATGGTATTACAAAGTGCCTTTAAACTGATAGGTTATCAGTTGGGAAAACATTATAAAAAGCTATCAAAAGAGATGATTTTGTGCCTTACTTTAAATAAGGCATATTGGAATAAGGAGGACTAAAATATGTGTGGTATTGTAGGATATATAGGTGAAAGTCAGGCAGCACCAATTCTGTTAGACGGACTTTCAAAATTAGAATACAGAGGATATGATTCTGCAGGAATTGCGGTTTATGATGGAGATAAGATTAACATGTCCAAGGCAAAAGGACGTTTGAAAGTGTTAAGTGAGTTGACTCATGATGGGGCAACCTTACCAGGCTCTATCGGAATCGGTCATACCAGATGGGCAACACATGGAGCACCATCCGATGTGAATTCACATCCACATTTCAATGAATCTCAGAGTATTGCAGTGGTACATAATGGGATTATTGAAAACTATTTAAAAATCAAGAAAATGTTAGAGGCGAAAGGCTATAAATTTGTATCCGATACAGATACAGAAGTTGTAGCACATTTGCTGGATTACTATTATAAAGGAAATCCATTGGAAGCAATTACAAAGGTAATGCACCGTGTAGAAGGTTCTTATGCCTTAGGAATCTTATTTGCAGAAAATCCGGATACATTGTATGCAGTTCGTAAAGACAGCCCATTGATTGTAGGTAAAAGTGAAAATGGCAATCTGATTGCATCAGATGTACCGGCAGTATTGAAATATACAAGAAATGTATACTTTATTGAAAATGAAGAAATTGCAGTCATCACAAAAGAAGATATGAAGTTCTATAATGTATATGAAGAAGAACTTCAGAAAGAATCCGTAAAAATTGAATGGGATGTAGAAGCAGCCGAAAAAGGTGGCTACGAACATTTCATGTTAAAAGAAATGTACGAACAGCCAAAGGCGGTAGCAGATACATTAAATCCTAGATTAAAAGACGGAAAAATTGTAATTGATGAATTAAATATGACAGAAGAAGAAATTAAGGCAATTAAGAAAATTATGATTGTTGCCTGTGGTTCTGCATATCATACAGGTGTAACTGCAAAATACATCTTAGAAGGTCTTGCAAGAATTCCGGTGGAAGTGGATGTGGCAAGCGAATTCCGTTACCGCAATCCTATTTTAGAGGAAGGAACTTTGGTAATTATCATCAGCCAGTCTGGAGAAACAGCCGATTCCTTGGCAGCACTTCGTATGGCAAAAGAAATGGGCTCTAAAGTACTTGCTATCGTAAACGTAGTGGGAAGCTCCATTGCAAGAGAAGCAGACAGTGTATTATATACCTGGGCAGGCCCTGAAATTGCCGTAGCAACTACAAAAGCTTACAGCGCACAGTTGATTGCACATTATTTATTAGCACTGAAGTTTGCAGAAGTAAGAGGAACCGTATCTTCTGAAGAATTAAGCGAATTGATTGAAGACTTAAAACGTATTCCGGAACAGATAGAACTGCTTCTTGGAAACAGAGAAAAAATCCAGAAATTTGCAAATAGATATGTGGCTGCAAAAGATGTATTCTTTATCGGTCGTGGTATCGATTATGCTATCTCTCTGGAAGGCTCTCTGAAATTAAAAGAAATTTCTTATATTCATTCAGAAGCATATGCAGCAGGAGAATTAAAACACGGAACTATTTCCTTGATTGAAGATGGAACACTGGTTGTGGCACTGGTAACTCAGGAAGAATTATATAAGAAGACCATCAGTAATGTGGTGGAAGTTAAGACAAGAGGTGCATTTGTACTTTCTGTTACAAATACAGGAAACACAGAAATTGAAAAGAATAGTGATTATACTATTTATATTCCACATACAAATAAATACTTTACAAATTCACTTGCAGTAATACCATTACAGTTATTTGCATACTATATTTCCATTGGCAGAGGCTGTGATGTAGATAAACCAAGAAATCTTGCAAAATCAGTTACTGTAGAATAAGAAAGATAAATGCCGGATAGAAAACTATTCGGCATTTGTGAATTCCTTTCAAAGTTTCTTAAAGTTTTTATCACAATTTGAACACAAATAGTTGATAAACTTTAAAATGTAAAAAAGGAACAGAAGAAATCAACATAGATAATATAAGAAAGGAAGAAACGAATATGAGTAATAATGATTACATTAATGGGGAAGGCTTCGTGATGAGAAGCAAAGAAGAAGAAAATACAGAAACAGCGGATAAGACAATCCATACAGAATACGAAAATCATGTAGAGCAGCCGGAAGAAAAGGTAGAAACATATCAGGAACCACAGCAGCAGACATATCAGGAACCACAGGAACCACAGGAGCCAATGAAAGAAAGAAGTTATTCATCTTATCACATCAATCAAGAACCTACAAGAAGCTACAGCAATGCAGATTATAACAAGGAAAGTCAGAAAGCACCTAAAAAGGAAAAGTCACCAGCGGGTAAGAAATTTATGAAAAAAGCCGTATCTTTGGTGGCTGGCGCAGCAGTATTTGGTTGTGTGGCAGGAGGAGCCTTTATTGGGGTGAATAAAGCGTCTGATTATATCTTTTATGATGAAACACAAGAAAATGTAGCAGCTTCAGCTCAGGCAGAAGAAAAAAAGGTGGTTACTACCACAACATCAGCTAACACAAGTACTACCGTAACAGATATTACCAATGTGGTAAAAAATGTAATGCCATCGGTAGTGTCTATTACCAGCAAAGCTACAGAAACCACACAGACCTTCTTTGGACAGGCATATCAGTATGAAACAGAAGGCAGTGGTTCCGGTATTATTGTGGGACAAAGCGATACCGAATTATTGATTGCAACCAATAATCACGTTGTAGAAGGTTCTGATGAGCTGACGGTATACTTTATCAACGATGACACAGCAACTGCAAAGATTAAAGGAACGGATTCCAGCATGGATTTGGCCGTAATTGCAGTGGATTTATCAAGCCTCAGTGCAGAAACCTTAGGTGAAATTACAGTGGCAACATTAGGTGATTCTGATGCCCTTCAGGTAGGAGAACCGGCAATAGCCATTGGAAATGCTTTGGGTTATGGACAATCTGTTACTACCGGAGTAATTAGTGCTTTAAATCGTCAGGTCAGTGATGGCGAAACCGAAGAAGACAGTGAAGGATTTATTCAGACGGATGCTGCCATCAATCCGGGAAACAGTGGTGGTGCATTATTAAATATGCAGGGACAGGTAATTGGAATTAACTCTATGAAGATTTCCAGTGGTGGATATTCAGAAACAACCGTAGAAGGAATGGGATATGCAATTCCAATTTCTGTAGCAAAGCCAATTATTGATGAATTGATGAACAAAGTGACCAGAGATAAAGTAGATGAAAATCAGATGGGTTACTTAGGAATCAGAGGAGCAACCATCGGAGATGAAATGCATGAAGTTTACAATATGCCTTATGGTATTTTTGTCAGCGAAGTAGTTGCTGGAAGTGCAGCAGAACAGGCTGGCTTATTATCCGGTGACGTTATTGTGAAGTTCGATGGAACCAAAATTGGCACTTACGAAGAATTGCAGCAGCAGCTTCAGTACTACGCAGCAGGAGAAACCATTGAACTGCAGGTACAACGTCCGATGAATGGGGTTTACCAAGAACAGACCATAACTATTACCCTTGGAAATCGCAGTCAGATGAGTAACTAAAATATAAAAATAATATAAATAGCGTCCTTTCTTCTTGGAAGGACGCTATTCTTTTGGTATAATGGTAACGTTGTAAGAAAAAGATTTGGAGGGAAAGTATGTCTGATTATATAGAAAATGATGAAGTAGAAAGCAAAAAGGATTCTGATTCCAAGGATGATGGGTACGAAGATATCTGTTATATCTGTCGCCGTACCGAAAGTACAGCAGGGAAAATGGTACATCTTCCAAATAATATTTGCGTGTGTTCCGACTGTATGCAGAGAACCTTTGACAGTATGAATAGCGGCAATGTGGACTATGAGAATCTTATGCAGAATATGCCATATATGCCGAACATCAGTATGATTAATTTATCTGATTTGAATAATATGAATCCAAATGTGAAACCAAAATCTCAAAAAATTAAAAAGAAAAAAGCAAAAGAGAAAAATAAGCCGGTGTTGGATATCAAAGCAATTCCGGCACCTCATAAAATCAAAGCAAGTTTGGATGAATATGTAGTAGGTCAGGAACAGGCGAAAAAGGTAATTTCTGTGGCTGTATACAATCACTACAAGCGTGTGGCAACAGATACCATGGACGAAATTGAAATCGAAAAGTCCAATATGCTTATGATTGGACCCACAGGAAGTGGTAAAACATTCTTAGTAAAAACATTGGCAAAACTGCTTGATGTGCCTTTGGCCATTACAGATGCCACATCTTTGACAGAAGCCGGATATATCGGTGATGATATCGAAAGTGTTGTTTCCAAGCTTTTGGCAGCGGCAGACAATGATGTAGAACGTGCAGAACGCGGAATTATCTTTATCGATGAAATTGATAAAATTGCGAAAAAGAAAAATACAAATCAGCGAGATGTGAGCGGTGAATCCGTACAGCAGGGAATGTTAAAATTATTAGAGGGAAGCGAAGTAGAAGTGCCGGTAGGTGCCAATAGCAAAAATGCCATGGTGCCATTAACTACAGTGAACACAAAAAATATTTTGTTTATCTGTGGTGGTGCGTTCCCGGATTTGGAAGAAATCATTAAAGAACGTTTAAATAAGGCTGCATCCATTGGGTTTAAAGCAGACTTAAAGGACAAATACGATAACGATCCAGATCTGTTAAGAAAAGTAACTGTGGAAGATATCCGCAAATTCGGTATGATCCCGGAATTTTTAGGACGTTTGCCGATTGTATTTACTTTGGATGCCTTAAGCAAAGACATGTTAGTAAAAGTATTAAACGAACCGAAAAATGCTATCTTAAAGCAGTACCAGAAGTTGTTAGAATTAGATGAAGTGAAGCTTAACTTTGATGATGATGCATTGGAAGCGATTGCAGAAAAGGCACTGGAAAAGAAGACAGGAGCCAGAGCTCTTCGTGCTATTATCGAAGAATTTATGCTGGATATTATGTATGAGATTCCAAAGGATGATAATATTGGTACCGTTACCATTACCAGAGATTATATTGAGCATAAGGGCGCGCCTCGTATTGAAATGAGAGCCACAGAAAAGGTGCGTGAAAAGGAAGTTGCGCTGCAAAAAGAAGAAGACTAACAGCTTACAAGGAGGCAGATATGTTTTATTTGGCCATCATTGCCAGTATGTTTTTGGCAGATTTTATCATTAAGAGAACTGTAGATAAGAAACTGGCATTGGGAGAAAAGAAAACATATGCCAATGGAAAAATCATACTGCAAAAGTATTACAATAAGGGATTTGCACTGGATAAGTTTGAAAAGTATCCGAAGCTGGTAGCTTACGGCTCCGGCTTTGTGTGCAGCCTGTTACTTGTGAAATTTTGTATGCTGTTGTTTCAAAAAGGAAAAAACGGCACAAAAACAGCACTCGCCATGATTATTGGCGGTGCTGCAAGTAATCTTTATGACCGTTTTCAGAAGAAGCACGTAATCGACTATGTGCGTTTTGGTGTCAAATGGAAATCATTAAGAAAGATAGTCTTTAATATATCCGATTTCTTTATTATTCTGGGTGCCTTGTTATTAGTTGTATTCCAGAAAAAAGAAGATTAATTAAGGCGTCTTCTCGAAATGCTGATAATCCTTAGAGTTTTTCCAGTCACCGCCCCAGGTGAAACCGTGTTTCATAAATAATTGATAACACAAATCATCATGGGTAATCATGTGAGGTTTTGCGGTGGTTCTGTCCGCATAGCTTTCAGCATCATCATGATAGTATACCGGAACACCATCCCGGTAGGTGATGTAAGGGTTTTGATACGGATTGATATCAATGGCAAAACCTAAAGCATGATTGGAAAGTTTGGTGGTGCCGGCAATTACCCGGTAACAAAAAGCGGAAGAATTATTTGCATTCATAGAAGCGGTGTCCGTAGAGCTTCCATCACCGGTCCAGAAGTCATCAATCAAATACATGGACTGTATTTCATATTCATTTCTAAAAAGTTCCGTAAAAATGTCGATGCAATCACCAGAAATTGCCTCGTTCACAATACATTCCCCTACTTGAATTTCATGGTTAAAATTATAGTGGAGTACTTTTAAATAGCGCAGTTCATCCAAGGAAATATCATCATTTTCACGATAGGATTTATTATAAATACGCGTTTTTAGAGAATCATCAATAACAGAAACCGTAAAGTAGCAGTCTGGTTGTTCCATATTTAAACGGTCTTTTGCAATAACTTCCCCTGCTGGAATATCTTCTATAGAAGAAAGAAATACTACCGGAGTAGGAGAAGGGTTTGGTGCCTGAGAAGGAACGTCAGGCTTTGGTGTATTTGAAATCATAGTGTTAGGTACCTCCTGGTTTGGTGGAGTGGTTGTCAGTTTATTTATCAGATATATGCAGCAAATGCATAAAAAAATAACAAAAAAAAGAAAAATAAGAAAGTAACTTATTTTTTTCTTATGGCGTTTCTTAACCATAAAATCCTCCCTGTTTTCCCATATTACATATAGACAGTAAAACAAGCCATAAAAATTATGGCTTGCCTTACTGTCTTATGTAATTATGTAATGTTTAAAATAGTATGTCGTACATAGAAGAACTGGATAAATAGTTATAAGTTCCAGAGCTTGTGTAAAGTGAAGAAGTATTGGAACTTCCGCTGTTGGCAGCTACCTGTGCCATTAAGCGGGATGTGGAATTTATCTGTCCTGCATAAGAATAGGAACCAGAAAATACAGATTCGATATCTTCCAGAGAAGCACTGGAGAGTTTATCACTGTCTAAAGAAAGTGTATTGTCTGATTTCACTGTGATTCCTACCTTTTCTAAAGCATCAGAGTTGTTAGATGTAATTTTGCCCATCCATGATACCTTTTGAGAAAGAGAACTGGAGCTTACATCAGCAGAAGAATCTAACACAGCGTTATAATTCTTCACGAAGGAAGAAATCTCCTTCTCTATTTCGGAACGATTCTTCTCGGTATATTCTTCCGTAGAGAGAGTGCTTGCACTTGACTTTAAGGAAGAGATATCAGAAGCAACTTCTTTCCATGCTGTAGTATCAGAATTTAGCTTAGTTGTAATTGTGGAAGTAGTACTGTCATCAGAAGAAGTCTGACTATAGTAAGCTTTTAAAAGCTTGTAATAACTACCACTCTTAATGGAAGCATAATCTGATAACAGTGAAGTTGTGCTGTTACTGCTGCTACTACTAAGGCTGGAAAACAGAGTAGAAGCACCGGATGCGTTTAAACCATAAAAAGTTGTCATACAAATCACCTCCCGTAATGACAAAATAAATTTTAATTCTTCTTAAGATAAGTATACGCAAATTTTAAGAATTATACAAGGTAGAAAATCAACAAAATTGTTCACAATATAAGTGGAATGTGCTAAAATACATAAAGGCAATATAAAAATATATTGGAACTAAGAAGAAAGAGAGGATTTGAGAGTGAAAAAGTTAAAGGTAAGCATGTTGCTGCTTTGTATGGCAGCTACAGTCTTAACGGGTTGTGGAAAGGACAAAGAACCTGCTGTGCAGGAAGAAGTGACACAGGAGGAAGCAGAAGTAACAGCAGAGCCAACAGAAGAAGTGGCAGCAGATGAAGCACCGGAGGGTAAGGTGCGAAGCAATCTGACTTATGAATGGGTAGACGAAGAAGTTGCAAATACAAGACCAATCGCTGTTATGTTCAATAATATAGAAGTAGCGTGTCCACAGACAAGCATTTCCAAGGCTGGTGTTATTTACGAATGTAACGTAGAAGGAAATTTAACCAGACTTATGGGAATCATTGAAGACTGGAAAGGATTAGAAAAAATCGGTTCTGTAAGAAGCTGTCGTGATTACTATGTATATTGGGCAATGGAATGGGATAGTATTTACTGTCATTTTGGAGGTCCTGCAGCATACGTAACAGAAGTATTGTCACGTGATGATGTGGACAACCTGGATGGTACTATTTTAGATGGAACTGTATATTATCGTAGTTCAGACAGAAAAGCTCCACACAATGCATATGCAAGTGGTGAAGGTATCTTAAAAGGTGTGGAAAAATACGATTATTCTTTAGAACATACTGAAAGATATGCAACATTAGCAAATCATTATTTCTTTAAGCCGGCTTCTGAGCAGGTAGAATTAACAGATGGTGCAATCGATGCAAACAAAGTTACTCCAGGTGGATATGTGGTAAATAAGCCATGGTTTGAATATAATGAAGAAGATGGTTTATATTACAGATACCAGTATGGTAAAGAACACATTGACGATTTAGATGGTGAACAGCTTGCAGTAAAGAATATTATTATTCAGAATACCATTGGTGAATCCAGAGATGCCAAAGATTATAAATTCTACCATGTAGTAGATGAAAACAAAACAGGATACTATATTACAAACGGTAAAGCAATCGAAATTACATGGAATAAATATGTAGACTGGGATAAAACAAGATACTTTGATAAAAATGGTAACGAAATCATGTTAAACGAAGGAAAAACTTGGGTTTGTGTAGTTAGAGAAGACGCAAAAGAAGATACCATTATCGAATAAAAGAAAATTGTTTGGAGGAAGAAATGGAAAATTTGATTGAAATTCTAAAAGTAATTCTTCTGGGAATTGTGGAAGGAATTACAGAGTGGCTTCCAATCAGTAGTACAGGACATATGATTATTATTGATGAGTTTGTACAGCTGAATGTAACACCGGAATTTAAAGAAATGTTTTTTGTGGTGATACAGTTAGGAGCTATTATGGCGGTAGTGGTGCTGTATTGGCATAAGCTGTGGCCGTTTATATCAGGAAAGAAGAATGACAATGTAAAATATGCTCCAAATTATCAGGGAAGCAATGGTTTTGTGAATTTCTTAAACAAATATGTAAAATGGGATACCATGCAGATGTGGTTTAAGGTGCTGGTAGCAGCATTACCGGCAGCGATTATTGGTCTTCCTTTTGATGATAAGCTGGACGAATTATTTTATAATTTCCAGACAGTTTCCATTACATTGATTGTATATGGTATTCTCTTTATCATCATGGAAAACAGAAATAAGAACAAAAAACCGTTAGTAAGAGATTTTGATGGTTTGACTTATAAGCATGCATTGCTTATCGGTGTATTCCAGATTCTGGCGTTGATTCCGGGAACTTCACGTTCCGGTGCAACCATTCTTGGAGCTATGTTAATTGGTACTTCCAGATATGTGGCAGCAGAATTTAGTTTCTTCCTTGCTATTCCAATTATGTTTGGTGCAAGTCTTTTGAAACTTGTAAAATTTGGTCTTGCTTTTGAAGCGGGAGAATTGGTAATACTGATTGTTGGTATGGTAACAGCATTTGTTGTATCTGTAATAGCAATTAAGACCTTTATGTCTTATATTAAGAAGAAAGACTTTAAGGTATTTGGATATTACCGAATCGTATTAGGAATTATATTAATTGTATATGCTGCTTGTACAGCTTAGACAATTTGCTTAGAACAAAAATACCAGAGAGTGAAATTCACTCATCTGGTATTTTTTGTTTTATTTAATTGCTTGGCATGGATTTAAACTTACTTGCCTTATATCCCGGCACGATAGCACTCCATTTCTTTGCACCGATGACAGAAAGATATTTTTTTGTATAAGTTTCTGACTTTGGTGTATCCATGTATTTGTATACCGTGTAGGCTTCTTTATAGCCCCATGGTGAGGTTCGAATCAATCCCATGGACAATCCCTGCTTTACTTCTACATCTGCGTCATATTCGCTTCGAATAATGAATGCATCAATCATAGAATTGAACTCACATTTATAATAAGCATAGGCTAAGGCAGCAGCCTGTACACTATCTCCGGCGGTGGAAGTGAATCCCTGCTCGGAAAGGATAATTCGTGTTTTAGAGCCATAATGCTTTTTCACGTATTTTGTCAAAACTTCAATGTTTTGCGGTGTGATGTAAGGTGTGGTGTCTTTGTTGGTAATTCCTGTGTTTTTCCAGAAAGCAGCAGCAGTCAATGGAGCAGGATAAGCATGGTATGCAATGTTCCACTGAACCTTTGGATTTTCTTTCTTCATGGCACTGGCAAAGGCAGTTAAGAAAGATTTTCCGCTGAATCCGTTCGTTCCTTTGGTCCATTCGTTGTCCAAAGAGATAAACACTCTGGAATTTTTGAAACCATGTTTTACACCGTAATAAAGCATGTTAAATGCCTGGGCATAGGATTTTGCATAATTGTTTAAGGAAAGATTTCCGGCATAATTCCATACCTTATGGGCATTAACTTCGTTTCCTAAAATCCAGTTAGAAACATAGCAGTCTTTTTGTCCAAAGGTTTCGCCCAGATAGGAGAAGGCTGCTTCTAAAGTTTCTCTTGCCTTTTTTTCTTCTGTATTTAAAGCGTAGTAATTTTTGCCCTGAACCCTTGCAGAAGGGTGAATTAAGTAGGTCAAATTATCATCCCAGCTTAAAAGAACCACCATGGAAACGTTGATTCCCTTGGCATTATAGTGACGTACCTGTCCTACATAATAATCTGTGAAATAATAAGTTTTTCCGTTGTATACATAAGGTGTACCGGTACCGTTTGTGGAAATCAGGTTCTTCAAATCCATATTTAACAGTGTATGTTTTGTTCCTAAATCATCCTCAAGTGTGGACCCCTGAATTCCCTTTTTGGAGGCTGGTGTTACATACTTCATGGTATTTGTAGCACTTTTTTCCGGATTGGTTATATAGGTAGGTGAGCTGATTAAAACGTATTTTCCGCTTTTCTTTACGGCAATGGCATATTTTGTCAGCAGATTTCCTACGTTACTTCCATTAATTGGAAGAGTTACATCAATATATTTTTCTTTGATTAATTTCTTTACCGCTTTTTCTACTTTATTGGTAGAAGGATTTAATTTTACCAGATAATAATAGTCATCACTGCTCTTGATGCGTTTCTTAACCGTTGCTTTCAAGCGGATTTCTTTGCTTGATAAGGCTTTGGCAGAAGTGAATTTGGCAGAGGTTGAAGATGCTGCATACTCTTTTCCAGTTTTTGTTACGGTAAGTTTAGCTGTTTTTCCGTAAGCACCGTAGGTTTTGTTCCCATAGGAATCGTAAGCGTAAGCTCTGGCTCTTACATAGTATGTTTTCTTGGCTGGATTGACAAAGGTATAAGATGTTTTGGAGCCAAGGTCGTAAGTGGATACGTTCTTTTTGAAATTCTTGTGTGTAGATACTTTGATTTCATATCCGTTTGCTTTGCTTACCTTTTTTAATTTTACAGTTAGTTTATTCGAACTGTTTTTCAAAGAGCTGACGGTAACTACAGAAGGTGCCGCTTTTTCCCATTTTGCATAAAAAGTTACATTTCCATAGCTTCCGGGAGAGATGGCTGTCATCTGCTTTCCGGAGAAATTCGCTGTTGTATACCAACCTTTGAAAATATATTTTTTTCTTACCGGTTCCGGCAGGGTAATTTGTGGTGAGGTTATGGTATAAGTGGAAACCGGTGAAACGGAATCAAAGGAACCTCCGTTTAAAGAATAAGTGATGTCGTAAGTATTTAATTTCCACTTGGCAGCCACGGTGATATCTTGTGAAGCTTTTCTTTTCTTTTCAGGGGCGTAACTTGCATTTGTTTCGGGATTATACCAGTAAAGAAAAGTATATCCTGCTTTTTGTGGTTCAGGAAGTTCTCCCCAAAGAACATTTCTTTCACGTTGAATTGGTGGAATTGAGAATTGTCCGTTGTAGCTCCATTCGTTGTTTGGATTGCTGAAAGTTAGTGTGTAAAGTTTCACCGGCTTTGGTGTCGGCGTCAGAATATCTTCAGGGATTGGAGTGATAGCTTCTGTAGGAATGGACGTAATCTCATCAGAAGACTCCGGTGAAGCAGTTGGCGTAAGCGTAACACTCTGCTCAGGTTCTGCACCGTAAATAGTTTTAGGGTTGCTGATCAGGAAAAAGAGGCACACTAAAATGGCAAAAAAGTAACCAAGGTAGCGATTTTTCCTGAATTTCTTAAATAAGTAATTTACTTTCATAACTCCCTCCATTTTCGTTGACAAAAATTGACTAAATTGTATATAAAATATGAAAAAACTACATACATAAATATATTATACAATAGGTATGCTTTTTGCAAGAAAATATTTCCTTGCTTTTGCATGCCTTTTTTGCTAACATAGGTAATGGTTGAAAAAACGCATAACGAATGCAGATTTAATTATTACAACAGAAAGTGATGGAAGTGTGAAGTATGAGAGAATGGGAAGCGAACATACGAAAAGTAGTTCCCTATGTGCCGGGTGAACAGCCAAAAGAGCCGGGAATTATTAAACTTAATACAAATGAAAATCCATATCCGCCATCAGAAAAGGTACGAAAAGCATTGGAAGAAACAGATGTGGACAAATTACGTCTTTATCCGGATCCAACCATAGACAGCCTTGTGTCTGCGATTGCAAAATATTACCAAGTGGACAAGGAAAATGTATTTGTAGGTGTAGGTTCAGATGATGTAATTGCCATGTCATTTATGACATTTTTTAACAGTGACAAACCTGTTTTGTTTCCGGATATTACCTATTCCTTTTATGATGTATGGGCAGATATGTTGAAAATACCATATGAAACCCAACCGTTAGATGAATCTTTTCATATTGTAAAAGAAGATTATATGAAAGAAAACGGAGGGATTATTTTCCCAAATCCAAATGCACCGACCGGTGTTTTGGAAGATATGTCCGTAATTGAGGAGATTGTAGCAAAGAATCCGGCAAGTGTGGTAATTGTAGACGAAGCTTATGTGGATTTTGGCGGCAAAAGTGCAATTTCACTGTTGGAAAAATATGACAATCTGTTAGTGGTACAGACATATTCAAAATCCCGTTCCATGGCAGGTATGCGAATTGGTTTTGCCATAGGAAATAAAGAGTTGATTAAGTATTTAAATGACGTAAAATATTCCTTTAATTCCTATACCATGAATGACACATCCATTCGTTTTGGTGTGGCTGCCATAGAAGATAAGGCTTATTTTGAAGAAACAGTAGAAAAGATTATTGCCACAAGAGAATGGACAAAGAAAGGGCTTGCAAATTTAGGATTTACATTTCCGGATTCCAAAGCAAACTTTATCTTTGCAACCCATGAATCAATTCCGGCAGAAGAATTGCAGCAGGCATTGCGCAAGGAAAAGATTATAGTAAGATATTTTAAAAAGCCTAGAATTGATAATTATTTAAGAATTACGGTGGGAACCCAAAAAGAGATGGAAACCTTAATTCAGACATTAAGTAATTATATAGGAAAAAGAAAATAGAAAGCAGTAACATAGGAGGATTATATGTTAAAACAAATTTTAAGTGGTGTAGTTATTGGTGTAGCCAATATTATACCGGGAGTCAGCGGTGGAACCATGATGGTTGCTATGGGAATTTATGATAAATTAATTTCCGCTATCACAGGGCTGTTTAAGAACTTTAAAAAAAGCGTTAAATTTTTGCTTCCAATTGCGATTGGTATGGCATTGGGAATTGTGGTATTATCTAAAGTTATTGCAATTATGTTTGACGCAATGCCATTTCAGACAAATTGCCTGTTTATTGGATTGATTATTGGAAGTTTTCCATTTATTGTAAAAAATGTAAAAGGACATTCCGTGAAAATTCAGCATATAATTGCGTGTGCATTGTTTTTCGGTTTAGTTCTTGGCTCTGCATTGATGGGAGAAGGAAACGGAGCAGAAGCAACACTGGTTGGCGGAATTGTACCAATGATTAAGTTGTTTGCAGTAGGAGTGATTGCATCTGCAACTATGATTATACCGGGAGTTAGTGGTTCCATGGTACTTATGATTTTGGGCTATTACGATGCAATCATTTCAAATATCAGCTTATTTATAGAAAATGTTCTTACTTGGAACGTAGATGGAATTATAGAAGGATTGATGATTTTCATTCCTTTTGGACTTGGCGTGGTAGCCGGAGTGTTCATTGTTGCAAAATTGGTTGAAATTATTTTCCAGAAGTTCCCATTGGTTGCTTACTGGGCAATCATCGGATTGATTGTAGCTTCACCATTTGCAATCTTTATTTCAGCAGGCTTTGAAGGTGTTAATGTTATCAGCATTATTACAGGTGTGGTTGCACTTGCAGTTGGTGCATTTGCCGGAAATAAACTTGGCGGAGATAACGCAGAAGAAACAGCGGAAGAAGAAGCAAAGGTAGCGTAAAGAACAGGAGAAAGATCTCACTAGTGTGAGGTCTTTTTTTGTGCAAAATCCTATAAAAATGCACAAAAACATTGAAAAATCTAAAGAAATATTGTATCATATTACTAAGGGATTGTAAGAAAAATTATATAATGATAAGTAGGAGGAAACTATATGAGAGAAAAGTTTAAAGATTTAAAAGTGGGGAAAAAGCTTCAAAATTCATACTTTGCAATTTTAGGGGCATTGATAGTTACGGTCATTGTAGCTATTGGGGGAATTGTTACAATTAATGGAATGTTAAATTCATTTTATGCGAAATCTTACCAGAATACAAAGTTACAGCTGGAAATTCGAAAAGATATCCAGATGGTAGGGAAAAATGTATTGTGGGCAGTCACTATGGAGGATCAGGAAAAGGCTCAGGAAAAAATTGACGTGGCAGCTACTTATGCAGGTTATGTTGGAAGTAATGTGGAAGCATTAGAAAAGAACTTTGATGATGCAGAAATGTCTGAAGCATTAGATACAGCTTTAGAAACCTTAAAATCAGTAAGAGCAGAAGTGGTTGCATTGGTAACTGCTGGAAAACATGATGAGGCTTTGGAATTATTTAATGGGGAGTATACTCAGGCCACAGATCATATTCAGGATATTCTTATTGAAATAGGAAATTATTCAGATGAATCAGCGATAAGTGCTTATAAAACCGCAAGAACTTTAGGTATATTGGCGGTTATTGTGATGATTATTGTGGGTATAAGCAGTATTGCATTATGTCTTACTTTCTCTAAGGTTATTACCGGGCTTTTAGTGGAACCTGTGTTGGAATTGCAGGGAGCAGCACAGAAATTAAAGAATGGAGAACTGGATATCGAAATTACATACGAAAGCCAGGATGAATTGGGAGAACTGGCAGATAATTTCCGTGGAGCCTGCTTGCAGATGCGTACCGTGATTGAAGATATGGAGTATTTGTTGAGTGAAATGGCAGAGGGCAATTTCAATATTAGAACAAGAGCAGAAGAAAGTTATGTAGGTGATTTTAATTTACTGATTTTAAGCATCCGGAAATTGAATCGCCAGTTAGATGGAACATTAAGACAAATCAGTGAAGCTTCTGAACAAGTATCTATCGGTTCCGGACAGTTGGCATCTAGTGCACAGGAATTGGCAGAAGGGGCGACAGAACAGGCAGGAGCGGTAGAAGAACTTACGGCGACAGTGGAAGATGTAACCAATATTTCAGAAGAAAGTGCAGAAAATGCATCAGAAGCAGCAAATAAGATAAAAACTTCTGCACAAGAGGCGCATAAGAGCCGTGAAGAAATGAACAATCTGATTGGTGCAATGGAACGTATTACGGAAACATCAAAAGAAATTGAAAATATTATTGGGGCTATTGAAGATATTGCTTCACAGACGAATTTGTTATCATTGAATGCATCCATAGAAGCAGCAAGAGCAGGTGAAGCAGGAAAAGGATTTGCTGTTGTAGCAGACCAGATTGGAAAGCTTGCTGCGGATAGTGCACAGTCTGCAGTGAATACAAGAGAGTTGATTGGTAAATCATTGGAAGAAATTGAAAAAGGAAATGATATTGTAGAACGTACCATGGAAGTGATTGGTGAGGTTTTAAGCGGCATGGAAGCCTTTTCTGATATGGCGGCAGGTTCCGCAGAAGCTTCACGTACGCAGGCAAATATGTTGAAACAGATTGAATTAGGAATTGAACAGATTTCAACAGTTATACAGAGTAATTCAGCAGCAGCACAAGAAACTTCAGCTATTAGTGAAGAACTTTCAGCGCAGGCAGAAACTTTAGAAGGAATGGTTGGAGCATTTCAATTACGCGAAGATTAAAAAGAATAAGCTACAATAAAAGAAAGAAGTTGTCGTACCAGATAAAAGGTACGCAACTTCTTTTTGGTTGTAAAATTTTATTGAGTCGTATTGATATAAGTTAAATATTTCTTTGCCAGTGCCTTGTGTTCCTGAGAATATCCCACCAAAATGTTAGGATTTTTTCCAGCCAACAAAGCAATCAATGCATCGGAATTTCTTTCCGGACAGTTTTTAAATTGAATATGTCTTCCGTTATTTAAAATAAAATGTATGGTATAAAAGCTGGAAGCATCGGAAATGCCATGGGCAGCTTTGATCACATGTTTATAAATCCAAATGATATCCTTTACCGGAAGGATATGTGTGTCATAGGTAGAACAGTAAATTAAAAAGGAGGGGCTTACATAAAAGTCTTTTCGCCCTCTGGAAGAAAAGCGAATTGCCACAATATCGTCCCTTTCCTTTAAGGTTTTTGCTATCATGCGAGAGAAAAGTTTCTTTTTGGCAGAGAAACCGGAACATGGAAGCATGCCCTTTTGCAGAAAAGGAAATATGAAAACCAGTATATTTGAGCAAAGCACAATTACAATATACACAAATAAAGCAGTCAAAAGTCCCGCAAAAAAGTAGGAGTAGTAAAGAATATCCCGGTACTCCCTCCCAAAGAATGTGGGCGTTGCTTCAGATAAATGGGTTGCACTCCAGTCAATATCTGTACTCAGACTGTCTAAAAAAGAAGAAAAGTCGGAGTTTGACTGAACTAACCTTAAATTCAGAGAAGGAAAATTCAAAGATTCCGGTGCTTTCATGGCATCTTCAGAAGTTAACAAAAAGAAAAAGCACTGGTCCCCCTCTAAGGCATAATAGTATCGCCCTTTTACTTTATCGTTACTGACAGAATCATATCCGGTATAGTAAAGAGTAACATCGGTCAGGTTTACATAATCCTGTCTGGAGGTATATTCGCCTTCCATATCAGTGAAATGAGCAATGTGTTTTGGTGAAAAAATATCCGAAAATGGATAATTCCATGCTGTAAACACCAAAAAAATCAAAAACAGAGCCGGTACAATGTTGGAAAGAAGCGTCTGTTTTCGGACAATTCGGCTAATAAATTTCATAGTATAATCCCCTTATCGTAAAAAGTATGGCTGTACCTTGTAAAGGACAGTTCAAAATTAATATAAGTATAACTTTCAGCAGAAAAATAATCAAGCTTGCGTTTTCAGAAAAATATGTTACTATATCATAAGTAACAATTAAAAGTGTGGAAGGATAGAAGATGGAAGCGTATACAGGATTTGCAGAAGTGTATGATATCTTTATGGATAACATAGACTATAAAGCGTGGACAGAGTATGTAATTTCTTTGTTGAAAGAATATGGAATAAAAGATGGACTTGTGCTGGATTTGGGATGTGGCACAGGTAATGTGACAGAAGAGATGGCAGCGGCAGGATTTGATATGACAGGCATAGATATGTCGGAAGATATGCTGAATATTGCCATGAAAAAAAGAGCAAATTCCGGCCATGATATCTTATATTTATGTCAGGAAATGCAGGAGTTTGAATTATACGGCACGGTAAGGGCAGTAGTCAGTATCTGCGACTGCATTAACTATGTAACAGAAAAAGAAGATATTGTTCAGACCTTTCGACTGGTGAACAATTATCTGGACCCGGAAGGAATTTTTATCTTTGATATGAATACTTCCTATAAATATAGAGAAATTTTAGGGGATAATACCTTTGCAGAAGTAAGAGAAGACAGCAGTTTTATCTGGGAAAATTTCTATGATGAAGAAGAAAAAATCAATGAATATGCTTTGACGTTGTTTATCGAAGATAAAGAAAGCGGTATGTACGAAAAATTTGAAGAAGAACATTACCAGAGAGCGTACGAAATTGATGAAATGATACAGATGATAGAAGCAGCAGGATTGGAGTTTCTGGCAGTTTATGATGCATTTACGAAAGAAGCACCCAAAGAAAGCAGCGAGCGGGTATATTTTATTGCGAGAGAAAAAGGAAAGGCGGTATAACGAAAATGAAAGATTACATTGTAAGAGCAACAGCAGCCAATAATCAGATTAGAGCATTTGCGGCAACAACTCAGGAAATGGTGGAATTTGCAAGAGCAGCACATAATACCAGTCCGGTAGCCACAGCAGCACTGGGACGTTTGTTGACAGCAGGTGCCATGATGGGATGGATGCAGAAAAACGAAAAAGATATATTAACATTGAAAGTTCGTGGCGGCGGTCCGTTGGGAGGAATTACCGTAACAGCCGATGCAAAGGCAAATGTAAAAGGATATGTAGACCATCCGGAAGTGATTTTACCTGCCAACAGTCAGGGAAAATTGGATGTGGCTTCCGCAGTAGGTGTTGGTATGCTTCAGGTTATTAAGGATATGGGCTTAAAAGAGCCGTATGTGGGTCAGACTATTTTAACTACCAGTGAAATTGCAG
This sequence comes from uncultured Lachnospiraceae bacterium, assembly GCA_964450185.1. Classification (GTDB taxonomy): domain Bacteria; phylum Bacillota; class Clostridia; order Lachnospirales; family Lachnospiraceae; genus RUG11237. The sequence continues at coordinate 19,113 of CAYVCL010000016.1, read as the reverse complement.
AAGATTTGACCTATTATTTTGCAACCTCAGAGCAGGTACCATCTTCTGTGGGACTTGGCGTTTTAATGGAAAAGAACAATACCGTAAAACGTGCCGGTGGTTTTATTATTCAGTTGTTGCCATTTACGGAAGACAGCATTATCGATAAGTTGGAAGAAAATCTGAAAAATGTAACATCGGTTACAAATATGCTGGAAGAAGGTATGACACCGGAGAATATTTTAGAAACAATATTAGAAGGGTTAGAGCCAGAGGTGGTAGACCGCACAGAAACAGCATTTGAATGTAACTGCTCAGATGAAAAAATAGAAAAAATGTTAATCAGCCTTGGTAAACAGGAATTACAGTCTATGATTGATGATGGGGAAACCATTGAAGTAAACTGTCATTTCTGCAATAAAAAATACCATGTGCCGGTGGATAAATTACAGGACCTTTTTAAATCGGCCCTGTAATCAGAATTAGGTTTAATAAATAATTTCCGGAACTGTGCCTGAATCGGAGGAGGAATCTTCTGCTTCAGGTACTTTTGCTTTTTCCAGAGCCTGCTCGATTGTGTCAAGAAGCAGCATGGAAGTATAACGGTTTTCTTCGGAATATGTAATGTCTTCTAAAGATTGTTTTTCACAAATCTGTACTGCAAGAGTTTCTAAAGCCGGTTCCATCAAAGGATACATGGTAGCAACTGATTCAGAAGCATAATTCATATCAATGGAATGAATTCGGTTTTCATCTACAACAACTTCAATATCAACAGTATTTTCGCCTAATTCCATGGTGGAGTGATATACGCCGGGAACATAGGCGCTTTTTTTATCCGAGTCGGAATTTTTGGGCTGAAACATGTAGATAAGAAGTATGATTAAGACGATTCCCAGAACCGCGAAAAGACCAGTATAGATGATTTCTTTTGTATGAAGTACTACGATTTTTGTTTTGCCGCTCATAAGTTCCTCCAAAAGCTTTTTCTATATGTTATGAATTGCCAGAAAAAAATATAACAAAAAAATGCTTGACAGAAAGAAAAAAAGGATATACTATTGTATTAAGGGAGTAAGACAATAGTACAAGAAAGGAGAATAGAAATGGCATGGACATTATATGCAGACAGACCTATTTATACGCAGCTAGTAGAAAAAATACAGATGGACATTGTATCCGGAATCTACAAGGCAGGAGATAAGATACCGCCAGTCAGGGAATTGGCAACAGAAGCAGCGGTAAATCCTAACACAATGCAGAAAGCATTGGCAGAACTGGAACGAATGGGATTGTTATATACTCAGAGAACCAGTGGAAGATTTGTGACGGAGGACGAGGGAATGATTAATAAAGTGAAGGAAGAAATGGCCTCAAAGCAGATTGAGGTTTTTCTGGAAAATATGAAGCAACTGGGTTATGATGTGGAAGAAACTATCAGTGTTATCAGGGAGCTGAAAAGGGAGGAAGAAGAATGAGCTATTTGATTGAATCAAATCACCTTTGCAAAAAGTTTGGAAACAAACAGGCATTGGCAGACGTTAACTTGAGAATTGAGCGAGGAAGAATTATTGGTCTGTTAGGTCCAAACGGCAGCGGTAAAAGTACATTGATTAAGATTATCAATGGTTTAATGATGCCTACCGAGGGAGAAGTTTTTATCGATGAAAAAAAGCCGGGAGTAGAAACTAAGAAAATTATTTCTTATCTGCCGGAACGAACTTATCTGAATGAATGGATGAAAGTAAAAGAATTACTGGATTATTTTGAGGATTTCTATGAAGATTTCTGCAGAGATAGAGCGATAACAATGCTGGAAAACTTAAACATTGGTTTGGACGACAAGTTAAAAACCATGTCAAAAGGTACCAAAGAAAAGGTACAGTTGATTCTGGTTATGAGCAGAGATGCCGATTTATATATTTTAGATGAGCCGATTGGTGGAGTTGACCCGGCGGCACGAGATTACATTCTGCGTACCATTATTGGAAATTACAATGAAAATGCCACAGTGCTGTTATCTACACATCTCATATCTGATATTGAAAATATATTGGATGAAGTTATCTTTTTACAGTATGGTCAGATTCGCTTTCATGCATCTGTGGACGAAATTAGAGTGAAAGAAGGAAAGAGTGTAGACCAGTTATTCAGGGAGGTATATAGATGTTAGGGAAATTAATAAAACATGAATGGAAAGCAGTTGGAAAAGTTCTGGCAATCGTACACATTGCGTTGGTTTTGATGGCAATTATAGGAAAAATCATGTTGAGCATTGATGTACTAAGTGAAGCGTGGGTATTGTGGAGAATGTTATTGTTAATATATGTCTTTTCCGTGATGGCGGTGGGGATTGGAACACATATATATCTTGCAGTAAGGTTTTATAAAAACATGTATACGGATGAAGGATATTTGTCATTTACACTTCCGGTAAAACCATGGCAGCACATTTTTTCAAAAACGCTGGTATCCTCTATCTGGATTTTAATAGACGGAGTAGTAATTATTGGTTCTATAGTCATTCTTATAATGTACAAAGGAATGGGAACAGAATTTGTGGATGCATTAACTACAATTATGAAGGAGTTAAGTGAATTAGGAATGCTTGGAGCATGGCAGATGATTCTGACTGTAATCACAGCGATATTATCCTTGGTTTCCATGCCATTGACATACTATTTTTCGATTTCCGTAGGACAGTTGTTTAATACCCATAAAATGCTTGCTTCCGTAGTAGCTTATTTTATTACCATTAATGTGATTCAGGCGGTGGGGACCTTAAGCAGTGCGGTGTTACTAATTAGAGGTGATGAGGTGGCACAGGCAGCTTCCGCAAATGTACTTGATGGAATGGGCTTATACGGTGATATGATAAGTCTTGGAATGATAGAGCAGTTGGTGATTGCAGTTGGATTTTGGCTGATAATTAATTACATTATGAATAGAAGATTGAATCTGGAGTAGTAGAGAATAGAATAAACAAGGGAGTATTTGAAATGGGTTATCGCATTGGCGATAGCCCTGTTTTTGTGAAATACCATATTGGCTGTTAGTGTGTTTGTTAATTATTGTGACAAACATTCTTGAAAAACGAGAAAATACAAGTTGACATTCTTGGTAAATGAGAATAAAATAGTAAGTATCAGGAGAATCTTTTTAGAAGGGAGTTGTGTAAGAAAAACGGCGCTTTTAAAAGGCGTTATTTGTGTGGAGAAATATTGACTTTCTTGCGTAAAATTGTTATAATTGCTTCAAGATTTTATTAAAATCCAAAAAGAATCAATGTATGTTGAAAGTGTTCAAAGACATTGAGAGGAGATAATGAAGGAGGTAAAAGTATGCAGATAAAATTAAGAACCTTAGCATACGAACAAATTGGGGATCGTAGAAGCAATTTAACATTAGTATTTTTACACGGATCTACAATGACAAAAGAAGGCATGTTACCATTTGCAAAAGATTTTACACGTTACAACTGTATTGTATTTGATTTGACGGCACATGGAGAATCAAGAGGTAAAGAGCCGGAGAATATTGCAACATTTGCTGCTCATGTGGAACAATCAGTGCAGGAATTACAGAAAAAACGTATCATAGGTAAAAAGATTGTAATGCTTGGATATTCTATGGGAGGAGCCATTACCTGCGAAATTGCTTTGCGGAAAAAGATACCGTTAGAAGGAATGGTAGTTTTAAGTAGTGGGGCAGATTTGAAAAGTTACACGCCACTGGTAGATGGATTGAAACAGGTACCGGCAGAAGAATTTGATGCGGGAGGAATTTTTTCCTATCTTTTTGGAAGTGACACTTCTCAAGAGGTGAAAGATGAGATCGTTGAGATATTTGATTCAACGAAAGTTTCCAATGAGATTGGTTATGGGGATTTGATGGCTTCCAATCAATACAATCGGCTTATGGAATGTGAGCAGATTGAGATTCCGGCATTTTTGGTTCAGGGGAATGACGACCAGATTGTGTTACCGGAAGCAGCGGTAGCAACATGGAAAGCAATACCGGATAGCCAACTGTTCATGATACCGTATAAAGGACATGCGGCAATTTATGAGGAACAAAAACTGGTAACTGAGAAGATTAAAGGCTTTCTTAGAAAATTGTAGTGTTTTTATTTGAAGTGTGATTGTCGTTTTCAAATAGTGAGTGTGGCGTAAGGGGGTATTCATATGGATAACAATGTAATGATTAAAGGTGTTAGTTATTATCATCCTGAAAATGCAGTAGACAATGAATTCTTTATTGAACATTTTAAAAAGCAGGGGAAAGATATTGAAGGACTTTTAAAAGCAACTGGCAGAAAAAGCAGGTATATTTCAGATAATGAAGCTGAAAATATGCTGACTATGGGATATCAGGCAGCAAGGGATGTACTTAAGAAGACACATATAAATGTATCACAGATTAATCTGTTGGTATTTTCTTCGGGGACACCGGAATACATAGCACCTACCAATGCGATAAAGCTTCATTCGATGTTGGATGCACCACAGAGATGTGCGGTGTATGACATGAATGCAAACTGTGCAGGTATGACAGTTGCATTTGAGCAGGTGGCACGTGTTATGAAAAGTAATCGGAATATTAAATATGCTTTGATTGTAGGTTCTGATCAGTTGAACCGTTACGCAAGATATAATGAAGCAATTGCATATTCAAATTTTGGAGATTCAGCTTGCGCTATGTTATTGGAAAATGTTTTTAATACCGAACGTGGTTTTATAGATTCTGATTATTATACGAATTCCAGTCATCACGACAAAATCTTATTGCCGGCAAAAGGGATGTCCTGTGTAGCGAGGGATAGGAGTTTATCAACTCAGGATAAGTTGGTAAAGTGGACACCGTTTAATTTGGGTGGCGCCTTCCAAAGTGCAAAGATTTCTATTGAGGAAGTGCTTTTTCGTAATAATTTGAAGAAGAAAGATATAAAAAAATATTATTTATCTCAGTTTGCTTTGAAGAATATCAAAAATGTTTGTGATGATTTGGAAGAAGAACTCGATAAATTTAAATTTGTCGGTGATGAATTCGGATATACAGGAACTACCAGTCCGATGCTTGCATATGCAAAAGCATTAGAAAACGAAGAATTAAATATAGGCGATTATGTGGTGTTTTGGACAGTAGGAGCAGGAACCACCTGTGTATGTGTACTGTACCAGTATTAAATGGGGAAAACTATGATTTGAGGAGGACAAGGATATGAACTTACAAATTCTAAAAAATGAAGAAAAACAGATGAACCTAATCATGTTTGGGGTTTGGGGATTTTTAATTCCTATAGCGGCTTGTGTATTTGTTATGCTATTTTTGCAAGGGACTGTATATGATACGTCTATTTTATCAGGAGTTGTATTAGCTGTAGGAATCAAGATTTTTGAGAAAAAGCTGGATAGTAAGGCGAAATATTTATATGCTTGCCTGATGCCGGTTTATGGTGCATTTACTTTGGTTGTTTCAAATGACGGAAAATTTGGTGCAATGACACATGTATATTTTCTTGCAACAGTTATGGTAATTGCATACTATGATATTTCTGTGGTTAAGGCAAATATAGCAGTTACAATGGCAGTAAATATAGTCGTGATGATTATATTTCCTGCTGCTTACTTGAAAGTACATAACCTGATTGTTTGGATTTTTATATGGATTGTATATGTATTATGTGCAATTACTGCTTTTTTAATCTCTAGTAGAACATACAGCCTTTTTGTGGACGTTGAGAAAAAAGAAGATGAAGTAGAAGTTATTTTGAAAAAGGTTAGCGATATTACAGAAAAGCTGGGTGGAGCCAGTTCATCATTGGTTGAAACATCCCAGACAGAAAGCGCTTCTACGGAAGAACTCTCTGCCATCAGTGAGAATCTTTTGGAAAGCAATGGAGCTATGTTAGATAAAGCAGAACAGAGTAAGGAAAATCTTGCAAGTCTGGAAGAAAGTAGCGAACATATGGAACATAAGATGAAAGATGTAGACTTGATTTCAAAAGAATTGGTAGACATTTCTATCTCCAATGAACATGCATTGAATAACTTAATGAGTATGAGCGAAGAAGTAGAACGCTCTACCAGTAAGACAAGAGAAGTAACAGATAAACTGTTAAAAGAATCTGGCGAAATTGGAAAAACATTGGATATTATCAATGAAATTGCAGAGTCCATCAATCTGCTTGCATTGAACGCTTCTATAGAGGCAGCTCGTGCTGGTGAAGCTGGAAAAGGATTTGCGGTAGTAGCTCAGGAAGTAGGACATTTGGCAGAAAATACGAAAGAATCCTTGAAAAATGTTAATTATGTAGTTTCCAGAGTGCAGAGCGGAACTACGGATGTTTCCAAATTTATGAACGAAAATGCAGAGCAGTTATTAGAGCAGAACAAAGTAATTGTGGAAACTGTGCATGGAATTCGCAGTATGATGGATTTATTAAAGAAGTCTTTAAATGTTATTACTGAAGCCAATGAAATTCGCGAAATGCAGAATTCTGTAATACAGGAAACGGTAAAAATTAATGAAGATATTGCAGAAAGAATTAATCAGGAAAATAAGGAATTTTCCAATATTACCAGTATGGTACAGGGAAATACAAAAGAGATTATGGTATTGATGGAACAGGTAGATACCATCAACAGTATGATTAAGGAATTGGAAGACTTATTGGAAAAATAAAAAGCGCGATAGAAGTGCAAAGGCTCTTGACAAAGCTTTGAGCTCTTGATAAAATGTGAAAAGGACAAAGAGGTTCAAAATCGGGATTTCTTTGTCCTTTTTTGCGTGTAACACCGCCGGGAATTGACAGAAACACTATGAATTGATATGATAAATAGCGTGTTTTAGAACATTGCCGGTTCCTAGTGGCATATTTGGTAAAGGAGAGAATGAGATGAGTAAATACACCAAGGAAGATGTAATAAAACTTGTAGAAGATGAAGATGTAGAATTTATCAGATTGCAGTTTACGGATATGTTTGGAACACTAAAAAATGTTGCAATTACTTCAAGTCAGTTAGAGAAAGCGTTGGACAATAAATGTATGTTTGACGGTTCCTCCATTGAAGGGTTTGTAAGAATTGAAGAAAGTGATATGTATTTATATCCGGATTTGGATACATTTGCTATATTCCCGTGGCGTCCACAGCAGGGAAAGGTAGCACGTTTGATTTGTGATGTGTACCGTCCGGATGGAGAGCCATTCGAAGGTGATCCAAGATACATATTAAAGAAAGAAATCGCAAAAGCAAAAGAACTGGGATATGAATTTAATGTGGGACCGGAATGTGAATTTTTCTTATATCATACCGATGACAATTCACAGCCAACCACAATCACTCATGAAAAAGCCGGATATTTTGATTTAAGCCCGGTGGATTATGGAGAGAATGCCAGACGAGATATGGTATTGACTTTAGAAGATATGGGCTTTGAAATTGAAGCTTCTCACCACGAGGTGGCACCGGCACAGCACGAGATAGATTTTAAATATGATGAGGCATTACATACTGCAGATAACATTATGACGTTTAAACTTACGGTAAAAACCATAGCAAAACGTCATGGACTGCATGCAACATTTATGCCGAAGCCAAAAGCTGGAATTAACGGTTCCGGTATGCATACCAACATGTCCCTGTTTAAAGACGGAAAAAATGCCTTTTATGACGTAGAGGATAAAAATGGCTTAAGTAAAGAGGCTTATTACTTTATTGGCGGTATTATGAAACACATCAGTGCAATTACAGCTATTGCCAATCCATTGGTAAATTCCTACAAGCGTCTGATTCCGGGATACGAAGCACCGGTATACATTGCATGGTCAGCGAAGAATAGAAGTCCGCTGGTACGGATTCCGGCAGCAAGAGGCGAAGGAACCCGAGTGGAATTAAGAAGCCCTGACCCATCCTGTAATCCATATTTGACATTAGCTTTATGTCTGGCAGCAGGCATGGAAGGTATCAAAAATAAAATCGAACCACCGGAAAGTGTAGATAAAAATATTTTTGATATGACAGAAGAAGAAAAGGCAAAAGAAAACATCAAGGGCTTGCCGGAAAATCTTATGGAAGCAGTAAGAGCATTGGAAGCGGATGAATTTATTCAGGGGGTATTGGGGGAACATATATCTCAGAAATATGTGGAATCCAAAAAAGTAGAGTGGAAAGAATACATCAGTCAGGTTAGCGAATGGGAAACAGACACCTATCTTTATCGTATTTAATGTTGTAAAAGACAGGAAAAATGCGAAGGGTAAGGAGGTGTGAAGTTGACTAGCGTAATTGTAGTATTTCCTAAAATTGAAGATGCCAAAAACATCAAAAATCTGTTGACAAGAAGTGGGTTTCATGTGCTTATCGCCTGTACTACAGGAGCACAGGCTTTGCAGCAGATGGACCATCTTGATGGGGGCATTGTGGTTTGTGGTTATAAAATGGCTGACATGATATATTCCCAGTTACAGGAGTATATGCCGCCACAATTTGAAATGCTGTTAGTGGCTTCGCAAAATCTCTGGAGTGAATGTTCCAGCAGTAATTTAGTGTGTCTGGCAATGCCAATTAAAGTACATGAGCTTGTAAATACACTGGAAATGATGGTTCAGACCCAGGAGAGAAGAAGGAAAAAAGCAAAACAGAAGGGTAAGTCAAGAACGCCGGAAGAACAGGCGCTTATAATAGAAGCAAAACGTCTTCTGATGGAACGAAATAATATGACAGAAGAAGATGCGCACCGCTATATACAGAAATGTAGTATGGACAGCGGAACTAATATGGTAGAAACAGCACAGATGGTGCTGAGTATAATGCATGTATAGAAAAAATAAGGAGATAATATTGTATGAAATTCACAAAAATGCATGGAATTGGAAATGATTATGTATACGTAAACGGTTTTGAGGAAAAGGTGGAAGACAAAGTGGCAGCCGCTATAAAAGTCAGTGACCGTCATTTTGGAATCGGTTCCGATGGTTTGATATTTGTTAATCCATCCAAGGTGGCTGATTTTGAAATGGAAATGTATAACAGTGACGGCTCCAGAGCGGAAATGTGTGGAAATGGAATCCGCAGTGTAGCAAAATATGTGTATGATTTTGGTTTGACAGATAAGACGGAAATCAGCATTGAAACTCTGGGTGGAATCAAACATCTGAAATTGGCTGTGGAAAACGGTAAAGTAAAAGAAGTTACTGTGGATATGGGAGAACCGGAACTGATTGCAGAAAAAATTCCGGTAATTTCTTCCAACGAAAAGGTAATCAGTGAAGATATTATCGTAGATGGAGAAACTTACCAAATAACAGCGGTTTCCATGGGAAATCCACATGCAGTAGTGTATTATGATGGCATTGCTCAGATGGAAATTGAAAAACTGGGACCGAAGTTTGAATTTCATGAAAGATTTCCAAAGCGCATCAATACGGAGTTCGTGGAAGTGATTGACCGTAATACCGTTTCCATGCGTGTTTGGGAACGTGGTTCAGGAGAAACTTTGGCTTGTGGAACAGGTGCCTGTGCAGTTGCGGTAGCATGTATATTAAATGGACTGACAGATTCAAAAGTAAAAGTTAAATTGTTAGGTGGAGATTTGTTTATTCATTGGGATAAAGAAACAAACCATGTTTATATGACAGGACCTGCAGAAATCGTTTTTCAGGGTGAAATTGAATTATAAAATAGAAACTAGGAGGAAAGAAAATGGCAAAAGTAAATGACAACTATCTTAAATTACCGGGAAGTTATCTCTTTTCTGCGATTGGAAAAAAGGTAAGTGCTTTTCAGGCAGCAAATCCTGACAAACAGATTATTCGTCTTGGTATTGGTGATGTAACACAGCCACTGGCGCCTGCAATTATTGAAGCTATGCATTCAGCAGTGGATGAAATGGGACAGGCAGACACTTTTCGTGGTTATGCACCGGATTTAGGGTATGATTTCTTAAGAAATGCAATCGTTGAAAATGATTATAAAGCAAGAGGATGCGATATTGCAGCAGATGAAATCTTTGTTTCTGATGGAGCAAAATGCGATTCCTCCAACATTCAGGAGATTTTCAGCTTAGATAATAAAATTGCAGTCTGTGACCCTGTATATCCTGTTTATGTGGATTCCAACGTAATGGCAGGAAGAACTGGCACATACGATGCAAAATCAGAAACATGGAGTGATGTTATTTACATGCCATGTTTAGCAGACAACAATTTTGCACCGGAACTTCCAAAGGAAACTCCAGATTTAATTTACCTTTGTTTCCCAAATAACCCAACCGGTTCTACCATTACAAAGGCTCAGTTACAGGAATGGGTTGATTATGCAAACAAAGTAGGCTCTGTGATTATTTATGATGCTGCTTACGAAGCATATATTTCTGAAAGCGATGTACCTCATACAATTTATGAATGTGAAGGTGCAAAAACATGTGCAATCGAATTAAAGAGTTTTTCTAAGAATGCCGGATTTACAGGAGTTCGTCTTGGCTATACAGTAATTCCAAAGGAATTAAAATGTAACGGAACGGCATTAAATCCATTGTGGGCAAGACGTCACGGAACAAAATACAATGGAGCACCATATATTGTTCAGCGTGCCGGTGAAGCAGTTTACTCAGCAGCAGGAAAAGAACAGCTTGCAAAGCAGGTTGCTTATTACATGAACAATGCAAAAACAATCAAAGAAGGTCTTGCATCCGCGGGATATACAGTATCCGGTGGTGTGAATGCACCATATATTTGGTTAAAGACACCGGATAATATGACATCTTGGGAGTTCTTTGATTTCTTATTAGAAAAAGCAAATGTGGTAGGTACTCCGGGTTCAGGATTTGGACCAAGCGGTGAAGGCTACTTCCGTCTGACTGCGTTCGGAACTTACGAAAATACATTGGCAGCGATTGAGAGAATCAAAGCATTATAAGCTTTTTATACTAGAACAATCAAAAGGGCAGCTTTTTGGCTGCCCTTTAAAAGTTACAAAAATATTACAAAAATTTGTGAAAAGCCACGAAAAAAGATAATTTGTGTTGTAATCTTTAGAAAAAAATGTATAATAAGAAGGGCAGTAATGACCAAATGTAAACATAAAGGGGAAAAAATATGGATAAATTATATATTGTTATTCCGGCGTACAATGAAGAATCTAACATTGAAAATGTAATTAATGACTGGTATCCGGTTGTGGAAAAGGTTGGCGGAGAAAGTAAATTAGTTATCATCAATGATGGAAGTAAGGATAACACATATGAAATTATGCAGAAATTGAAACAGGAAAAGAACCTTACTATGTTTGAACCAATGACAAAACCAAATGGTGGACATGGAGCAACCATTCTGTTTGGCTACAATTATGCAATCGAACAGGGTGCAGATTACATTTTCCAGACAGATTCTGATGGACAGACGTTACCGGATGAATTTTGGCAGTTCTGGGAAGAAAGAGAAAAGTATGATATGTTGATTGGACATCGTAGTAAGAGAGAAGACGGTTCTTCCAGAGTGTTCGTTACAAAAACATTAAAACTGGTAATTCGTCTTTGCTTTGGTGTATCTGTGACAGATGCCAATACACCATTCCGTGTGATGAAAGTCAGCACATTAAAGCAGTATATTGGTTTGATTCCAAAAGACTATAACTTATCAAATGTAATTATTTCTGTTATCTATGCCAAGAAAAAATTGGCAGTGAAATACATACCAATTACTTTTAGAGAGCGCCAGGGTGGTGTCAATTCCATTAATATTAAAAAGATTATCGGAATTGGAAAACAGGCAATCAAAGATTTTAGAGTAATTGGAAAAACAATATAATGTAAGGTGGTATTATGAATAAAGAATTAAAAAAAGAACAAACAATTACCGGAGTTCTTGCAGTTCTTACAGTACTTACCATTATTTTAGGTGCAGTACGTATGGGCGGCGACTTCGGAAGAGTGTTAGGATGGTGGGGCGTTTTACTGGTACTTGGCGTAATTAACATGCCTCTGACCTATTTAATGTTTTCAAGATTTACTGATTTTGGATGGGCATTTTCCAAATCCATAGGTCTTGCTTTGACAGCATGGCTTATGTGGGTCTTGGCTTCTGTTAAAATCCTGAAATTCAGTCAGCTTAGTTGTATTATCGTATGCTTAATTGTATTGATTTTGAATGGCTTGTTATACTTTTTTGGTTTCTATAAGAAACAGAAAAAGATTGATTTTACACTGGAAAACTTTAACAGCATGTTCTGTGTGGAACTTATTTTCCTGTCAATGTTTACATTTTGGTGTTATTTAAGAGGATGTAAACCGGATGCATACGGAACAGAGAAATTCATGGATTTTGGATTTATGAAAATTATGGAACGTTCCGATTACATGCCTCCACAGGATTTATGGTTGGCTGGTGAAGACTTGAACTACTATTATGTGGGACAGTTTATTGGAACTTTCTTGTCAAAACTTTCCGGTATCAGCGTGGATTATGGATATAATTTAATGTTAATGACGATTGCAGGATTAAGCTGTGCCCTTATATTTTCACTGGTGCGCAACTGTTTTGCACAGCTTACATTTGAAAAAATTAAGAATGTAAGACCATTTGCAGTAATTGCCGGAATTGTCAGCGTGCTGGCTGTGGTATTTGCAGGAAATGGACATTATATTATCTATGGTTTATTAAGACCATGGCTTCAGAAATTTACGGGAGCAGAAGTTACTGCGTACTGGTTCCCAAATTCAACAAGATATATTGGATACGAACCGGATGTTCCTGATAAAACAATTCATGAGTATCCAAGTTATTCCTTTATTTTGGGAGATTTGCATGCTCATGTAATTAATATTATTTTCGTACTTACTGTAATGGGTATTTTATTTGCCTGGTTGTTATATCGCAGAGATTTGATTAAAAATAACAAGGGATATAGCCTGGTGCAGGAAGTATTATCACCACACATATTGATGGTTGGATTTTTTATTGGATTATTCCATACAACAAACTTCTGGGATTATCCGATTTACTTTGTGGTTGCCGGTGCTGTGATTTTATTCTCGAATATTGCACTGTGCAATTTTGATAAGTATTCTATAGGAATGACAGCGATTCAGGGTGTTTTAGTATTTGCCCTTGCAACCATCTGCTGTTTACCATTTACATTGGCATTTAATCAGATTTCAACAGGAATTAAGCTTGTTACTATGAGAACACCGCTGTATCAGTTGGCAGTTCTTTGGGCAATACCAATGTTTACAGTGGTATTGTATATTGTAAATATGATTTATCGCAATGCAAAAGCAGGCGAATACAAAAAGACAGCAAATGTAAATCCGGTGGCGAAGTTCTTAGGAGCAATGAAGAGCGCAGACTTATTTATGTTTATCTTAGGTCTTTGTGCGATTGGACTTACTTTTATGCCGGAAGTAATTTATGTAAAAGATATTTATGAAGGTGATTATTCCAGAGCAAATACAATGTTCAAACTTACTTATCAGGCATATATCATGTATGGAATTGTTCTTGGTTATGCCATTGTAAAAATGCTTATACAGGGAAAGAACTTTGTACGTAGATTGTGTGTGTTAGCGTCTGTTTTGTTTGTTTTGACATTAGGATATTTTGGAAACGCATCAAAAGCATGGTTTGGTGATTATATGAATTCAGAAACCTATAAGAGCTTAGATGCTACAAACTTTATGGAAACAGAATGTTATGCAGATTATGAAGCAACCAACTGGCTCAATGAAAATGTGGAAGGCACACCAGTAGTGCTGGAAGCCAATGGTGACAGTTATACATTCTATAATCGTGTTTCTGTTATTACAGGTCTGCCAACGGTCTTCGGATGGAGAACCCATGAATGGTTATGGCAGAGTGTAGATGGCGAGTTTCCGGAAGTTGTAAACGTGCGAGAAGAAGCAGTGAAAAACTTCTATACAACTACAGACATCAATGCTGCGAAGGAATTTATTGAAACATACGATGTTTCTTATATTTATATCGGTAAATGCGAATATGAAAAATTCCCGGAAATGAATACAGATTTCTTAAAGAGTTTGGGAGAGGTTGTGTTTGAAACAACCACGGATTTAACTATTTCAGACCAGACTATGGAAAAAACTACTTATATTATTGAAGTTAATCGTTAATTTTGTAACATAAGTCTTGTAAAATCGAAAACAATATGGTATGATTGTCACTAGGTTAAAAAGGCTCAAATGCAAAGAAAGAGAATCACTGCATGGAACTTTACAGGAAATTAGCGTCACCGACTGAGAGCGCTATGAAAGGAATTGTAGCTGGTAACACTCTGGAGCAGTCTGTTCGAAATAGTAGTAGGGCAGAACGCAGAACACAGCGTTACGTGTAGAGAGGGCAATTTGCCAATGCGGGTGGTACCGCGGATACGTTTATATCCGTCCCGGAATGTAAGGAAACTTACATTTCGGGGCGTTTTTATGTTGTAAACAGTTAATTATAAAAATGTAAAATAGAACAAGGAGGAATCCAGACAATGGAATTTATGGAAGGCGTAAAACGCAAAGAAACATTAGAACTTGGTGAACTTGTAGCCGGAGATTACACCGGAAAAGAAGTAAAAGTAAATGGTGCAGTGCATACCATTCGTGATATGGGAGATGTGGCATTTGTGGTACTTCGTAAAAGAGAAGGCTTATTACAGTGTGTTTTTGAAGAGGGAGTTACAGCATTTGACATCAAAACCTTAAAAGAAGCTTCCACCGTAGAAGTAGAAGGTGTAGTTGCAGTAGAAGACAGAGCACCAAATGGTATTGAAGTTCGTTTAAAAACAATCAAAGTTTTATCAGAGCCAACAGAACCAATGCCACTTGCAATCAGCAAATGGAAATTAAATACATCTTTGGAAGCAAAGCTTTCCATGCGTCCGATTTCTCTTCGTAACGTAAGAGAACGTGCAAAATTCAAAATTCAGGAAGGTATCGTAAGAGGTTTCCGTGACTTTTTATTCCAGGAAGGATTTACAGAAATCCGTACACCTAAGATTGGAGCAAAAGGTGCAGAAGGTGGAGCAAATATGTTCCGTTTAGAATACTTCCACAGACCAGCGGTACTTGCTCAGTCACCACAGTTCTACAAACAGATGATGGTTGGTGTATTTGATAGAGTATTTGAAGCAGCTCCAGTATTTAGAGCAGAAAAGCACAATACAAAACGTCATTTAAATGAATATACATCCTTAGACTTTGAAATGGGATACATTGACGGATTTGAAGATATTATGGCTATGGAAACAGGATTTTTACAGTACACTATGGATTTATTACAGAAAGACTATGCAAAAGAATTAAAAATGTTAAACGTAGTTCTTCCAAAGGTAGACAAAATCCCAACCGTTCGTTTTGACGAAGCGAAAAAATTAGTTTCTGAAAAATACAACCGTCAGATTAAGAACCCATTCGATTTAGAACCAGAAGAAGAAGTATTAATCAGCCAGTATTTTAAAGAAGAACACGATGCCGATTTTGTGTTTGTAACACATTATCCATCTAAGAAACGTCCGGTATACGCTATGGATGATCCGGCAGATCCAACTTACACATTAAGCTTTGACTTATTATTCAGAGGAATGGAAATCACAACCGGTGGACAGCGTATCCATGACTACAATATGTTTATTCAGAAAATTGAAGACAGAGGTATGACAACCGAAGGAATGGAACAGTATTTAAGTGCATTTAAGCATGGTATGCCACCTCATGGAGGTTTAGGACTTGGTTTGGAACGTCTTACCATGAAATTATTAGGCGAAGAAAATGTGCGTGAAACTACCTTGTTCCCAAGAGATTTAAGCAGATTAGAACCATAGGAGGTAAGAAAATGGCAAACATTATTTCAGATGAAACAATGGAATATGTAGGTATTCTTGCAAAGTTAGAACTTTCAGAAGAAGAAAAAGAACAGGCAAAATCCGATATGGGAAAAATGCTTGACTATATTGATAAATTAAACGAGTTAGATACATCTAACGTTGAGCCGATGTCCCATGTATTCCCGGTAAACAATGTATTCCGCGAAGATGTGGTAACAAATGGTGATGACAGAGAAAATATCTTAAAGAACGCACCGGGCGTAAAAGAAGGGGCATTTAAAGTGCCTAAGACAGTAGAATAGGAGGTAGCACTGTGAGTTTAATGAGTTTAACAGCAGTAGAGCTTGGCAAGAAAATTAAAGCAAAAGAAGTCACTGTAAAAGAAGCAGTGGAAGCCGCTATTGCTCAGATTGAAAAAAGCGAAGATGCATTAAATTGTTATGTAACTGTAGATAAAGAAGGTGCCTTAAAAAAGGCAGAAGAAGTTCAGAAATTAATTGATGATGGAACTTTAACAGGTCCATTGGCAGGTGTGCCTGTGGCAATCAAAGATAATATGTGTACCAAGGATATGCTTACAACTTGTAGTTCAAAGATTTTATCTAACTTTGTACCAACCTATACAGCAGAAGCAGTAGTAAACTTAGAAAAAGCAGGCGCAGTTATTTTAGGTAAAACAAACATGGATGAATTTGCCATGGGTTCTACCAATGAAACTTCTGCCTATGGCGCAGTAAAAAATCCATGGAACACAGAACACGTACCAGGTGGTTCTTCCGGTGGTTCTTGTGCCGCTGTAGCAGCAGAAGAATGTTCCTATGCATTAGGTTCGGATACTGGTGGTTCTATCCGTCAGCCAAGTTCCTTCTGTGGTGTCACAGGAATCAAACCTACTTACGGAACTGTATCCCGTTATGGTTTAATTGCTTATGGTTCTTCTTTAGACCAGATTGGACCGGTAGCAAAAGATGTTACAGACTGTGCTACTATTTTAGAAGCTATTGCAAGCTATGACCCAAAGGATTCTACTTCTGTAAAGAGAGAAGATTATGACTTTACTTCCGCACTTGTTGATGATGTGAAGGGCTTAAAAATCGGTATTCCAAAGGCATATTTTGGTGAAGGTTTAGACAAAGAAGTAAAAGAAGCGGTATTAGCAGCAGCAAAGGTATTAGAAGAAAAAGGTGCCATTGTAGAAGAATTTGATTTAGGTTTAGTTGACTATGCAATTCCAGCTTACTATGTAATCGCAGCAGCAGAAGCAAGTTCTAACCTTTCACGTTTCGACGGTGTAAAATATGGTTATAGAACCGAAGATTACGAAGGTCTTCACAATATGTATAAAAAGACACGTTCTGAAGGATTTGGAGCAGAAGTAAAACGTAGAATTATGCTTGGTTCTTTCGTATTAAGTTCCGGTTACTATGATGCTTACTACTTAAAAGCACTTCGTACCAAAGCGTTAATTAAAAAAGAATTTGACAAAGCATTTGAAAAATATGATGTAATTTTAGGACCTGCAGCACCAACTACTGCACCAAAGCTTGGAGATTCCTTAAGTGATCCGATTAAGATGTACTTAGGCGATATTTACACAATTTCCGTAAACCTTGCAGGACTTCCGGGAATCAGTGTTCCATGCGGTACGGACAGCAAAGGACTTCCAATCGGTTTACAGTTAATTGGTGATTGCTTTAAAGAAAAAAATATTATTCGTGCGGCGTATGCATATGAACAGACAGGCTCATACAAACGTCCGGGCATGTTAGAAGAGTAGGAGGTGCTTTTAGTTGGCAAAACAGTATGAAACAGTCATTGGACTTGAAGTCCATGTAGAATTAGCAACAAAAACAAAGATTTTCTGTTCTTGTAGTACAGAGTTTGGTGGAGCACCAAATAGCCATACCTGTCCGGTATGTACCGGTATGCCTGGCTCCCTTCCTGTATTAAACAAACAGGTAGTGGAATATGCCATTGCAGTAGGTCTTGCAACTAACTGTTCTATTACACAGTATTGTAAGTTTGACCGTAAGAACTATTTCTATCCGGATAACCCACAGAACTACCAGATTTCCCAGTTATATCTGCCAATTTGTAGAAACGGTGGTGTAGAAATTGATACTCCGGCAGGAAAGAAAACGATCGGTATTCATGAAATCCATATGGAAGAAGATGCCGGTAAGTTAATCCATGATGAATGGGAAGACTGCTCCTTGGTAGACTTTAACCGTTCCGGAGTACCTTTGATTGAAATAGTATCTGAACCGGATATGCGTTCCGCAGAAGAAGTAATTGCTTACTTAGATAAACTTCGTCTGATTATCCAGTATCTTGGAGCATCTGACTGTAAGTTAAACGAAGGTTCTATGCGTGCCGATGTTAACTTGTCTGTAAGAGAAGTAGGAGCAAAGGAATTTGGTACTAGAACCGAAATGAAGAACTTGAACTCATTCAAAGCGATTGCAAGAGCCATTGAAGGGGAAAGAGCTCGTCAGATTGAATTGTTAGAAGAAGGAAAAGAAGTGGTACAGGAAACAAGACGTTGGGATGATAACAAAGAATATTCCTATGCAATGCGTTCCAAAGAAGATGCACAGGATTACCGTTACTTCCCAGACCCAGACTTAGTACCAATCATGATTAGTGATGAATGGATTGAAAGAATCAAAGCAGCACAGCCGGAACTTCGTACTGAGAAGTTAGAACGTTATAAAAAGGAATTTGATATTCCTGATTATGATGCGGAAATTCTTACATCCTCTAAGAGAATGGCAGATTTATTTGAAGCTACCACAGAGCTTTGCAAGAAGCCAAAGAAGGTTTCTAACTGGTTAATGGTGGAAACACTTCGTCTGATGAAGGAAAATGATATGGAAGCGGATGATTTATCTTTCTCACCGGAAAATCTTGCAAAACTTATCGAATTAGTAGATGCAGGAACTATCAACAGTTCTGTGGCAAAAGAAGTATTTGAAGTTATCTTCAAAGAAGATATTGACCCGGATAAATATGTAGAAGAAAAGGGATTAAAAGCAGTTAATGACGAAGGTGCATTGCGTGCAACCATCGAAGAAGTGATTGCAAACAATCCTCAGTCGGTAGAAGATTACCACAATGGAAAAGAAAAAGCCATTGGATTCTTAGTAGGACAGACTATGAAAGCTATGCAGGGAAAAGCAAATCCTGGTATGGTAAATAAGATTTTGAAAGAATTATTATAAGAACAGCATAAAAAGGGCTTGGATACTTACTATGATATGCCCCCTGTCAAGTAGACAGGTTAAATATCTAAAACGAAGTGCTGATG
>CAYVCL010000015.1:0-41805 GCA_964450185.1 uncultured Lachnospiraceae bacterium | reverse complement strand
GTACACAGGCTGTATTTAACGTACTTATGGGTGAAAGATACAAGATGGCAACAAAAGAAACAAAAGCCGTTCTTTCCGGTGAATATGGTTCTACCGTAAAACCATTCGACCAGGAAGTTCAGAAGAAGTGTATTGGAGATAAGAAACCAATCACATGTCGTCCGGCAGATTTAATAGAAAACGAATTGGATAAAATCGAAGCTGAAATGTCTGAATGGAAAGAACAGGATGAAGATGTATTATCTTATGCACTGTTCCCACAGGTTGCAACGGACTTCTTCAAGTACCGTCAGGCGCAGAAGACAGCAGTGGATCCGGCAGCAGGTGATAAAAAGAACGGAACATATCCGGTATAATTAGAAACAAAGGGCTTCAGGCTGCGGCTTGAAGCCCTTATTTTCTTGACATAGAACGTGAATGTGTTATAATAATTACATCTTAGTAAGTCAAAGGTCAGTTGTAAACTGATATCTTGTGATAGTTCATCAATAAGATACCCATAAACAATATGTTGTTTTAGTTTTAATTAGAATATGCAACAGAAATCGCACCTTGAAAATTTTATAGACATTTATTTTGTTACATGTTATACTTTGGATACGTTTAAGGAGTGGTGAAAATGAGTAATGAAGAATTGTTGGGCGCAATTAGAAATGTGATGGAAGAGGTATTGGAGGAAAAGTTAGAAGAGAAGCTGGAAGAAAAGTTAGACAAAAAATTAGAAGAAAAGCTGGACAAAAAATTAGAGGAAAAGTTAGATAAAAAATTAGAGGAAAAGCTAGAAGAAAAATTAGAGGGAAAATTCGAAGAAAAGTTGGCAGGCATTAAGGCAGACATAGCAGATATGAAACAGGATATCAGAAGTTTAAAGTTAACGAACGAAAATGTGATAATGCCTCAATTACGATTGCTGGCTGAAAATTATGTACCTGCTGCGAAGAAGTTTGAAAAAGAGGCGGAACATATTGAGCGAATGCAGGATGATATTGATGTATTGAAGAAAGTGGTATCTAACCATAGCGAAGTCTTACAGAAAATATCGTAAAACATAAAGTAGCAAACATGAGTGGATAAAGACGAAAGATGCTATGCCTAAGACACGGCATCTGGTGTAATAAAAGGAACTTCGGCTGTTATGCCGAAGTTCTTTCTGCGTGTGTGGTTTTGCTAATAAAAAAATATATTATAGAAGTGTTTTTAAATTTTTCCACACCTCGTCCGGGACATTCAAATTCCCACGTCCCACTCCTAAATCGATATAGGGCTTGTTCTTTCCATGAAAATCAGAACCGCCACTGATGGAAAGATTATACTTTTTGGCAAGCTGACGAATACAGGCTTCATCAGCACGATTATAAGTAGAATAAATTGCTTCGATTCCTATTAAACCATGTTTTGCAAGATACGCAACCAGTTCTTCTAACTCTTTGGCTGGTAGTTTATATAAAATAGGATGCGCCAATACAGGAATTCCTCCTGCTTCTAAAATTAATCGGATTGCCTGTATAGGATTTACCTTCTCTCTTGCCACATAGCAAGGACCATTATCGCCAATATATTTTGTGAAAGCAGTTTCTAACTGGGTAATGTATCCTTGTTCCAATAGAAAACGGGCAAAGTGTGCTCTGGTAATGACAGAATCAGGAAAACGTTCTTGTAACTGTGCTAAAGTTACAGGAAGTCCTTGTTCCGTTAAAAGCTGGCACATTTTTTCGTTTCGTACATCTCTGGAATCAATGAAACGTTCTAGTTTTTCTATAAAGAAGGGATTTTCATAATCGATGCTTAAGCCTACAATATGAATATCCTTGCCTTTGTATTCGGTGGAAAATTCAATTCCGGGAATTAATTCCAGATGACTGCCCGAAGCGGCAGCAAAAGCTTCTTTTAGTCCGGCAATGGTATCGTGGTCAGTGATAGCCAGAGCCGACAGATTTTTTTCTATAGCATATGCCACTAATTCTG
Source organism: uncultured Lachnospiraceae bacterium (assembly GCA_964450185.1). GTDB lineage: Bacteria > Bacillota > Clostridia > Lachnospirales > Lachnospiraceae > RUG11237. Next base: position 39,840 of record CAYVCL010000015.1, on the reverse strand, counting down.
AAGGAGTGTAGGTTCCGTCAGAAGCAGTAGTGTGGGTATGCAAATCGACCATGGTAAACATCCTTTCTATATAAAGTAGAAACTTGTAAAGAAAAGAGAATGCAGACACATTCTCTTTTTCGTTAATTAGTTATCATCTTCTTCGTTATCAACAGTGAAAATCTGACGTTTCTTCGCCATTTCATCACTTTCTAAGTATTCGTCATAAGTAGTCATTTTATCAATTAATGCACCACCCGGAACGATTTCCATAATACGGTTTGCAGTAGTCTGTACAAACTGATGGTCACGAGAGGAGAAAAGAATAACTCCCGGGAACTTAATCAGACCATTGTTTAATGCAGTGATGGATTCCATATCTAAGTGGTCAGTTGGTTCATCGAACATTAAAACATTGGCACCGCTAATCATCATTTTAGATACTAAACAACGGACTTTTTCACCACCGGATAATACATTTACTTTCTTCACACCGTCATCACCGGCAAATAACATTCTTCCAAGGAAACCACGTACATAAGTTACATCCTTAACAGGAGAGTACTGTGTTAACCAGTCAACGATTGGAAGGTCACAGTCGAATTCTTCTGTGTTATCCTTAGGGAAGTATGCCTGAGATGTAGTAACACCCCATTTAAAGGTACCTTCGTCCGGTTCCATTTCTCCCGCAAGAATCTTAAAGAGAGTAGTTTTAGCCAATTCGTTTCCACCTACAAAAGCAACTTTATCTTCACGTCCGATGATAAAGGAAATATTGTCTAAAACTTTTACGCCGTCAATGGTTTTGGATAATCCTTCTACCATAAGTACATCATTACCGATTTCACGTTCCGGACGGAAATCAATATATGGATATTTACGGCTGGATGGTTTGATTTCATCCAATTCAATTTTTTCCAAAGCTTTCTTTCTGGAAGTAGCCTGTTTGGATTTGGAAGCATTGGCACTGAATCGAGAGATAAAGTCCTGTAATTCCTTGATTTTTTCTTCCTTTTTCTTGTTGGCTTCCTTCATCTGTTTGATAAGGAGCTGGCTGGATTCGTACCAGAAATCGTAGTTTCCGGCATAAAGCTGGATTTTAGCGTAGTCAATATCTGCGATATGAGTACATACTTTATTTAAGAAATAACGGTCATGAGATACCACGATAACGGTATTTTCAAAGTTAATCAAAAATTCTTCTAACCATTCGATAGCATTTAAGTCTAAATGGTTGGTAGGTTCGTCCAAAAGAAGAATATCTGGATTTCCAAATAATGCCTGTGCAAGCAATACTTTGACCTTTTCACTACCTTTCAAATCGCCCATGATAGCGTAGTGTAAGTCGGTTGGAATTCCAAGTCCATTTAAAAGCATGGCAGCATCGGATTCGGCTTCCCATCCGTTCATTTCAGCGAATTCACCTTCTAATTCACTGGCACGGATACCATCTTCATCAGAAAAATCTTCCTTGGCATAAATAGCATCTTTTTCTTTCATAATTTCATAAAGACGCTTATTTCCCATAATTACAGTGTCTAAAACGGAAAATTCATCATATTTAAAGTGGTCCTGCTGTAAGAAGGATAAACGCTGTCCCGGAGTGATAATAACTTCTCCGTTAGTTGGTTCTAACTGTCCGGATAAAATCTTAAGGAAAGTAGATTTTCCGGCACCATTAGCACCAATCAGACCATAGCAGTTTCCTTCTGTAAACTTAATGTTTACATCTTCAAATAAGGCTTTTTTACCAACACGTAACGTTACATTGCTTGTACTAATCATTTTTATTTACCTTTCTATTGCTTAAAATGTTTCTTTTTCCAAAAATGTAAATTCATACTATTCCTATTTTACCGAAAATCAGTTATTTTGCAAGTCTTTTTTAGAGAAATAGTTGCAATAAAAAGTGTGTGAGGAACACTTTGGAATATTTGAAGTTGAAAAAGAGGAAGAATCAATGGTAAAATGACATATGGTGAAAAAATAAGAGAAAAGATTTAGAAAAAATATTTTGTATTGAAATACGGAGGAGAAGTATGGGGAAACATATGAAAAAAAGATTAAAACATTTTGGGGAGCAGTATATAGAAAACAGTTCACTGGCGGTAATTGCGGCGTCAGCAGTGGGAGCAATACTCGCAGCATTTTGGGTAATTACTCTTGTGCTGGATTTATTATATGAAGGAACGGTAGTTTATGATTCCTTGATAGCAGGCACGCTTTCTTTTTACGATTATTTTAAGCAGGGGGATAAATGGCTGGTATATATCTTCCTCTTTGGAAGTGTGATTTTTTTCTATCTGATTATGATAAGTTTGAATTATATAAAAAAGAAAGAATCATATAAGATACCATCCTTTTATGCAAAACTTGGGCTGGTAGTTTTCTACTTATATAATGTGATTACACAACAGGTGACATACCAGCAGACCACGGTTTTGGTGATTTTGCTCTTAAGCCTGTTCCTGTGTGGGAAAAGTCGGGAAAAATTAGAAGCTCTGATACAATTTATTGCATTTGGTGAGATTTTTGCCACAGCAGTGGTATTAATCGGCAGCAAAATAGGCGATGTTGTGGGGTTAAACTGGGGAGCAGAAGTAGAAGTAACTCTTGCAGTAGTTCAATTAGTAGTACTTTTACTGGCGATAATTTATCCCCTTCTTTATGGAAAGAAAATAAAACCATGTAAAATGCACCGCTTCAATTTTATATTGCAAATGTGCAGCATTTTATGGATTTTCTGGTATGTGGTATTTGTTTATGAGTATCAGGGAGAGGTGGTAGTACATTATTTTTCCGCAAAATACTTGGCGGTTGCTCTTATTGTGGCAATTATTGTGACAGGAATGAATATACATCAACTTCGTACCAACAGTTTTGAGCAGAGTTTCATGGCAAAAGGAAGCATAGAGATAGCAGCAATTTTTACTTATTTGAAAATTCCCAATGCACTAATTCAGACAGCTCCGATTTCCATGTTCCATAATGGAGAGTATACAATTACCAGCCAGCAATTATCGTCTTATGGAAAAATTCCTTTTTGGGATATTTTCCCAATACATGGCTTGGGTGATTATTATTATGGTATTATCAATGAACTATTTTTTGATGGAAGATATGCTAATTTAGAAGCTGCTTTTGTTTTGGGAGATATTATTATATTAGCTGTGCTTGCGGCGGTTATAAAAAGAAGTTGTAAAAATAGTACAGCAGCGTTGGCAGTAATTTTATTATTATTTAACTTTACGGAAGGATATGCGATGTATTATATTCGCTGGGTATTTGTACTTCCATATCTGCTGATATTAAATACCAGAAAAATTTATAAAAATTCAGCGGCCAGAGTATGGCTTTATGTAATGCTTACGATGGCTTCTGTTTGCTGGAATCCCTCCATCGGAGGTTCCGCAGCGATTGCTTTATTGCCGGTACTCTTGAAAGATATTTTTATTGTAGCAAAAGAAACAATAGGTAACATACAAAAGAAGCAATTAAGCAGAAAATTTTGCGTTGCCTATGGAGTTATGGTGGCAGCAGGAATGTTATTTATTCCGGTGTTTGTTAAAATAGTGAAATATCTATTATTACATATGGAAAATATATTAATTGTAAACAGTAATCCGCTGACTTATTTGGTGGATGATTATACTGGGGATACTATCTTTTCGGTAGCTTCCTTTGAAGAAAATTACGTATATATATTGTTTTCCTTTTTGATACCTGTAATGGGTGGATTAATCATAAGACAAATGGTGAAAAAAGAAGCAAAACGGTCTATGGGAGAGATTGTGGCGCAGTTTGTAATTTTTACATTCTTTATTACCAGTTACACCTTTGGACTGATTTGTGCGGGCGAGCGGGCATTTATTTATAGTGGAATATTAATTTTGTTTTTGATGTTCTATTTGGTGAATACTTCTGTGCTTGAAAAGCACCAATGGCATAAATATATGATTCTGTTGTTGCTGATTTTTAGTATAAAAATTGTAAATTCAACAGATTATACAGACACGGAAACAGTGTTTGCAAGTAGGGGCGTTATTGTGGATAATGCGGTATATGTAACAGCAGATAGCAGCAATGTTTCACAAATACAGGAAAGTTATATGTCTACTGGAGGCTTGGAATATATTAATGGAGCTAATGACATTGTAGAATTAGCAGAGGCTCGTGATGAAGTGCTTGATTTAAGTAATATGGTGAGTATAACCTCCATTTTGGACTTGGATTTAATTACGCCGTATACCAGTGCGTACAACATGTACAATGAAACCATGCAAAAAGATGTGTTGAAAATATTAGAGCAGAAGCAGCCGAAAATCGTGCTGTTATCACCGTATTTTAGTGATGGCCGTCCGTTGGTAACAAGAAATTACTGGATTATCCGATGGCTTCAGGAAAAAGAATATGAACCTTACATTTATCAGGGAAATTTATTTTTGGCAAGAAAAGATGTAAAAGTGGATTGGGCTGAGGATGGATATTCGGAATATAATGATTTGCTTACAGCAAACATTCTTGAAATGCTTCCGTATTACTGGGGAAGTCAGGAGATTAAAGATAAGTATATTGAAACCAGTGATAAACTTTATATCGATTATACCAGCATAGAAGATGGAAAGACAATTTCCATTGATGAACCTGCTAAGGTATCAGATTTTCTAAGAGTTACCGTGTATTCTGAGGATATGCTTCAGGCAAAAGCAAAACTTGGGGTAAAATGTAAAGGAAAAGAAATGATTTACTTTGAATTTAACATTAAAAACGGTGAAATGTTATTACCGGTGGGAATTAGTCCGGAAATCAGAGATAGCGAAGAAATAGAGCAGTTGGAACTTGAAATCATTGACGTAGATGTTGTGACAACTGCAGAAGTGATGGTATACGCAGAAAACACGATAGAAACAAGCCAATTATTATTTACAAAAGAATAGATTGCGTGATAAGATGAAGAAAATAGATAAGGAAGGTAGTGAATAAGCCAATGAGTAATAGATACAAAGCGCTGAAACATTGTTATGAACAAATCAAAGATAAGATGCCATTTCAGCCGAAAGTAGCGTTGGTTTTGGGTTCTGGATTGGGCGATTTTGCTGAGCAAGTGGATGTGAAAGGGGAAATTTCCTATCAGGATATTCAGGGATTTCCGGTTTCCACAGTGGCAGGTCACAAAGGAAGATTTGTATTTGGTTATGTGGGAGCGGTTCCGGTAGTAATCATGCAGGGCAGAGTGCATTATTATGAAGGATATTCTATGGAAGAAGTAGTGCTTCCGATCCGGCTTATGAAGATGATGGGAGCAGAAATTCTATTTCTTACCAACGCAGCCGGTGGTATCAATAAGCAGTTTCAACCGGGCGATTTTATGATGATTACAGACCATATTGCGGAATTTGTACCTTCCCCATTGATTGGAGAAAATATAGAAGAATTGGGCGAACGTTTTCCGGATATGAGTAATGTGTATGATGTAGCGTTACAGAAGCATATTAAAAAATGTGCAGAAAATTTAAACATTCCCATACAGCAGGGTGTATATATCCAGTTTACTGGTCCGGCATACGAAACACCGGCAGAGATTCGAATGAGCCATGTGCTGGGAGCGGATGCGGTAGGTATGAGTACCGCCTGTGAAGCTGTGGCTGCGAAACATATGGGTATGCAGATTTGTGGAATTTCCTGTATTTCCAATATGGCAAGTGGTATCAGTGAAAATCCATTGTCCCATAAAGAAGTGCAGGAAACAGCGGACCGGGTGGCAGTGGATTTTAAGAAGTTAGTGTGGAACATTATTGAAACACTATAAAAGGAAGTGATTTGTATGGAAAATGAAGCGTTGATAAAGGAAGCGCTTTTGGCAAGAGAGAAGTCCTATGCACCTTATTCTAAGTTTCATGTAGGGGCAGCACTTCTTACGAAGAAAGGGAACGTATATACAGGCTGTAATATTGAAAATGCCGCCTTTTCTCCGACCAACTGTGCTGAGCGGACAGCCATATTCAAAGCAGTCAGTGAAGGCGAAACAGAATTTGAAAAAATTGCCATTGTGGGAGGCGCAGAAGAAAAGCCAATGGAATACTGCCCCCCTTGTGGCGTGTGCAGACAGGTGATGCGGGAATTTGTATCACCGGAAGAATTCGTGATTGTACTGGCAAGAAGTGTGACAGAATATAAAGAATATACCTTAGAAGAATTATTTCCTCAAAGCTTTGGACCGGATAATTTATAATTATCTTTGGAAAAGTATTGCGAAATCCATGGGAAGTAATTATAATTTAAAGAAAAATACTAGAGTAAGGATGTAAAAAATGAAAATTAAAAGTGTAAAAGGAACCAATGATTATTTACCGGAACAGGCAAGAATCCGTGATTATTTGCAGAATAAGATTTTAGAAGTATATACAGAGAACGGATTTGAACATATTATTACTCCGATTATTGAAGATGCAGAAAATCTGGATAAAAGTGAAGGCGGCGAAAACTTAAACCTTATCTTTAAGATTTTAAAGAGAGGGGACAAACTTACTAAGGCTGTGGAAGAAGGGAAAATGGATGAACTGTCCGATATGGGACTTCGCTATGACTTAACCTTGCCTTTAAGCCGTTATTATGCTAACAATAAAAACGACTTGATTGCTCCGATGAAATGTATACAGATTGACCGTGTATACCGTGCAGAACGTCCACAGAAAGGACGTTTGAGAGAATTTATCCAGTGTGATATTGATATTTTAGGGACTTCCTCTATCAATGCAGAAATCGAATTAATCTGTACTACAACAAAAGCACTGCTTGCCATCGGAATGGATGAATTTACAGTAAAGGTGAATGACAGACGTATCTTACGTGCTGTACTGCTTTCTATGGGCTTTGCAGAGGCTGATTTAGACAGTGTATGTATTATCTTCGATAAGATGGATAAAATCGGTGCAGAAGGCGTAGAAAAGGAATTGCAGGAAAAAGGATACGAAACAGAAGTCATTGAAAAATTTGCACAGTTTTTGAAAGCAGGAGATTTTTCATTGGACTGCATCGAGGCAATGATTGGCGAAAACGAAGCCATTGGCAATATAAAGAAGATTATTGCCACAGCAGAACAGCTTTCCCAAGGAAAATATAATTTAAAATATGATATTTCTTTGGTAAGAGGTCAGGGCTATTATACAGGAACTGTATTTGAAGTGGAAAGCAACAAATTTAAAGGTGCTATCGCAGGCGGCGGAAGATATGACAACCTGATTGGAAAATTCTTAAACGAAGATGTTCCGGCAGTAGGATTTTCCATTGGTTTTGAGCGTATCTATGCTATTTTAAGCGAACAGGGAATCAAAGAAGAAGATACCAAAAAGCGTGTTGCGGTATTGTATAACCCGGAAGATATTGTAGGGGCTTACCAAAAAGCAGAAGAACTGCGTAAGGAATATACCGTGGCATTATTCGAAAGACCGAAAAAGGTAGGAAAGTTCTTAAATAAATTAGAAGAAAAAGGATATTACGGATTTTTCCAGTTTGGACAGAGTGAAGAGCTCTCTGTTATGGGACAGGACGCATAAGAAAATATATGTAAAGAAAGAACCTTGCAGCGCAGGGTTCTTTTTTTAACAAAAACTTTACATAAACAGCGGAAATATCGTTGAAAATCCATTGAAAGAAATACAAAAATAGCTTAAAATAGGGGAGAGAATACAGTGTGGGAGGCGAAAAAAAATGAAAAAGGTTATTTTTGCGGCAATCTACATCCGTTCCTACGAAACCGGAATGAAGATATTTGAATTGTCAGGACGAAGTGGTATGAAAGAATTAAACAGTGTCATTAACCACTTGGAATTAGGGGCAGATGCATTTACGAAAGAAAAAATCAGTCAGGAAATGATTGACAGACTGTGTAAGACATTAAATGATTTTAAAGAATTTATGAAAGAATATGGCGTGGAAGAATACAGGGTATGTGCTACCAGTGCCTTACGTGAAGTGAAAAATACACGAATATTAGTAGAGCAGATTAAAGTAAGAACAGGCTTTCAGATAGAGATTTTAAGTAACTCAGAACAGCGCTTTATCGGATACAAATCCATTGCTTCTAAATGGAGTGAATTTAATGAAGTAATCAAAAAAGGAACAGCGATTATTGACGTTGGGGGCGGCAGTATTCAGGTGTCACTGTTTGATAAGGATAGTTTAATTACCACCCAGAATATTAAGCTTGGTTCCTTAAGAATCCGTGAAACGCTATCTGCATTGGAAAACAGAACTACGCACTACGGTCAGTATATTGAAGAATTAATCAGTGCAGAATTAGCTCATTTTAAAAAGTTCTATTTAAAAGATAGAAATATTAAAAATATTATTGTGACTGGAGAATTTATTACCAATCTGATTGCGAGAACGGATAACAATTCCATTAACGGATGTGCCGCTTACGAAGAATATATGAAAATATACGATAAAATATCCAGACTGATGCCGGAGCAGGCAGCGAAAAAGCTGGGAGTTCCTACCGAAAATGCCAGATTAATTCTTCCGTTTGCGATTATTTATAAGCGATTTTTAGAAATTATGGAAGCGGAAACTATCTGGGCACCAAACAGAGATTTGGGCGATGGAATTGCCTATGATTATGCAGAACGGAAACAGTTGATTAAGTCAGAACATAATTTTGAAGATGATATTATTGCTTCCGCAAAAAATATGGCAAAACGTTATATGTCAAGTAAGAACCATATCAACATGATGGAAGAATTAGCCTGTACATTGTTTGATGTAACGAAAAAAGTACACGGTTTGGGGAAAAGAGAGCGTTTGTTACTGCGCATCGCGGTGATATTGTGTGACTGTGGAAAATATATTAGTATGTCAAGAAGCGCCGATTGTGCTTACAATATTATTATGGCAACAGAAATCATCGGATTATCCCACAAAGAGCGAGAAATGGTGGCTCATGTGGTGAAATTCAATACAGAGGATTTTGAATATTTTGAAAAGCTTTCTTCTTATACAAGTTTAGAAGAACAGGAATATTTGATTATTGCCAAATTGACAGCGATGCTTCGACTGGTAAATGCCATGGATTACAGCAACAAGCAGAAATTTAAAAACGCAAGATGTGTTGTTCGGGAAAAACAGTTGATAATTTCTGTATCATCCAACGATGACATTATGCTGGAAAAAGAAAAAGTTCGTGAAAATGCAGAGTTTTTTGAAGAAATTTTAAGTATTTTACCAGTGGTAAAGCAAAAGAAAAGTATATAAGGGAGAAAGGTTATGGAGAAGAAAAATTTTGGAAAACCGGAGTATTATAAAAATAGAGAATTAAGCTGGATTTTGTTTAATACCAGAGTATTGGAAGAGGCAAGAGATAAAAACAATCCATTGTTTGAACGTATCAAATTTTTGAGCATCACTTCTTCAAATTTAGATGAATTCTTTATGGTAAGAGTAGCGTCCTTAAAAGATATGGTAAATGCAGAGTATGAAAAGGAAGACATTGCAGGAATGACGCCAGAGGAGCAGTTGGCAGAAATCAGTGCAGAAACCCATAACTTTGTAAATACCCAGTATATGACATACAATCGTTCGCTGATTCCTGCACTAAAGGCAGAACAGATTCATTTGATCTCTTCTCATGAAGAATTGACAGAAGAACAGAAAAATTTTGTGGATGTATTTTTTATGGAAAATGTGTATCCTGTATTGACACCGATGGCGGTGGATTCTTCCAGACCATTTCCATTAATTCGTAATAAATCTTTGAATATTGGGGCTTTGATTTCGAAAAAGGAAAAAAGTGAAGAACTGGAATTTGCTACCGTACAGGTTCCGGCAGTAATACCAAGAATTGTGCCCCTTCCGGACAGTGAAAATGGAGAAAAAAACGTAATTTTGCTGGAAGAAGTGATTGAAAGAAATATTGAAAAACTATTTCTTAACTATGATGTTGTTTGCGCACATCCATACAGAATCATGCGTAATGCAGACTTAAGTATTGATGAAGACGAGGCAGAAGATTTATTAAAGGAAATTGAACGTCAGCTCAAAAAACGTCAGTGGGGCGAGGCAATCCGTTTGGAAGTGGAAGAAAGCATGGATAAACGATTGCTGAAGATATTAAAAAAGGAACTTCATATCAAAGAAGAAGATATTTTCAAAATCAGCGGTCCATTAGACCTTACCTTTTTGATGAAGATGTATGGAATGGACGGGTACGAACATTTAAAATATCCAAAATATAAACCACAGCCGGTACCGGAAATTGTAGAGGGCGAAAGCATTTTCCATCAGATTCGAAAGGGAGATATTTTACTGCATCATCCATACCAGACCTTTGATCCGGTGGTAGATTTTATCAAACAGGCGGCAAGAGATAAAGATGTATTAGCCATCAAACAGACCTTATACCGTGTCAGCGGTAATTCGCCGATTATTGCAGCGTTAGCTCAGGCGGCAGAAAATGGAAAACAGGTATCCGTTCTGGTAGAATTAAAGGCAAGATTTGATGAAGAAAACAATATTGGTTGGGCAAGAATGTTAGAAAAGGCAGGATGCCACGTAATTTATGGTTTGGTAGGCTTGAAAACCCACAGTAAGATAACACTGGTAGTAAGAAAAGAAGAAGACGGTATACGCCGTTATGTGCATTTGGGAACGGGAAATTACAACGATGCCACTGCAAAATTATATACAGATTTAGGCTTGTTAACCTGCTCAGAACGTATCGGAGCAGATGCTACAGCCGTATTTAATATGTTATCCGGTTATTCTGAGCCAAAGTCATGGAATTGTCTTTCGGTTGCACCAATCTGGCTTCGTGATAAATTTGTAAGCTTGATTGAGCGGGAAAGAGATAACGCAAGGCAGGGAAAGAAAGCCCATATTATTGCAAAAATGAATTCTCTTTGTGATAAGGGAATTATTGAAAGCCTGTATGAAGCATCAGCAGCGGGGGTAAAGATTGAGCTGATTATTAGAGGAATCTGCTGTTTGAAAGTAGGCATCCCGGGAGTCAGTGAAAATATTACGGTAACATCCATTGTAGGAAATTTCTTAGAGCATAGCAGAATTTATTATTTCTATGATAATGGAAACGAAGAAATTTATATGTCCAGTGCAGACTGGATGTCCAGAAACTTAGACCGCAGAGTGGAAATTTTATTCCCGGTGGAAGCGGAAGACTTAAAGAAAAAGGTAAAACATATTTTAGATATTCAACTGGCAGATACAATGAAAGCCCGTGTGCTAAAAGCAAGCGGAAATTATGAAAGAGTAGATAAGCGCGGTAAAGAACTGCTGTGTTCTCAGGAATATTTCTGTGAAGAGGCAGAAAAGAGCAACAAAAAGAGCAGTAATACGCAGGTACAAAGAGTATTTATTCCAGAAGAATCTATCAAGGAAAAGGAAGAAAGCTAGAAGAAGGGAGCAAAAGGATGACTCAGGAACAACTGAAAGCATTTAACGAATACATGGATGAATTGCTTGCAGATGAGAAAATTAAACAGATGTCAAAATTTATTCAACATGGAAATACAACCTGCCTGATGCATTGTAAGGCAGTGGCATATTACAGCGTGGTGTTTGTTCATAAATTCAACATTCAGGTGGATATGAAGAGCCTGATTCGTGGAGCATTATTGCATGACTACTTTTTATATGACTGGCATGATGCGAAATTAGGCAATCTTCACGGATTTCGCCATCCGGGCATAGCACTTCGCAACGCCATGCGGGATTATGATTTGACAGAGATAGAAATGGATATTATTAGAAAACATATGTTTCCACTAACTATTTATCTTCCAAAATATCGGGAAACGACCATAGTTTGTCTTATGGATAAATATTGTACGCTAAAAGAATTTTTTGAAAATTTATTTAAGAAAAAACCATGTAATGCATAAAGAAACCGCAGCCGTGATGAAACGGCTGCGGTTTTGTTTTATAAATTTTTATATGCAGTAGACAGCATTAATTTGATTCTGTTCAACTGGTTTACTTCGCTGGCACCCGGGTCATAATCGATAGCAACAATATTTGACTGAGGATAGCGGTGGCGAAGTTCTTTGATAACACCTTTACCTACAATGTGGTTTGGCAGGCAGGCAAATGGCTGGGTACAAACAATATTTCCGGCACCGGAGTGAATTAATTCTAACATTTCACCGGTTAAGAACCAGCCTTCACCGGTCTGGTTACCGCAGGAAACAATTTCAGAAGCCATTTTCGCTAAATCTTCAATATGAGCAGGTGCATCGAAATGTTTGCTCTTTTCAAATTCTTTTCTGGCAGCGGAACGGAACCATTCCAATGCCTTGATACCAAGATTTGCAGCAGTAGGTTTGCCCATTCCAAGCTTTTCGTATTTGAAGTTGGAATTATAGAAGCAGTATAAGAAGAAGTCTAATAAATCAGGTACGACAGCTTCGGCACCTTCTGCTTCCAGTAAATCTACCAGATAGTTATTGGCTGCTGGCATGAATTTAACAAGGATTTCTCCAACCACACCAACTCTTGGTTTTTTGATATTTTTTCTTGGCAACGCATCAAACTCACGAATAATTTCACGACAAATCTTCTTGTAACCGGAGTAGGATGGATAATTTTTCTTGGTAACGAAGTCGATACATTTCTGTTCCCATTTCTTGTGTAATGCGTTAGCTGCACCTTCTTCTGCTTCGTATGGTCTGGTTGCATACAGACAACGCATTAAAATATCACCAAATTCAACCGCATACATTCCCTTTAAGGCAAGTTTTGCAGTAATCTTAAATCCTGGATTCTTTTCAAAACCGCTTAAGTTCAAGGAAAGTACCGGAATGTCCGGATATCCTGCTTTTCTTAAAGCACGGCGGATAAAGCCAATGTAATTGGTTGCACGGCATCCACCACCGGTCTGGGTAATAATTACCGCTGTTTTCGTTAAATCATATTTTCCGGAAAGGATAGCATCCATAATCTGTCCAACTACCATCAAGGAAGGGTAGCAGGCATCATTGTTTACATATTTCAAACCAACATCTACAGCCTGTTTTCCATCGTTGTTTAACAATTCAATATTGTATCCGCAGGTACGGAACGCCGGCTCCACAATAGAGAAGTGGATTGGTGACATCTGCGGGCAGAGAATTGTATAATTATCACGCATTTCTTCCGTGAAAATAACACGTTCAAAGTTGGCTGGAACGATGGTTCGCTGTACGTTTCTCTGTTTTCTTACACGGATGGCAGAAAGTAGAGAACGAATACGGATTCTGGCAGCACCTAAAGAATTTACTTCGTCAATCTTTAAGCAGGTATAAATTTTACCGGAATCATTTAAAATATCGCTTACCTGGTCGGTGGTAACTGCATCCAGACCACAACCGAAGGAATTTAACTGTATTAAGTCTAAATTATCCTGTGTTTTCACAAAGTTTGCTGCAGCATAAAGTCTTGAATGATACATCCACTGGTCCATAACAAGGAGAGGACGTTCTACCTTTGCTAAATGTGATACAGAATCTTCCGTAAATACAGCAATACCATAAGAAGTAATCAATTCCGGAATACCGTGATTGATTTCCGGGTCAATATGGTATGGACGTCCGGCAAGTACAATACCATGTCTGCCGGTTTCTTTTAAGTAAGCAAGAGTTTCTTCACCTTTTTGCTGTACCTTTAAATGAACCTTCTGCATTTCGTGCCATCCAATTTCAGCCGCTTCTTTGATTTCAGCAGCAGAAATGGAGAACTGAGCACTAAATTCTTCCACAAGACGTTTGGTAAGTACTTCCAAATTAGTAAATGGAAGAAACGGATTCATAAATAAAATATCCGGGTTCTTTAATTCATCAATATTATTTTTAATGTTTTCTGCATAAGAAGTAACAATCGGGCAATTATAATGATTGTTAGCGTCTTCAAATTCCACACGTTCATAAGGAATACAAGGGTAGAAGATGAAATTAACGCCCTGATTTAACAGCCACATTACATGTCCATGAGCAAGTTTAGCAGGGTAACATTCGGATTCACTTGGAATGGATTCGATACCCAGCTCGTAAATCTTACGGTTAGATTCCGGAGAAAGTACTACACGGAAATTTAACGCTTTAAAGAATTCAGCCCAGAACGGATAATTCTCATACATATTTAAAACACGTGGAATACCTACCGTACCACGAACCGCTTCTGTTTCAGACAAGGATTCACGGTCGAACAAAAGTTTTGTCTTGTAATCATACAGATTCGGAATGTTGTCTTTGTTTTTCTGACCACCCACACCACGTTCACAACGGTTTCCGGTAACAAACTGTCTTCCGCCGCTGAAACGGTTGATGGTTAAAAGGCAGTTGTTGGTACAGCCCTTACAACGTGACATACTTGTACTAAATTCCAGTGAATTGATTTTATCAATGGAGAGCATGGTAGTTGTCTGGCTTTCCTGAAAACGTTCTCTGGCAATTAAGGCAGCACCGAAAGCACCCATAATACCGGCAATATCCGGACGGATTGCTTTACAGTCAGCAATTTTTTCAAAGCTTCGAAGAACAGCATCGTTGTAGAAAGTACCTCCCTGTACCACGATGTGGCTTCCCAGTTCTGCAGCGGAGCTTACTTTGATTACCTTATACAAGGCATTCTTGATAACAGAGTAGGCAAGTCCGGCAGAAATATCAGAAACCTCTGCGCCTTCCTTCTGAGCTTGTTTTACTTTAGAGTTCATAAATACGGTACAACGTGTTCCCAAATCAATCGGATTCTTAGCAAACAAAGCAGCCTGGGCAAAATCCTGTACGCTGTAATTCAAAGATTTTGCAAAGGTTTCAATAAAAGAACCACATCCGGAAGAGCAGGCTTCGTTAAGCTGTACACTGTCTACGGTCTGATTTTTGATTTTGATACATTTCATATCCTGACCGCCAATGTCCAAAATACAGTCAACCTTTGGGTCGAAGAAGGCAGCAGCATAGTAATGTGCTACTGTTTCAACTTCCCCTTCTTCCAGCATCAATGCGTTTTTAATCAAAGCTTCTCCGTAACCGGTGGAACAGGAGTGAACGATTTTCGCACTTTTTGGAAGTTTTGCATAAATATCTTTGATGGCACGTATGGTTGTTGCCAAAGGACTTCCATTATTGTTGCTGTAGAAAGAATATAATAAATCACCGTTTTCAGCTACCAAAGCGGCTTTGGTAGTAGTAGAACCGGCATCAATACCAAGATAGCAGTTTCCTTCATAGGAAGCTAAATCTCCTGTAGTAACAGAATGACTTTCATGGCGTTCCTTGAATTCCTTATAGTCTTCTTCGGAGTGGAATAATGGTTCTAAACGTTCTACTTCAAATTCCATTTTAATATCGCCGGATAATTTTTCTTCCAGAGAAGAAAGTGTCAGAGATAATTCTTTATTTGCATTTAACGCAGAACCTGCTGCAGCGAACAAATGAGAATTATCTGGAGTGATACTGTGTTCCTCATCCAGCTTTAAGGTACGAATAAAGGCTTCTTTTAACTGGTCAAGGAAATGAAGTGGTCCACCTAAAAAGGCAACATGTCCGCGAATTGGCTTTCCGCAGGCAAGTCCACTGATGGTCTGGTTTACAACTGCCTGGAAAATAGAGGCAGATAAATCTTCTTTGGTAGCTCCTTCGTTAATTAAAGGCTGAATATCCGTTTTTGCAAATACACCACATCTTGCAGCGATAGGGTAAATGGCTTTGTAATCTTTGGCATAATTATTTAACCCGGTAGCGTCTGTCTGTAACAAAGAAGCCATCTGGTCAATAAAAGAACCTGTACCACCGGCACAGATACCATTCATACGCTGTTCTACATTTCCGCCTTCGAAATAGATGATTTTTGCATCTTCTCCACCAAGCTCGATGGCAACATCGGTTTTTGGGGCGTATTCAGAAAGGGCAGTAGAAACTGCGATTACTTCCTGAGTAAATGGAATTTCTAAATGGTTTGCTAAGGTCAGACCACCGGAACCGGTAATCATGGCAGAAACAGTAATGTCCCCTAATTCATTCAATGCCTTGGCAACTAATCCATAAAGTGTTTCTTTGATATTTGCAAAGTGACGTTCATAGTCTGAAAATACGATTTTATTTGAATCATTTAAGATTGCAATTTTTACAGTTGTGGAACCAATATCGATTCCTAAGGTATAAAGGTTTTGATTATCCATAGACTGTTTTGGCAGTAGCCTGCCTTACCTCCTGACTAAATATGACTCTTAACTATATGCGGACAGCCTTTAAATAATGAAAGAACACCTTCATTTTGGGCTGTCATATGTATAGTGAATTTTTTCAAAACAAGTTACATTATACGACAAGAAAATTTAAAATACAACAAAAAAAGGTGATTTCTTTTGTTTACAATTAAAAAGAATGGTGTTAAACTTATAAGGCATATAAACTCTAAAAGGAAAAGGAAGTGTGATTTATGGAAAGTGGGCCTAGTAAGGCACGAAGGTGTCTATTTGGAAAAGAAAAAAATAAAATAAGAGAAAACCAATTTTAAGGCACACTTTATTCTATTCAGATGCCTGAAATTGGCATTTGAAAGGAGTTATGTAAATCATGATGAAAATATTCAGAACCATGGAAGACGGAATCCGGCAGGTAAATGAGATTCAGGAAGGCTGCTGGGTTGCTTTGTCTGACCCTACAGCCTCAGAGCTTCTTGCAATTTCTGAAGAATATGGAATTGATATCGAAGATTTGCGGGCACCGTTGGATGAAGAAGAACGTTCCCGTATTGAGTTGGAAGATGATTACACCTTGATTCTTGTGGATATTCCGGTGATTGAAGAACGAAATGATAAAGAATGGTATGTGACAATTCCGTTGGGTATTATATTAACGGATAAGCTGATTTTTACCGTTTGTTTGGAAGAAACACCAATTTTAACAGCATTTATGGATGGCAGAGTTCGGAACTTCTTTACTTATAAGAAAACACGTTTTATTTTACAAATACTGTATAAAAATGCAACCATGTTCCTCCATTATCTGCGAATTATTGATAAGAAAAGTGAAGTAATTGAAAAGAATTTGCACGAGTCCCAGAAGAATTACGAATTAATCGAGCTTTTGGAACTGGAAAAGAGTTTGGTTTACTTTACCACATCACTTCGTTCCAACGAAGTAGTGCTGGAGCGTTTGTTGAAAAGTGAAGGTATCAAGAAATACCCGGAAGATACGGATTTACTGGAAGATGTAATCATTGAAAATAAGCAGGCGATTGAGATGGCGAATATATATAGCGGCATTTTAAATGGTATGGTGGATGCCTTTGCATCGATTATTTCCAATAACTTGAATATTGCCATGAAATTTTTGGCAACAGTAACCATTGTAATGTCCATACCAACGATGATATTTAGTGCCTATGGAATGAACGTGGCTGGTTCTGGAATGCCTTTTGCGAACAGTCCTTATGGATTTACTATTGTAATCGCCATATCATTAATATGCAGTATTGCCGTGGCAATTATATTCTCAAAGAAAAATTTATTTTAAAACCTATTAATATAGAAGAAAAATGTGTAAAGAAAGGCGAAAAGAATGAACTGGTTAAATAAACTGGAAAGAAAATTTGGAAAGTATGCAATTACAAATCTTTCTATATGGCTGATTGGCTGTTATGCGATTGGCTATATATTGAATTTTGTTGCGCCAAATGTACTGAACTATCTTACATTAGAACCGGCATACATTGTGAAAGGGCAGGTGTGGCGACTGGTTACCTGGTTGTTTATTCCACCATCAAGCTTTGGGATTTTTACATTTATCATGCTGTTTTTCTATTATTCTCTGGGAACAAACTTAGAGAGAAACTGGGGAACATTCCGTTATAATGTATATATTTTTTCCGGTGTGTTATTTACCATTCTTGGAGCATTTGTATTATTTGTTATAGGAAAAGTTGGCGGAGTGACCTTTGTGGGCATGGGAAGTGCATTCAGCACCTATTATATCAACATGTCTATTTTCCTTGCTTTTGCAGCATCCTATCCGGATATGAAAGTTATGCTGTATTTCATTATTCCGCTGAAAATCAAGTGGTTGGCATATTTTGACGTAGCTTATCTGGCATATGCGGTACTTACCGGTAGCTGGGCAGATAAAGTAGTGATTATTGCATCTGTTTTGAATTTTATTGTATTTTTCTTCAGTACAAGAAATTACCATCGTGTTTCACCATCAGAAATCAAAAGAAAACGTGCTTACAGAAAACAGGTGGAATATTCCAAGGGCATTACAAAACATAAATGTGCCATTTGTGGAAGAACAGAAGAAGACGGAGAACATTTGGAATTCCGTTTTTGTTCCAAGTGTGAAGGAAATTATGAGTATTGTCAGGACCATCTTTTCACACACGAACATAAAAAGAGATAACCATTATAGTGGAGGAAAATATGAATCAGGAAAGCTTTGCAAATGCTATTAACGGTTTAAAAGAGATTGCCAAAAGTTATGATAATATGTTGGCAATGGACGATATTAAAGAAGAATTGAAAGAGTTAGAACTGTCAGAAGAACAACTGAAGGCAGTGTATGATTATTTAATAGAAAATAAAATCCAAATTGTGGATTATGAAAAAGAAAAAGCAGAAGTGCCGGAAGAAAAAGAAGAAGATTCCCGATTTTTGCAAATGTATATGGAAGAAATTAAGGAATATCAGGATATTTCCGAAGATCGCTTACAGGAAGTATTTTGGAAGGCGGTAAAAGGGGACGAAGAAGCAAAAGGAGAACTGATTACCGGATACCTGAACCGTATTGTGGATTTCGCAAGGATTTACAAGGGGCAGGGAGTACTTTTGGAAGATTTGATTCAGGAGGGTAATATTGGACTTTTGAATGGTATTTTTTCCGCAGGGCAGCAGCCGGAAATTGAAAATGTTGAAAATTACTTGACGGAACATATCTGCCAGAGCATGGAAGCTGCCATTTATGAAGTGGAAACAGAAAACGAAGCAGAGGATTATATTGTAAAACAAATCGATGAAGTGGACAAATGTATCACGGAATTTGAGAAAGCCCACAACAGAAAACCGTTGGTGGAAGAATTAGCAGATTTGCTGAAAAAGGACGTTGAGGAAGTAAAAGATATTATGAAGTACTTAAAATAAGCGATAAAATATTTTTTTCCTATCCTAAAGTAAAAAAGAAAATAATCCGATATATCAAAACAGTGTTAGTTTTGTAAAGAATATGAAAGAAAAAGAGGGAAAGATATGAACGAATTTAACGGGCAAGGTGTTAGAAACATCATGGAGGATATTGTTTTTGAAAAGTTAGAATCAATTATTGATTCTTTGGGATGTTGTACATGTGACAAATGTAAAGCAGATATTGCAGCATATGTGTTAAATCATGTGACTCCTAGATACGTTGCATCAGAAAAAGGAGAATTATTCTCAAAAGTACAGGAATTAAACCAGAACAGCAATACAGATGTATTGAGAAAAATTGTGAGTGCTTCCGAGATTATTAAGGAAAAACCACGTCATGATCAATAAGAATTTTCGAAAGATAGTTATTTGTGGGTGTATGGCTGTGCTTCTTTCCGGATGTGGAAAAGAAGAAACAGTGGGTAATGTGAGTGTAAATGACATGGAATCGGGAGCAGAAAATGTATTGACAGAAGAAGCTTTAGTTACAGACATGCCATCACCAACAATAATAGAGCAGGAACCAATCAATGGAGAGCAGCCGGATTATGTAATACCGACGGAACTTCCGGAAGAAACAAATTCAGGCAAAAGTGCAATTTATAAGGAAGTGGCGAAGCCTTCTGACGAAGAATTGCAGGCGATGTCTACAGAATCCAGCGGTTGGGGTCAGGGGACTCAGGTGGATGATTTGAATCGTCCGGCTGGATGTCTTCAGTTTCAGGAAAAATATGGAAGCCATGCAGTAAGATTTATTATGAATGACAGCGATGAAAAAGTAATTTATCTTACCTTTGACGAAGGATATGAAAATGGATATACACCTCAGATTCTGGATGTATTGAAAGAAAAAAATGTAAAAGCAGTATTTTTCATTACCATGGATTATGCGAAAAAAGAACCAGAATTGGTACAGAGAATGATTGATGAAGGACATATTGTTGGAAATCACAGTGTGACTCATCCGTCAGCAGGTGTGTCTTCTTTGTCTTTAGAGGAACAGGAAAACGAAATTATGGAACTGCACAATTATGTGAAAGAAAATTTCGGTTACGAAATGTATTTGTTCCGTTGTCCGGCAGGAATTTTTTCTGAACAGTTTCTGGGTGTAATGGATAAATGCGGCTATACAGGCGTATTCTGGAGTTTTGCATTCCATGACTGGGACCCGGAAAATCAGATGGCTCACGATGAGGCGTTGAAAAAGACAACAGATGCTTTGCATCCGGGAGCAATTTATCTGCTTCATGCAGTGTCATCGACCAATACAGCTATTTTAGGCGATTTTATTGATAATGCCATAGCTCAGGGATATACATTCAAATAATAAACAATAAAGATAAAAAACTCCACAGTCCGAAAACTGTGGAGTTTTTACATTGCCAGAACTTAGGATTCCGGAAGATTTTCAGAAATCATAAGAAAATTCAAAGAACCGGCAGGGTTGCCCGTACTTTTTTCCAGTAGCGTAATCAGTCCGCGAATAGTATCTTCAATTTCTTCCCAACTGGATGGAACCAAAGTGTTATCAAATTTTACTGCTAATACAATCAGCACAATTTCAGCCAGTGCTGTAGGATTCTCAAATTGAATTTCGCCCTGTGTGATACCTTGTTCAATGATTTTTGCCAGTTCCGGCTTTAATTCCGTAATCATGTGACTTAAATATTTTTGATGTAAAAAGGCTTCTTCCTGCGCATTGTTCAGCGTAGAGTTCTTTTTTGTATGAAGAAAGGCAAGAGAAGAACTTTTACATGCCTGAAAAATCATTGACATACGGGTAAACGGGGAAACGTTGGTCTGACTTGACAATGCTTTGGCGGTTTCCAACGGTTTCCGATAACTACGTTCAATCAAAGCTTCAAAAATAGCATTCTTGGAAGGGAAATAGTAGTAAATACTTCCCTTGCCAATGCCGGCTGTATATGCAATTTCACTAACAGAAATGTTTTGTATATTTTTGGTTTCTAACAATTCCAAAAGGGCATCCAAAATCTTATTATATTTCATTGAATTGGACATGGGTATCTCCTTTCTGAGGTATTCATGTTTGTACATTATAGTACGAAAATTAGAAATAGGCAAATAGAAAATCAAATGGAAAATTTTACAAAGAGTATATTGACCGCCGGTCGAAAAGGTGTTATCTTAGTAAAGGAAAAACTTCGACTAGCGGTCGAAAATGAATAATGGAGGGAATTTGTATGACATACGCAGATGTTTTTGCACAGATAAAAGGAGAGTTTATGCAAGCTGATATCAGTGACGTGACAGAACATTTGGCTTATCAGTTTAACATTATCGGGGAAGGCTCCGGAATTTTTTATGTAGAAGCAAAAGAGGGAAAAATACATGTAGAGCCATATGAATACTACGACAGAGATGTTATGTTTACATGTACAGCAGAGGTTTTAAAGAAAATTGCAGAAGGAAAATTAGATCCGGTTATGGCAGTGACCTTACAGCAGTTAAAGGTAGAGGGAAACATTGATAAAGCGTTAAGACTGAAAGAACTGATAGACAGTAAAAGGAAAAAATAGCATTTATTAATTTGAGAATTGAAAGAAGGGGAAAGAAAATGGGAAAAGAACTGGGAGTAGTGCTTACTACCGTAGGTGTTCTGGCAGTAGCACAGGTTGGTATAGCAGCTTATTTTTACCGAAGAACCATGAAACGCAATCGGGCGAAAGTAGAGAGAACCATGAAAATGGCAGGGACAGACTGGGACCAGTACATACCGATGATTAAACAGAGAAGACAGCAACTTATGACACACAATCACAGAGATGTTTATGTGGCTTCCCATGATGGATTGAAGCTGCATGCCACCTATTTTCCGCCGGAACAGGGGAAAAAGCTGGTTATCTGTTTTCATGGCTATACCAGTGAAGGAATGAATGATTATGTAGGGCTTTCTGATTACTATTTAAAACGCGGTTATGGAATGCTTATGATAGATGAGAGAGCTCACGGACAGAGTGAGGGAGAATATATAGGATTTGGCTGTTTGGATCGTTTAGATGCCATGAAATGGATAAAATGGGCAATCAGAGAATGTGGGGAAGATGTAGAGATATTATTGCATGGAAATTCTATGGGAGCAGCAACCGTGTTAATGACAAGTGGTTTAGAACTTCCATCTCAGGTAAAGGGGATTATATCTGACTGTGCCTTTACTTCTCCAAAGTATGTATTCACTCATGTGTTAAACAGCATGTATCATATGCCTGCATTTTTAACAATTAAAATTGCAGATATTATGAATCGTAAATTGGCAGGTTATGGCATGGATGAATGCAATGCAGCAAGGGAAGTAAGAAAAGCTAAAGTACCAATTCTATTTATACATGGTGATGCGGATACCTTTGTGCCATGCAGAATGTGTGAGGAAATATACGAAAATTGTGCTTCCGAAAAAATGAAGCTGATTGTAAAAGGGGCTGCACATGCAGAAAGCTATTACAAAGATATGTCGGCATATGAAAAAGCGTTGACAGAATTTACAGAAGGGATTATAAAACTAAAATGATGAGAAAAAGAAAAGGGTATACAGTATATCCATTGACAAATGCACAAAAGTTTCATTTGTATTATTTAAACTTTTGTCCAAAGAAACAGGTGGTAAATATTGGAAACAGTCTTACCATTCAGACAGAAATTGACTGGGAAGTGTTAAAACAGTCCATTTATAAAGCATACGAACGTTGCGAATCCATGCGTCTTCGCTTTGCGAAAGATAAAGAGGGAACATATTATCAGTATGTGGTAGATAAAGAAGAAAGAGATATTGAATTTGTGGACTTTTCCGGGCAAACCATGGAAGAAGCAGAAGCAACTATGAGAAAGTGGACGGAAGTACCGTTTAAACGTGATGATGCACCACAGAACAGAATTGTGATGATAAAAACACCGGATGGATTTAATGGGGTATATCTGTTGGTTGACCACTTAACCATGGATGCTCAGTCAATTATCTGCTTTTTGAAAGATATTATTGAAATCTACTGTAGCCAAAAATATGAGGGAATTCCATATCCAAAAGAAATGGCGTCCTACATTGAACAGTTAAAAAAGGATTTGGCATATGAAGCAGGATGCAAGGCCAAAGACAGGGACGAAGAATTTTTCAAAAAGCTGATTGAAAGTTCAGAACCTATTTACAATGGAATTGACGGAACGAAAAAGTTAGAAGAAGAAAGAGCAAAAAGCAAAAATCCAAAGGCAAGAGCTGCAAAAAATGTGTCAGATTCCGTGGATGCGGAATTGGATATTTTCCATCTGGAAGGCGAGCCTACCAAACGTTTGATGGACTTCTGCGAAAAGTATCATGTATCCTTGGTATGTCTATTGCTTATGGGGCTTCGTACTTATTTCCAGAAAACCAATGGCAATGATGATGTTTCCATTAACACGGCAATCGCGAGAAGAGCAACTTTGTCTGAAAAGAAAAGTGGCGGAACAAGAATTCATTCCTTCCCATTCCGTACTATTATACCGGAAACAAAGACCTTTTTAGAGGGAATTTATGAAATTCGTGACAGACAAAATGAGATGTTTCGTTATGCAAACTATAATCCGGTGTCTTATTTCAGTCACAGAAGTCAGGTATATAATACAGCACCGGGCTGTACTTACGAACCAATGTCTTTAACTTATCAGCCAATGACATTAAAAGAAAAAGGTCTGGATAAGTTAGGCGATATTAAATATAAGACCAAGTGGTATCCAAACGGAGCCACAACCCAGGCAATGTATTTAACCGTTATGCATCGACCGGAAGATAATGGATTGGATTTCAACTTTGAACATCAGACAAAGGCGGTTTCCAGAGAACAGCTAGAGTATCTTTACTATTATCTTTGCAAAATTATGTTTAAGGGGACAGAGAACCCGAACCTTCCAATCGGGGATATTATAAAATTAATATAGTACATAGAAATGAGGAGAAAAAATGTTTGAAAAATTAGTAGAAGTAATTGGTAATTATGTGGAAGTAGAAGGAAAGGATATTCATCCGGAATCACGATTCATGGAGGATTTAGGATTTACATCCTTTGATTTCATGAGTATGTTAGGCGAATTAGAAGATGAATTGGATATAGAAATCGATCAGCAGGAAGCTGCAAACATTCGCACAGTAGGTGAGGCTGTAGCGTATTTAGAAAAACTTAAGGGTTAATTGAAGGGGAGAATCAGATGATGTACAGTACAATCAGGGAAATGCTGGTAAACACAGAAGCAAAATACGGTGATGGCGATGCCGTTCGTTATAAAGTAGGAAAAGATAAAATAGAAACAAAAACATATACCCAGTTTAAGCAGGATAGTGAGCGTTTTTCCAATTTGTTAAAAGCATTAGGAGAAACAGGAAATCATATCGCTATGGTGGGAATGAGTTCTTACCCATGGCTTGTATCTTATTTGGGAACTGTAAACAGTGGAAGCGTGGCAGTACCGTTAGATGTTGCCCTTCCGGCAGAAGAATTGTGTGAATTAATCGACCGTGCAGATGCAACGGTGCTTGTGTTAGATGAAATGCGTGCAGACGTGATGGCTGTGGTAAAAGAACGCTGTCCAAAATTGAAACATTTAATTTCCATGCAAAAGGAAGCAAGTGATGAAAATATTCTGTCCTTCTGGCAGGCAGTAAATGAGCAGCCGGCAGGATTTGAGTGTGAGATAGAGCCGGATAAACTTTGTACCATTATGTTTACTTCAGGTACCACAGGAAAAAGCAAAGGTGTTATGCTGACACAGAGAAATCT
Organism: uncultured Lachnospiraceae bacterium; assembly: GCA_964450185.1. Taxonomy (GTDB): domain Bacteria; phylum Bacillota; class Clostridia; order Lachnospirales; family Lachnospiraceae; genus RUG11237. The sequence continues at coordinate 14,934 of CAYVCL010000015.1, read as the reverse complement.
TGCGGAAAACGCTACTTGTCTTGATATGAAAATACCAGAAAGAAGTGTAATTTTAAGTGTACTTCCGACTCATCATGCGTATTGCCTGAGTATGGATATTTTAAAGGGGATTTCCTTAGGAAGTATTATTTGCCTCAATGATTCTTTGATTCGTGTGGCAAAAAATATTAAATTATTCCAGCCAAACATTATTTTGATGGTGCCGTTGATGATTGAAACTATGGCAAAGAAATTGGAAGAAGCAGCAGGACTTCCACCAGAAATCGTAAAACGAGAAGTATTTGGCGAGCAGTTCCATACCATTTACAGTGGCGGCGCGTATTTGAATCCGGATTATATTGATTTGTTTGCAAAATATGGTGTTGACATTTTACAGGGATATGGTATGACAGAATGTGCACCGGTTATCAGTACCACAGTAAGCTGGAATGTGAAAAAAGAAGCAGTAGGACAGTTGTTGCCAAACTGCGAAGCTAAGGTAGTAGATAACGAATTGTGGGTTCGTGGAAGCAGCGTAATGATGGGTTATTATCAGATGCCTGATAAGACAGAAGAAGCCTTAAAAGACGGATGGCTGCTTACCGGTGATTTGGGCTATGTGGATGAAGATGGATTTATCTTTTTGACCGGAAGAAAGAAAAATCTTATTATCACAAAAAATGGCGAAAATGTATCACCGGAAGAACTGGAAAATAAAATTGGCAGTGAACGCATTGTACAGGAAATTCTGGTAAGGGAAAAGAACGGCGTGATTGAAGCAGAAATCTTCCCGGATATGGAATATGCAGAAAAAACAGGTGTTTCCGATATTAAGGCTGTGTTGCAGCAACTGATTGATAATTATAATCAGGGAGCACCATCTTACAAAAAGATTTACAGCTTAGTAGTAAGAGAAACAGAATTTGAAAAAACACCTTCAAAAAAAATAAAAAGATATTAAGGGAAAAAGCTTTTGCCTCAAGGAAATTCTTTGTAGACAAAAGCTTTTTTTGAAAGGTATAAAATCTCTGGTTTTTGGAATACTTTTAGAAAAGGAAAAAGTAGAAAGGAAAAAGAGATGGAAGAATTTTTGAAAATTGAAAAGGTGCATGCAAGAGAAATTATGGATTCCAGAGGAAATCCAACCGTGGAAGTGGAAGTGACAACTTATGGTGGAGGTGTGGGAAGGGCAGCGGTACCTTCCGGGGCTTCCACAGGAAAGTTTGAAGCAGTAGAACTTAGAGATGGAGAATTTCGCTATCAGGGACTTGGTGTATCCAAGGCAGTAAGCAATGTAAATGAAAAGATTGCACAAAAAATAAAGGACTTCAGCGCAGGAAAGCAGACGCTGATAGACCAGATGTTAATTGAAATGGATGGCACAGATAACAAAGGAAACCTTGGAGCCAATGCAACCTTAGGTGTATCTATGGCGGTTGCCAGAGCAGCGGCAGACACACTGGGTTTGCCGTTATATCAGTATTTGGGTGGAGTGCATGCACAGAAAATGCCGTTGCCGATGATGAATATTTTAAATGGTGGAGTGCATGCACAGAATACTGTGGATTTTCAGGAATTTATGATTATGCCGGTATCAGCCGTGTCTTTTAAAGAGGGACTGCGTATCTGTTCGGAAATCTATCATAATTTGAAAAAACTTTGCAAAGACCGCGGACTATCCACCGGTATTGGTGATGAAGGAGGCTTTGCACCGGATTTGCCCGATGCAGATGCGGTACTGGCGTTGATTGTAGATGCCGTAAAAGCAGCAGGTTACGCACCGGAAAAAGATATAAAAATTGCCTTAGATGCAGCTTCCAGCGAATTATACAACGAAGAAGACAAAGTATATCATTTCCCGGGAGAGAGCAGTCTGTGTGAAAAGAGAGAAAAATTAGAATGTGGTGACAGTATTCCGGAGGGTGCTTATGAAGCAGGCATGAAAGAAACCCAGAAATCCGGCGAAGTGGTAAGAACCACAGAAGAAATGATTTCTTATTACGAAAAATTAATTGAGAAGTATCCGATTATTTCCATAGAAGATGGTCTGGCAGAAGATGACTGGGATGGTTGGCAGTTGATGACAAAAAGAATTGGACATAAGGTGCAGCTAGTGGGAGATGATTTGTTTGTAACCAATCCAAAACGCTTACAGGCAGGAATTAAGCTGCAGGCTGCCAATGCCATTTTGGTGAAAGTAAACCAGATTGGAACGGTCAGTGAAGCTATGGAAGCCATTGAGCTGGCACAGAAAGCTGGATACAACGCTGTAATCAGCCATCGAAGCGGTGAAACAGAAGATACTTTTATTGCAGATTTGGCGGTGGCAGTCAATGCAGGACAGATAAAAACAGGAGCTCCTTGCAGAAGTGATAGAGTGGCTAAATATAATCAGTTGTTGCGTATAGAAGAAGATTTAGGAACACAGGCCCGATTTGAAACACAATTATAAAATATAAAGTCTTTAAAAACTTAGAAAAGATGAAGTGCAGCCCTTGCAAAGCCTTTCTGCGAATAGTAAAATAGGGATAGGAAGAATTTGGGAGCAGAGGTGACGAACGTGGTAAAGCGCTTGAGAGATTTTATAAAGTACAATAACGAAAAGGGAATGACAGTAAAGGCATATATTTATGCGGCTTATTTTAGAATGTGTATTTTGATTTTGAATAAAAGAGATAATGAAAAATTAGAGAGTATGTTAGGAGAGCGAGGACAGGAATCTTCTTTTGAAGAAACGAAAGAAAATTATCGTGTGGCGAAAATGATTTCTAAGCATGTAAACCGCGTTGCAGGGAATACTCCGTGGGAGAGCAAATGTATGGTGCGGGCGATGACGGCTCAGAAATTGCTGAATGAAAGAGGGATTGAGAGCACAATTTATCTGGGAGTAGGTACCACAGAGGACGGTGGAATGCGGGCGCATGCGTGGTTGCGTTGTGGTGAATATTGTGTTACCGGTGAGGGTGATACAGAATGTGCTGTCGTAGCTAAATTTAAAAAATAAGAAATATAGTACTAAAGCATCATGGAAGTTTTTGGCAGATTTCGTTATAATTCTATTAAAGTAAATAACGTGATATGTCAATAGCAAACTTATGGAAACGTAAGGACGCAAAGCTGAGGACCTTAGGCGTGTTGAACGCTATGGTAGCCGGTTGCCATGAATTATGCAATTTCGAAAGAATTGCCAATTTGTTTGCTGTTTGGAGGCGAAAATTGGCAGTTCTTTTTTGTATATAACGTTAGTAGGGTTCTCGGAAATACATGTCAGTCATACTTTAACAGTTATACGAACGAAGAAACTAATTGAAAAATTAGTGAATAACAGAACGGGAGGCTGAAAGATGAAGCGGAGAAGGAGAAATTTCTTAAAAAAGGTAACAAGTGTAGCAGTAGCAGGGGCAGTTATGGCAGGTACAGTACCAGTAATTCCGGCACATGCAGCAACACAAGCGCAGTTGCAGGCATTTAGGGAAGAACTTGCAACAATGTTGTTTACGGGGGATCAGACAACACATGATGTAAGAGCGTATAATTTAACATTTTCTGATTATTATGATATTCGCGAGGCTATCATAAATGAGGAATGTAAAATTGTTTATAAGTGCTATGTAAATCAAACGACTCAGACGACAAAAGACGGACAATACATAAGTACAGTAAGATGGATAAATTCGGATGATGGATTTGCAGAAAGATATGCTAAAATGCTACAGTCTATAAACGAGGTTCAATCCGGTTTGGACGATGACATGAGTGACATGGAAAAAACCTTGTACATACATGATTATATTGTAAAACATACAGTGTACAAGAATGACGAAGAAAGATTGTGCGCTGTGGCGGGCGGACCGCTTGGATTGGGATATGGTATTTGCACCGGATATGAGGATGCGCTGCATTTGTTATTGGAAGAAGAGGGAATTGAATGTAAAGAAGTATCAAATAAAGAACATATGTGGATTGCAGTTAAAATAGATGGTGAATGGTATCATATTGATCCTACATGGGATGATACAAGAACTTCGATAAAAGGAGAAATTTCTCATAACTTTTTTATAAGAAATGATGATGAATTTAGAAATGCAACTTCCAATGCACATACAGGATGGTCAGGGTCGATATCTGATTCAGAAAAATATACGGACTGGTATGTGCACGATATTACAGGGGATATGCTGTACCATGAAGGGTACTGGTATTATGAAGAAAATGGCTCTATAGTTAAAAATGATATTGAGGGTGAGTCATACGAAGTAGTAGTTTGTGGAAGCAATTTAGAGCTAGAGTCTATAGAAGATGGAATGTTGGTATATACAGAAAATGGAAATCAGTATAAGATGCAAATGGAGGGAATTGCTTCAGATGGAGAAGATGATTTGGTGCCGATGCCGACGGTAACACCAACCGCAACGCCAACGGTGACACCGACCGCAACACCGACAATGACACCGACAGCGACACCGACAATGACACCGACCGCAACGCCAACGGCAACACCGACCGCAACGCCAACGGTAACACCGACAGTAACACCGACCGCAACGCCAACGGCAACACCGACCGCAACGCCAACGGTAACACCGACAGTAACACCGACCGCAACGCCAACGGTAACACCGACAGTGACACCAACCGCAACGCCGACAGTGACACCAACCGCGACACCAACGACAACGCCGACAGTGACGCCGACAGCGATACCGACCGCAACGCCAACGTCAGCGCCGACAGCGACACCAACGGTAACACCAACCGCAACGCCAACAGTAACACCGATAGTGACACCGACAGCGACACCAACGTCAACACCAACACCAACACCAACAATCCCAACAGAGCCGGAACACACAGAATTAAATTATATTGAAGTGTTAAGCTCTAATGCCAATAAATATTTTTCTTCAGGATTAAAAATAAACAATAGATATGTTTTAGAAATGAAATTAGAATTAACCCAGAAAGAAGGATATGGTACATTTATAGGATATAAAAACCGGTGGGGAGATAAGGTGTATTTAAAACAGGGAACAAGTGCAGGTCTATATGTTGGATATTCATATTATTACCAGACAATAGCGGACAGCGTGGTTGGCTATCCCATGGTATACCGCAAGGAATTTAATAAAATGTACATTAACGGAAACAGTGCATGGGTAGGACCAGAACTGGATTTTGAAATAAAAGATGAATTATTGTTTGGGTCTGGACGCGGTAAAATATACTACTTTAAAATTTGGGATGATAACGGAGTTCTTGTAAGAGATTATATTCCGGTATTGGACAAAGAGGGTAAAGTATGTATGTATGAAAAGGTAAACAAAGAATATGTATATTATAATGGAACGGGACTTAGTTACGAATAAGTAACAGATAAGAGTATTCTGGAAGCGTAAGCGGAAAGAATACTCTTTTTCTTGTATTTGTCAAAAAAACAAGTATAATTATAAGAAAAGAAATAGAGCAATAAAGCAGAAGGTGAGGGAAAGAATATGTCCGCAATATGGGGTACGATTTCATTAAGATATGAAAAAATTATGGATGGAACAATGAATCGAATGCAGAGTGCGTACGATAAATATAAGATTGACCGGATTGAAAACGTGGAAAAAGATAATGTTTTACTGGGTTGCGGAATTCAGTATTTTACTAAGGAAAGCCGGTATGAACATCTTCCTGTGATAGAAGACAACATTTTTTTTACTGCGGATGTAGTGCTGGATAATCGGGAGGAATTGTTGGAAGACTTGCAGATACAGCAAGAGTCGGTAATTACGGATGGACAAATTTTGTATCAGACCTATAAAAAATACGGGAAGAAATGTTTAAATAAATTGCGTGGAGCTTATGTTTTTGTATATTATGATAAACAAGAAAATGCAATCTATGTAGTTTCAGATACCGCAGGAACAAGATGTTTGTATTATCGTTACGTGGATGGTGTGTTTAGCTTTTCTACGGTAATGGAGGCTTTGTGGCACCCAAAGGAAAATCGCAAAATGAACGAGCGATGGTTGGTGGACTTTTTGGCTTTGGATAATTTGGTTGGTCTTACGGAATGCAAAGAAACCATGTATGAGGGGATTTATAGGGTAGAGCCGGCTCAAGTTTTGAAAATAACAATAGCCGGGATTGAAAAAGAAGACTATTGGAATCCTACGCCTAAGGAACTGAAATTGAAGACAGACGAAGAATACAAAGAAAAATTTATCGAAGTGTTTGGGGACTCGGTCAGATGTCTTTTGCGTGCAGATAAAACGGCAATGTTTCTCAGCGGGGGCTTGGATTCTTCTTCGATAGCTTGTATTGCAGCACCAGAGTTGAAAAAAAGAGGAAAAAAATTGTATGCCTTTACCTCTGTGCCGGAACAGGATTATGTTTCTGAAGTAAACAGTTATTATGTGACAAATGAAAGCATTGCGGCGAAAAAGACAGGTGAATTTTTAGGAAATGTAGAAAATTACTGGATTGAGTTAAAGGGAGAAGATCCTTGGTCCGTGCGTGAAAAAATAAGGGATGGTTTCGAAATTCCATACAAATCCCCTCGAAATATACAGTGGATAGTAAAGGGGATGGAGGAAGCGTCTGAACTTGGCGCACGAATTATGTTAGAGGGCAGTTATGGAAACGTAAATATCTCTTTTGGAAATCCACAAATATATTTTAATACACTGCTTTCGCAAAAAAGATTTATTTCCTATTTTAGGGAGATGGGTTATTATGCAAAGAATTATGGCTGGGGTAGAAAAGAAAAAATAAGGATGTTGCTGAAAACAGCAAAGATATATTATTCCAGAAATAAAAAAGAACAAAAGGATGTGCTGGGAAAGGCCTTCATAAAGAAGAATATCATCGAAAAATATGATTTGGAAGCTAAATTTTCAGAGCTTTATGAAACAAGAACAGAAAACAAAATGGACGTGGAATCCAATAGAAAGCTGATGCTTGATAAGCTTCAGTTGAGTTACAAAGGAGAAATAAATACAAAAGAATCGCTGATGACAGGAGTGTTGTCCAGAGATCCTTGCAGGGATAAACGTTTAATTGAATTCTGTATGAGCCTTCCAATGGAGCAGTATTGTTATCGAGGCGTTTCCAGAAGACTGGTGAGAGAATATTTAGCAGGTATTGTTCCGGAGCATGTAATAAAAGGAGAAAGATATGGATGCCAAAGTGCAGATATGTTGTGGGTGGTGCAAAAGAATTGGAATAAGATATATACAGAAATGAAAGATATATTTGTTAGAAACGAAAAGCATGATTTTGTGGAATGTAATGATGCTTTAAAAGAACTTGGAAAGCTGAATCAAGATATTATGGCTTGTAATGACTTTGATTTTATGCGACTTTTTTACACTTCTATGTTGCTTGAAACCATGGAAGGAAACTAATTTGTAACAAAAGCTTACAAATTTGTTAGAAAACTTGAAATAAAATAAAAAAAGTATTATGATAACTACATCAACAGATAACATGTTTGAAATAATTGAAAGGCGGACTTAAGAATATGAAAAAAGAATGGTCTAATGCAGTAATTGAAACATTAGAAATCAGCGAAACAGCTGGAGGAAAAGATTATACAGGTAAACCAGACGGAGATTGGTTCTACCATGATGGATGTTGGTATCAGCCAGGTGGAAAAGAAGAAGAATTATCATAATATATATTAAGTTATGAGAATGAGCCGTCGCATCGGTGATTGGAAAAATCATTGGTGCGGCGGCATCTTTTTTGAAAAAATAAAATTTATCGAAGGAAAGTATTAACCAGAAGAAAGATATATGATATAATTTTAAAATAGGCAGAGGAGGTGTACTATGTATTTTTATAAAATATATGGATTGAATATAAAGTCTGATTATCCGTTCGAAGAGGCAATAGAGTTGTCCGAAATACCAGCACATATAGATGTGGAAATTGCAGAAGGGAAAATAGATGAAAGAATTTCCCGTGAAAGCGATTTGGATCATGAGCCGGGGAGCATCATAGTATACCGATATGAACCAAGTAGAGGATGGATTCGTTCGAGAGGACAAGGCTGTTTTGTTATGGAAGCTGGTTCTAAAATCACCTATCAATTAAAAGAAAATCATAATAAGCTAATGGTGAATCAGGTTTTTTTGTGTGCGGTTCTTCCGATTATTTTAATTCAACGGGGAGAAGTGGCTATTCACGGAAGCGGTATTCTTATGAAAGAAAAAGCTATTATTGTTAGTGGAGAAAGCGGCTCTGGAAAATCCACTCTTGCGGCAAAATTGCTGAAAGAGGGTGGGATTTTTATGGCAGATGACACCGTCGCAATACAGCTAAAAGAAAACAAAGTGTTTGCGCAAGGGGCGTATCCTCAGCAGAAGATATGTTTGGATGCGGTCGAAAAGAAGGAAGATTTGCAGGGAGAAGTCTTGTTGCTTCCTCCGGATGGCGGCAAAGAAAAGTATGCAGTGCGATTGAAAGATGGTTTTTGTATGGAAGAAAAGCCGTTAGATTCCTTGTTTATCATACAAGTAGCTGAAGTGGAAAAAGTAATATTAAAAGAAATTACAGGAAGCGAAAAGATAAAATATTTGTTGAGCAGTTTATATAAATATCAAACTTATGTACAACTGGGAATGTCGGCGGAAGTATTTAGAAAATGTATTGCCATGGCAAATAGCGTGAAAATATATGTGATATATAGGCCTATGCAGGGCATGACAGTAGATAAACAGGTGGAAGAAATAAAGAAAGTATTAGAGTAGAAGAAACAAATAGGAGAAACTATGAAAAAAATAATACAGAAAGTGAAAAGCTACAATATTCAGTCGGGATATATTAAGTGGCTTATAAGATATTCCATTCCGTATTTGCCACAGATTATATTAATCTTTGGGATGAATATTGTATGCTCCTTGATATCAGCGCAACTGGCAGTTGTATCTAAAAATATTATTGATTCAGCCATAGGCGGAAATCTTGTGCTGAAAGCGATTGGCATTTATGTTATAATGATTTTGCTGGACATGGTGTTTACAGCAGCAGTGTCCTTTGTATCCGTTGTATTGGAAGAAAAGTTTTCCTTTGGGATTCGCAAAAATCTATATGAAAAGATTATCCAATCAAACTGGGTGGATATAAAAAAATACCATTCGGGAGATATGATGACAAGAATGACCAGTGATGCCGGAAATATTTCAAATGGAATTATATATACCATTCCAAATATTTTTCGGTTGATTATTGAAGTTCTGATTATGTTTTTTGTATTGTATTATTATGAACCTGTTTTGGCACTTCTTTCTCTTATCATTGCTCCAGTGGCGGCATTAACCTGCTTTGTACTGGGAAGAAAGTTGAAAAAACTACAGGTGAAGGTGTTAGAATCAGAAGCGGCATATCGCTCCTTTTTACAAGAAAGTATCAGCAACCTGCTTATTGTAAAGGCTTTTTGCAATGAAACACATTCCGTAAATAAATTAGTTAAATTAAGAGAAGAACGTTTTTCCTGGGTGCGAAAAAAAGCGAATATGGGAATTGTGAGTTCGAATATCATGTCATTGTCTTTTCAAATAGGTTATATTGCAGCATTGGCTGTGGGAGCCTATAAAGTGGCAGATGGAAGTATTACATATGGTACGATGGCTTTGTTTTTGACTATGGTGAGCAGAATACAATCGCCGATTATGCAATTAGCAGAATATATACCTAAGGTGGTATCGGTTTTTGCATCTACCGGACGTGTAATGGAATTGCAGTCCATTGAAAAGGAAAATTACGAAACAGAGGAAATCGTTCAAGAAAATATTGGGGTGGAAGTGAACAATATCACTTTCGGTTACACAGAGGATGAAACAATTCTGGAAGATATTTTTTTGGACGTTAAACCGGGTGAATTTGTTGCGATTATAGGAGAATCCGGTATGGGAAAAACTACATTGATACGCTTGATGTTAGCTTTTCTGGAAGGAAATAACGGTATGATTCAATTTTATAATTCCCAAGAGCAGCGTGTGACGGCAAATGCCGGTGCCAGAAGATTTATGTCCTATGTACCTCAAGGAAACACCTTGTTTAGCGGAACAATCCGTGAGAATGTTTTAATGGGAAAGGAAGACGCTTCGGAAGAAGAAGTTTGGGAAGCATTAAAAGTTGCTGCAGCGGATGGATTTGTAAAAGAACTGCCGGCTGGAATAGATACTGTAATTGGAGAAAAGGGCTATGGTATTTCCGAAGGGCAGGCGCAGCGAATTGCCATTGCCAGAGCTGTTGTAAAAAAAGCCCCATTTTTAATTCTGGATGAGGCTACCTCATCTTTGGATGAAAAGACAGAATTGGCAGTGTTAGAAGGAATACGTAAATTGACACCAAAACCTACGTGTCTTTTGATTACGCATAGAAGATCTGTTTTGGATTATTGCGACAGAGAAGTGAAAATTGCAAATAAACGGATTGAATAAAGAGAGATCAGAGAAAAGAGTAAAACTGGAAACTGTTAACTAGCGACTGAAATGAAATATTTCTAAGAGAAAAAGGAAAAGAAGACGAATATGGGAAAATTCAACAGAAACGCAAATACAAATTTAATGTATATGGTCTGCGATATTGTTTTTGTAACGATTGCATTTTTTGTAGCGGCTTTTATTTCGGGTGTGGGAATGAATGCCTTAAAAGAAGGTTACTTTGTTATAATAGTAGCATTTTTGGCAATTTATATTTTATCTGGAAAAAATGAACGCTTATATAATACCACTACATTTTTTTATGCAGATCGTTTTCTAAAAAGAGTATCAAAGTCTTTTTTGATTGCTACGGCAGTGGTGTCAACGCTTCTTTTGTGGGGGAAACAGGAAGAAGTTGATAGGAGATTTTATTTGACATTTTTAGTTTGTTGTTATATAGGCGTGTTAAGTAGTGCTTTTTTTGTGCATTATGTATTGAAAAAGAAATTGATGGTAAAACGCAGAACAGTACTCATCGGACAGGCTGAGAGATATGAAAAATTTATTCGCTTTTTGGAAAAGAGTAGTACAGATGTATCTGTTGTAGGTTACGTTTCCATAGTGGAAGAGGAACAAGAAGGATATCTTGGTAATATTAAGGATTTAGAACATATTATTCATAAATATGCCATTGACCAAATCTATATTATGGAACGCCAGCATGGAGATGTTATTGATGTGCAGCCATATATTAACATGTGTGTAGAAATGGGCGTTACAGCAAGGGTTATTATGAATGCATACAGTGGCGGGGTGGCTCAAAGCTATGTGAGCAGTGTGGGAACATACCCGGTCATTACATATCACACAGTTTCTTTAAATGTAGGAGCGAGGGCTTTCAAACGTATTGTTGATATTATAGGTGCACTAGCCGGAATTATTTTGTTTTCACCGATTATGTTAATCACAGCGTTAGCGATAAAAATGGATTCTAAGGGACCAATTATTTTTAAGCAAAAACGTGTGGGTATGAATGGACGTTATTTTAACATGTACAAATTTCGCAGTATGTGTGTAGATGCGGAAGAAAAGAAACAGGAACTAATGCAGCAGAATGAAATGGATAACAATTTCATGTTTAAAATGAAGAATGATCCAAGAATAACCAAAATTGGAAAATTTATTCGAAAAACAAGTATTGATGAGCTGCCGCAGTTTTTTAATGTGTTGTTTGGAGATATGTCTTTGGTAGGTACCAGACCACCTACAGTTGACGAAGTAGAACAGTATGAGAGAAGACATTGGAGGAGAATTAGCATTAAACCCGGAATTACGGGAATGTGGCAGGTGAGCGGCAGAAGTACAATTACAGATTTTGAAGAAATTGTTGAGTTGGATACAAAGTATATTGATTGCTGGGATGTTTTCATTGATTTTAAAATTATTTTCCAGACTGCATTGCAGCTCTTGGGAAGTAAGGGAGCTTTTTAATAGCCAGCGTTGAAAAATGAGGTTCAAATACTAAGTAAATTCCTTGAAAAAGCCGAAATAATAAAAGTAACCTATAGGTATTGTAAACGAGAGAGGAGATAGGGACTATGGAAAATAAGGTGAAAATTTTGAAAAGACCTGAAGTATCAGAACTTGCAGGGGAAAAGGTGATGATAGATTTTGAATCAGGAAAATATTTTATGCTGAAGGGTTCAGCGAATGAAATTTGGGAGATGCTAAAAGACGGCATCAGTACCAAGGAAATTGTCGCAGGGCTTATGGAAATTTATGATGTAGAAGAAAGTGTTTGCCTGAAATCGGTGCAAGAATTTCTAGCTACATTAAAAGAGAATGGTTTTATTGAGTTAGTATAAGAAATAGGAGGGATGCAGTTTGATGTCTGCATCCCTCCTATTTTATGTAAGGTATAGTAAAATGGAATGTACTTCCTTTGGAAACCGTACTTTCGCACCAGATGGTGCCTCCTAAATGTTCTACAATCGCTTTTACAATGGAAAGTCCCAGACCGGTTCCGGTAGTGGAAGATGGTGTTCTGGCACTTTCCACCATATATGATACATCGAAAATTTTTGATAAATGCTGTTTTTCTATGCCGATGCCGGTATCTTTTACTAAAACATGAGCAAACGTATCGTCTTTATAGGCAGAAAGAGTAATGTTCGCACCTTCGTGGGAATATTTTAATGCGTTTGTAAATAAATTATCCAGCACACGTAAAAGCATTTTTGAGTCTACAGAAACCATACATTTGAAATCTTCTTTTACATCTAGTTCTAAATTACGCTGTTTGTATTTTGAGTCCTCTAATTGAGAAAAATAAAAGTCTTCTAATAGAAAAGTAAGGTTTAAAGTTTCATAATGAAACATATTTTGGTTTATATTAATGGAAGACAATAAAAACACATCATTAATCAGGCGTTCCAAGTAAATGCTACGTCGCTCGATTAAATGTAAAGTCACATCTAATTCTTCTTTTTCTATGGTATCCAGAGAAAGGAGATATTCGATAGAATTGCGGATAGCTGTAATTGGAGAACGAAGGTCATGGGAAATGTTTGCAAATAACAAATCACGTTCTTTTTGGTTTTTTGCAAGCAAAGAATTGGCCTGTTCTAGTTTTTGAGTTGTGTTGTATAAAGCGATTGACAAGTCTTCCGCATTTAATTCCGGTTTTGAAAATGAATTTTTTTGACTCATAAAAGCGTCCTCCTATTGCTTTGGAATAAATTTATATCCCTGTGACCAGACCGTTTCGATAATGTTTTCTAATCCGCTATAAGAGCAGATTTTCTTGCGGAGTCTGCTTGCGATTACCATTATAGTGCGTCGGTCAGAGTCGGAATACGTTCCCCATAGAGTTTCCCCGATAAAAGAAAAAGTTAACGTTTCTCTAGGATGGGTAACTAAAAGATATAAAAATTCATATTCTCGGTTAGATAAAATGATTTCTTCGCTTTCGTTGTAGTACACCTTATGTGAGGTAGTATCGATGGAAAGTGGTGGAAATTCCAAACGATTTTTTGTAGTGGTAACATTATTTTTGCGGAGCTGTACCATGATACGAGCCTCTAATTCCCTAAGACTATATGGTTTTATCATATAATCGTCTGCACCCAGAAGCAACCCATTGATTTTGTCATTTTCCTCTGTACGTCCTGTAAGAAAAATAACCGGTGCCTGAGTTACTTTTCTGATTTTTGGAAAGGCATCAAAACCATCTAATTCGGGCATCATAACATCTAAAACGATACAATCAGGTAGGATGCCTGGTAAGGCTTTTATGGCCTGTACAGCTGAAGGATATGTAGATACCTCATAGCCTTTTTTTTGAAAATATTTATAATTAATCGCAAGAACTTCTTTGTCATCATCAATCAACATTAATTTTGCCATAGTGCTTGCTATCCCCCTTTGAAAAATATTAATAGATAGTGCTATTTTATCACAAATATGGTAAAATGAACAGAAGTTTTAAAAACGGGAGAATACTATGGAGTACAATTATAGAATAAGCATAAAATACGATGGAGGAAGATATGAGGGGTGGCAAAGACAGAAAGGGCGGCTTACCATTCAAGAAACTCTTGAGGAGTGTATTGGAAAACTATGCGGGGAAAAAATAAAAGTGATTGCCTCCGGGCGGACAGATGCGGGGGTACATGCTTTGAAACAAACGGCAAATTTTCATACCAAGGCAAAATTGCAAAAAGAACAATTTCTTAGAGAATGTAATGAAACCTTGCCGGAAGATATTAGAATAGTGACGATGGAAGCAGCAGATGTGAAGTTTCATAGCCGTTATGACGCGGTGGAAAAAACATATTGCTATACCATTGACTTGAGAGAACGACCGAATATATTTACCAGAAGATATGCATATTCTGTCACAGAAGAATTGAATGTGCAGGAAATGGAACGTGCAGCCAAGTTATTGACAGGGATTCATGATTTTCGCAGCTTTACTTCCGAAAAGCGAAAAGAAAAAGATACGGTAAGAAATTTAAAAAGTATCGTTATGGTGAAGGAAAATCACTATCTGAAACTCTATTTTAAGGGAGATGGATTCTTATACCATATGGTAAGAATTTTGGCAGGAACACTAATAGAAATTGGCTTGGGAAAGAAAACGGCAGAAGAAATTCCTGAGATTTTTCGGGCGAAAAATCGTTTTCGTGCGGGCTTTATGGCACCGGCACATGGTTTGATGCTGATGGAAGTGGTTTATGAAATGAAAGAACAAAATAGGGAAGAAGAATAAAAATTAATTCTAGACAAACATATAAGGTATGTGATATACTATCGAGGTATTAGAAAAGCCCTATATTCAGAGCATGGACTCTCCGACCGGCATCTTAATATAAGGCGTTTAAATTTAAGGAGGAAATGAAATGATTTCAAAGGAAAAGAAACAGGCAATTATTGCTGAATATGCAAGAACTGAAGGCGACACAGGTTCACCAGAAGTACAGATCGCTGTATTAACAGCTAGAATTCAGGAATTAACAGAACATTTAAAAGAACATAAAAA
>CAYVCL010000014.1:0-42110 GCA_964450185.1 uncultured Lachnospiraceae bacterium | reverse complement strand
CCAACTACCATATCTGCACCCACATCACTTGGCTCTTTTGTTTCCACGAATTCACCGTAACAATTATCTACCATGCAGATTACGTCCGGTTTGATGTTTTTGATAAAGGAAATCAGTTCGCCGATTCTGTCTACGGAAAGGGTTGGTCTTGTCTGATATCCTTTGGAACGCTGGATGGTTACTAATTTAGTGCATTCATTGATGGCAGCTTTGATTCCATCATAATCAAAATCACCGTTTTCAAGCAAATCCACCTGTGCATATGTGATACCATATTCTGCTAAAGAACCCTTGGAAGAACGAATGCCGATAACTTCTTCTAAAGTATCATATGGCTTTCCTACTGGAGAGAGAATTTCATCTCCCGGTCTGGTATTGGCTGCTAATGCTAATGCCAATGCATGGGTTCCACAGGTAATTTGTGGTCTGACTAACGCAGCTTCTGTATGGAACACGGAAGCGTACACGTCTTCCAGCTTATCACGTCCTAAATCGTTGTAGCCGTATCCTGTGGTTGCGGCAAAGCAGGCTTCGCTTACCTGATTGTCCTGCATTGCTTTTAACACCTTTAACTGATTGTAGGTGGTAGTTTCTTTGATTTTGTCGAAACGTTCTTTTAAGGAAGCTTCTATTTCCATTCCGAAATCGTATACTTTTTTGCTAATCCCCATGGATGCGTATAATTGCTCTAAATCTAAATTTGCCATTGTTGTGTCCTTTCTGTCTATTCCTTGGTAATTATATTTTTTTCTGTTAAAGCATGTAACATATATTCTAAAATCTTCTGATTATCGTGTTTTAGTTCGTTTTTGTTTACCCAAATGACATCCCGTTCTCTGCGAAACCAGGTGAGCTGACGTTTGGCAAAATGCCTTGTTTCCTGCTTTATCTGTTCCATTGCCTGTTCATAAGAAATTTTTTCGGATAAATAATCAATCACTTCTTTATATCCTAAGCCCTGCATGGATACCATATCTCTTCGACAGCCCAAAGAAAGCAAACCTTTGACTTCTTCTACCAGCCCTGCTTCAAACATAATGTCTACTCGCTTATTAATACGCTCATATACGGTAGCACGTTCGTCGTTTAAAACAAAATAGGCAAAGTTGTAAGGAGAAGTTTTTGCACGTTCTTCTTCGTTATGTTTGGAAATTGGCTGTCCGGTCTGTTTATAATATTCCAGCGCCCGAATCACTCGCTTTACATTGTTGGCATGGATTTCTTGTGCAGATTTTTCGTCTACTTGCTGTAACATGTGATGAAGATATTCTGCGCCTTTTTCCTTTGCAAGCAATTCTAATTCTTCACGATAGGAAGTATCTGTATCAGTGGAAGTAAAATCGATATCGTATAATACAGACTGAATGTAAAAACCGGTTCCACCTACCAGAATCGGGATTTTTCCTTTGGCATAAATTTCTTTCATATATTTTTTCGCTAGTTCCTGAAAACGGTAAACGTTAAAATCTTCGGAAGGCTCTAATTCATCGATTAAATAATGGGGAACGCCCTGCATTTCCTGAGGCTTAATTTTGGCAGAGCCAATATCCATGTGTCGGTACACCTGCATGGAATCTGCGGAGATAATTTCGCCTCCTACTGCTTTTGCCAGTCCGATAGAGGCTTCCGTTTTACCTACGGCAGTAGGGCCTGCCAGAATGATTAAGGGTTGTTTCATGGTTTCACCACCTTGTTATACTATTTTTGACCGTTCTTCCTAGTATAACATAAAGTGAATTATCTTTCCATAGGGGAATTATATAAAAGAGTAAGCTGAAGAATTGAGAAATGCGGTACTTTATGAAGTACCGCACTATTCTTAGGTTATGCCGATAAATCACGTTTTTGATATATTACAAATGATGCAAATAAGGTTATAAGAGTGATACCTAACCCAATCAGATATGGAGTAGTTTCCGCCGTTTCACCTGAAAATATATCGGAAGCGTTACTATAGTAGAAAGGGGTTATATATTTTGCGTTTTTTAATGATGGAATGACGCGGCATAAAAGATCCATTGTATAAAAAATCACGGCAAGTCCAATGGCTGCGCCAGTCATTTTCTTTTTACTTACGGAAGATAAGAAAAAGCATATGGTACCAATTTCCAAACACATGAAAAACGTCAGTAAATGATAGGTTACAAACTTTTTCATTGAGGGCATTTCGCCCATCCATTGAAATCCGAATAAGATGCAAACAATGCAAATAAGATGAAAAACAAACAAGATAAGCACAAAAGCACCATATTTTTCTGCTATAATTCGGTATCTTCCCAAAGGGAGTGTATTTAAAAATTCACTGGTATGTCCTTCTTCTTCTTTTGCTACGATTCCTACACCTAGCATAGCAGTAAACATGGCGCTTCCTAAAGAAAGTATAATTGCAATCTCAATGGCATAATAGCCTTCTAGTGTACCAATATTTACTTTGTTCATTCCGAGAGCTTGTGAAAAACTGCCAAGATTAGAATACATATCAGACATCTCATTCATAGAGTCGCCTAAGCTATCATACATTATAAGACAGCCCAAACAAATAAAGCCAACACATAATGCCCAGATAAGCATTGTTTTCAAATTTAATTTAAATTCTTGCCATAATAAATGCATAAAGTAATCTCCTTCCTATTCGTAAAAATGCATGAATACTTCTTCTAAAGATGGTTCTTCTATGATGAAATCATGAATATTTTTTCCATAGAGCGAAGAAATTAAGGGATTCATTTCTCCCTGATAAACAAATGACAGTTCGTTTCCCAGTATTGTTATGTTTGTCATACCGGGGAGTTTTGGAATATCCGTAATTCCGGTGATTTTGATATTGCGAAGATTTGACTTTGTCAGGTTAGCTACGGTATCTACCGTGACCAATTTACCATCGCGAATAATTCCGGCGTGTTTACAATATTTTTTCACCTCAGGTAATACGTGTGAGGATAAAAAACAAGTTGTTCCATTTTTGTTTCGCTCTATTAATAAGTCGAAAAAGACTTCTTGCATTAATGGATCCAGACCTGATGTGGGTTCGTCAAAAATCAGTAATTCGGGATTATGTTGTAAAGCACATACAATACTGATTTTTTTTCGGTTTCCTAGAGAAAGTTCAGATATTCTCTTTTGGGTATCGACTTCCAGACAATCACATAATTTTCGGGCTTCTAAGCTACAATCCATGCCTCTTATTTTTGCGGCATATCGGATAATATCTCCTGCTTTCATAGATGGATAAAACATAGTTTCGGAGGGCATATAACCTACATTTTTCAAGATTCCCGTCAGGTCGTTGTCGACTTTTTTACCATGAACATAGGCGTCCCCGGAAGATGGATGAATCATTCCAAGAAGACAGCGGATGGAAGTGGATTTTCCAGCACCATTTGGTCCAAGATAACCAAAAATATCCCCTTTTTCTACTTTGAGAGATATTCCGGAAATCCCTCTGCTTTTTCCATAAAATTTTGTTAGTTCATTGGTTTCGATTATATAGGTCATTACTCTGAACCTCCTTTTTTATATTCATTTAGCATGTCGTTTAATTGCTTTGTATCGATATCTCGTTTGATTTTATTTATAAGATATATAAGGATATAAATTAAAATAAAATAGCATATGAAAATTATAGAAACACTCAAACTTTGATTAAACCATTGAAAGAGATAGCTTACAACTCCATAGATCATGGAACAGATCACAATACTTATCCCTTCTTTTTTTTGAAGTTTTGTAGCTTCATCAAAATTATGAAAAACATATACTTGCAAATATCCCATTATATAGGTAATGGAAATCATCTCCGCGATATGTAGCAGACTTACAGAGTATAGATTGTTACACAAAAGGTATGTCGCATCAAAAAATAGGATACCCCAAAAATACAGGGAAGCTTTATATTCTATTCCTATCTCATTACTCAAATATGTGAGCCATTTTTTTCTCCCATTCTCTTTTTTCATATGTTTACCTCCTACTTTCACTTTTTAATTGTTTTCGCAGCATTCCTGCATATTTTCTTGAAATGATAATTTGTTCTCCGTTTTGTAATGTGGCAAGGATACGTCCTCCCGATTCACTTTTCAACCGTTCTACCTGATAGAGATTGACAGCCATAGTTCTGGAACAGCGGATAAATCCAAAAGTTTCATATTGAGATATTACATTTTCCAATTTTTCTCTCATTCGATAAACCTGATTTTGTAAATAAGCATACAGAATACCATCGACGCTTTCAAAATAGAGCACTTCTTGAGGCGCAAATAGAATTTGTTGATTTTCTTCGGTTATACCAGTAAGCCTGTTGTTTTTAACAGAAAGTAATTCTAAAATCCGGGACAATTCTGGTGTCATTTTGTGATAGCGAATAATAATTTCAGTTTCTACGTTTTTGTCTGTTTGTTGCAGTGTTATTTTCATCTTCTGCCCCCTTTCATGTGTTATTGTATCTTTTTTTGAAAATTAAGCAATAAGAAAGGAGTCAGAATGTATTTTTGGTGGTGTAGAATACATTCTGGCTCCTCTAAAACTATACAATTCGTTTAAATTTCTTTTCCAGCTCATACTTACTCATAGAGATAATCGTTGGTCTTCCATGAGGACAGTTGTATGGATTTTCCAGTGTCATTAATTCGCCAATTAATTCGTCCATTTCCTGAGCGGAAAGGTTCTGGTTTCCTTTTACGGCTGCTTTACAGGACATGGAAGCCAATTTATCGGTTATCATATCCGGGGCTAACTTTCCTGTCATGGTGTCTAAGCTGTCGATTAACTCAATAAATAACTCTTTTTGTGCCAGTCCATAGAGATTCATTGGAACAGCGGTAATGGAATATTCTTTGCCTCCGAAAGAAGATATTTCAAAACCAAGTTCTTCAAAATAGGACTGGTAGGTATGAAGAATTTCTTCCTCTTTATTGGATAAGGTCAGTATCAGCGGCGGGCTGATAAGCTGGGAAGAATGTTCTTTGGATTTCCACAATTTTACATTGCGCTCATATAAAACTTTTTCATGGGCAGCATGCTGATCGATAATAAACAGTTTGTCTTCAAATTCTACCAACCAGTAGGTTTTAAACAACTGACCAATGAGTTTATGTTTGCTTCGTGATTCTTCTGCTAAAAGGTTAGTTTCAAATAACTCCAACTGTTCAGAATCCGCAAGAGGTTCTTGGGGCTCTGGAAGCTTTTGTGGGGCTTCTGGTTTTTGAACCTGGTAGGCGGGTTCTTCTTTTATTAAGGATGGTTGTGAGGCGGTTGGCTGTATGCTAGGTAAGTTGGAAGTCGTTGTCGGAGGTTCTATTATTTTAGTGGGTTCCAGTTTAGTAGGTTCGGCAGTATTTTCTTTGGGTGCTGGCTTTTCCGTAACCTTAGTTTCTATAGCAGGAGCTGACGTTACAGCCTTTGCCCTCTCTTTTGTTTTCTCCGCCTGCATTTCCTGTAAGCGGTTCTTTTCAAATGGTTCCGGAGCTTTCGTTGTCACATCACGCTTCTCTTCCTTCTTTTCTTCTTTTCCAAAAGAAACAATCGGAATCAGTTCTCTTCCATTTAAAGCATCGCTAACTGCCATATAGATGAAACGGTATACGTCCTGTTGGTTGGAAATACGCAATTCCATTTTAGTGGGGTGCACATTTACGTCCAACATTTTTCCATCGATGGTTAGGTGAAGTACTGTAAAAGGATATTTGTGCTGCATAACAAAGCCTTTATAGCCTTCTTCGATGGCTCTGGAAATAATATTGCTCTTTACGTAACGGCCATTTACAAAATAATTCTCAAATGCTCTGTTTCCACGGGATACTAAAGGCTTTCCGATAAATCCGCTTAAGCGGACGCCGTTAATTTCCCGGTCGATAGGAATTAAATTTGCAGTGATGTCGCGGCCATAAATATGATAAATAATGTCCTTTAAATTGGTGTTGCCGCTGGTTTGCAGTTTTGTCTGGTTGTTGTTAATGAATTTAAAGGAAATGTCCGGTCTTGATAAAGCCATTTTTTCCATTAAATCACTGATATATCCAGCTTCCGTCTGGTTGGATTTTAAAAATTTCTTTCTGGCTGGAACATTGTAGAATAAGTTTCGTACCAGAAAGGTAGTTCCGTCCGGAGCACCGATTTCTTCCATGCCAACTTCTGCGCCACCCTCAATCCGGTAGCGACTGCCGGTAAAATCCGGTGAAGTTTTGGTAATCAACTCCACCTGGGAAACTGCGGCAATACTGGAAAGAGCTTCACCACGAAAGCCCAGAGAAGAAATGCTTAACAAATCCTCTGCACTTCTGATTTTGCTGGTGGCATGACGAAGAAAGGCGGTTTTTACTTCATTCTTTTCAATACCACTGCCATTGTCTGTAATTCGTATTAAACTAGTTCCACCATCTTTAATTTCTACAGCCACTGCTGTTGCTCCGGCGTCAATGGCATTTTCCACCAATTCTTTTACCACAGAAGATGGACGCTCCACCACTTCACCGGCAGCAATTTTATCGATGGTACTTTTATCAAGTACTTCAATTCTTTTCATATTTATAGCCTTTCTTTGCTGTTACCATGTTAAAAAAGTTTGTGCGTTTTGTTTACCAACGGTTTTTAATTTTATTCTGCAATTTGTAAAGTGCATTGAGAGCCTCGATTGGTGTTAAGTTTCCAATATCAATGGCTTCTAACTCTTTTACAATATCTTTGTCCTGTACGGTATCAAAAAGTGACATCTGTTCTGCTTCGATATCCTGCCTGATGGTCTGTCCTACAGAAGCTTTTGTACCATTTTCTGCGATTCTTCTGGCATTTACCAGAATATCTGCATCATTTAATTCTTCAGAAATTTCTTTGGCACGTTCAATGACTCTTTCAGGAACTCCGGCAAGCTTTGCTACCTGAATACCATAACTTCTGTCAGCACCGCCTTTGATGATTTTACGCAGGAAAACAATGTTATCTCCTTTTTCTTTAACTGCAATACAATAGTTGTTTACCCCATCAATTTTGCCTTCCAATTCCGTGAGCTCGTGATAATGGGTGGCAAATAAAGTTTTTGCACCTAAAATCTTTGGATTACTGATATGCTCTACCACTGCCCAGGCAATACTTAACCCGTCAAAAGTAGAAGTTCCACGACCGATTTCATCTAAAATCAAAAGGCTATTTGAGGTGGCATTACGCAAAATATTTGCAACTTCCGTCATTTCCACCATAAAGGTACTCTGACCGGATGCCAAGTCATCAGATGCTCCCACACGGGTGAAAATTCTGTCTACAATACCGATTTTTGCTTCCTGAGCTGGTACAAAGGAGCCAATTTGTGCCATCAGTACAATCAAGGCACTCTGTCGCATGTAAGTGGATTTACCTGCCATGTTTGGTCCTGTAATAATAGAAATACGATTATTATTATTATCTAAATAAGTGTCGTTGTCCACAAACATATCGTTTTGAATCATTTTTTCGACTACCGGATGTCTGCCGCCTTTTATGTCAATAATACCTTTGTTATTCATTTTAGGGCGTACAAAATTATTCTGTTCAGCCACTTTTGCTAAAGATGCAAACACATCTGTCATGGCAATGGCATTGGCTGTTTTCTGAATACGTTCCACTTCTGCAGCAACAGTATCTCTGATAATACAGAATTCGTTGTATTCTAATGCATACAGTCTGTCTTCGGCACCAAGAATTTTATCTTCCAATTCTTTTAATTCTGGTGTGATGTAACGCTCTGCATTACTTAAAGTCTGCTTTCTCATATAGTAATCCGGCACCAAATCTTTATAGGAATTGGTAACTTCCAGATAATAGCCAAACACTTTGTTATATTTGATTTTTAAGTTTTTAATTCCGGTTTTCTCACGTTCTTCTGTTTCCAAACGGGCAAGCCAGTTCTTACCTTCTGTCTTTGCATTGCGCAGTTCATCAATCTCTGCGTGGAAACCTTCTTTGATAATACCACCGTCACGAACGGAAATAGGCGGTTCTTCGATAATGGAACTGTTTAACAGTTCATAGATATCAGAAAGTTCGTCAATATTTTCACAAATTTCTTTCAAAAGAGGCTTGGAAAATTCCGAAAGCACCTGTTTTAAGGCAGGTATCATTTCCAAAGAATTGCGGAAACTTAATAAATCTCTTGGATTGGCTGTTTTATAACTGATTTTACTGATAAGGCGTTCCAAGTCATAAATAGGATTTAAGTATTCTCTGATTTCTTCTCTGGAAATCATATTGTTATTTAATTCTTCAATGGCATCTAAACGGGCATTGATAGCCTCTTCTTCTATCAAAGGCTGTTCGATATAATTTCTAAGAAGTCTTGCGCCCATGGCTGTTTTTGTTTTATCAAGCACCCATAAAAGGCTGCCACGCTTCTGCTTTTCACGGAGTGTTTCCGTAAGCTCTAAATTTCTTCTGGTGGAGCTGTCCAAAATCATATATTTTCCAATGGTATATGGCTTTATGGTGGTCATATGATTCAGGTTATTTTTCTGGGTTTCGTACAAATATTTTAACAAAGCACCGGCAGCAATCACACCGCAGTCATAATCGCTAAGTCCAAGCCCTTCTAAATTAGATACATGGAAATGCTCTTTTAAAAGGGAAATGCACATTGCATCGTCAAAATACCAGGCATCCAGAGAAGAAATTGCAATTCCCATACGACCTTTCAAATCTTCAATATCTATGCCACTGACTAAAAAGGCATCGTTACAGACAATTTCGGAAGGTGCGAATTTTGTGATTTCATCCATCAGCTTTCGCTCAGTATCTACTTCTGTCACCAGATATGCACCGGTACTGATATCGGCAGTAGAAACTCCATAACCGGATTCCATACATACAATGGACATTAAATAGTTATTTTTACTTTCATCCAAAGCACCGGAATTTAAGTTGGTTCCCGGAGTAACGATTCTTACGACCTCTCTTTTAACCAACCCTTTTGCAAGCTTTGGATCTTCCACCTGTTCACCAATGGCAACTTTATAACCACGGCTTACCAGTTTATTCAAATAGCCTTCCACTGCATGGTACGGAATACCACACATTGGTGCTCTCTCTTCCAGTCCACAATCCTTCCCGGTTAAAGTAATTTCCAATTCTTTGGAAGCGATAATCGCATCTTCAAAAAACATTTCATAGAAATCACCCAAACGGTAAAAAAGGATACAGTCTTTGTATTGTTCTTTTGTGTCTACATACTGCTGCATCATTGGAGTTAATTTTGCCACTTATTTTTCCTCGCTTCTATTTATATTTCTTTTGATTAAATTCAAAATGGACGATGATGCCTAAAAGCAAGGCACACCGTCCATAGTATATCATTTATAAATTTTTATTTCAAGCTTTCTGCTTTTGATAATGCATCATCAATGTGGGCACAGAAGTTATCTTCGCCGACCATATCCACAAAGCCTGCATGTTTCATCATATTATAAGGCTGTTCTTCCACGTGGGAAAGAAGCAATGTAATATTACTCTTCTGACATTTTGCATAAAATTTCTCAAGAGAGTTTAATGCAGTAACGTCCATGGCAGGAACGCTTCTCATTCGAAGAATGATTACGTTTTTCCCTGGCTCAATTCCAATCTGAAGGAATTTATCTGCTGCGGCAAAGAACATTGGACCGGATAATTCGTATACAAGAGTATTTTCCGGAACTTTTCTTAAATTAATGCTGTCCGGGTCTACTTCTTCATCAAAAGCATCGTTATTTCCAACGTATTTCCATCCATGCACATCCGCAACATCACTCATACGCTTCATAAAGAGAATTGCTGCTAATACAACACCGATTTCGATTGCCACTACCAAGTCAAATACCACTGTTAAAATAAAGGTAGTAACTAAAACGATGATATCGCTCTTTGGCGCTGTTTTAATTAAATCTACAAAAGCTCTCCATTCGCTCATGTTGTAAGCTACCATGAAAAGAATTGCTGCAATGGCAGGCATTGGAATTAAAGCTGCGTATGGCATCAATACTACTAATACCAGTACCAGTGTGATTGCATGAACCATACCGGCGATTGGTGTACGTCCACCATTTTTTACATTCGCTGCAGTTCTTGCGATAGCTCCTGTGGCAGGAATACCACCGAACAATGCAGATGCAACGTTTCCGGCACCCTGTGCTACCAATTCCATATTGGAACGGTGTCTGGAACCAATCATACCATCAGATACCACACAAGATAATAAAGATTCAATTCCTGCAAGGATTGCGATGGTAAAGGCATCAGACATTACGCTTTTTACCATGGCAAAATCTGCCTGTGGAATCTGTGGTGTAGGTAATTTATTGGAAATTTCATATAAACTTCCAATGGTGTTTACCGGAAGATTTCCAAGGGAAACCATAAGTACGGAAACAATTACTACAATCAGTGATGGTGGAATGGTTGCCAATACTTTTGAAATCTTGGATTTTGGCAATTTTTCTGTAAGCTTTGGCCATAAAATTAAAATGGCAAGAGAAACAGCACCTACTAAAAACGCATACCAGTTAATGGTTGGAAGTGCTTTGATTGCTGCTTCTGCTTTTTCTAAGGTTTCAATCGGTGAACTTTCGATGGTTAAGCCTAAAAAGTCTTTTACCTGACCGATTGCGATGGTAATGGCAATACCGGAAGTAAATCCTGTTGTAATGGTATAAGGAATGTACTTAATCAGACTACCAAAACGGCAGATACCCATAATAATCAGCATGATACCTGCTAAAATAGTTGCCACAATCAATCCATCCATACCGTTTCGTGCCACGATTCCGGCTACGATAGATGCAAATGCTGCGGTAGGACCGGATATCTGTACACGGCTTCCACCTAAGAATGAAATTACAAATCCTGCTACAATGGCAGTATAAATACCTCTCTCCGGATTTACACCAGATGCAAGGGCAAGGGCAATAGATAAAGGCAATGCAATAATTGCAACGATAATACCTGCAATCACGTCTTTAATAAACTGCTCTTTGGAATATGTTTTCATAACAGAAAACAATTTTGGCTTTAGTTTTTCCATGATTATTTAAGACCTCCTGAAGTATGTCAACTCATAGTTTATAATAAAAAAGTGTTTGACAATTTTTTATCATAGTCCTAATTTCGACATTTTTCAAGGAGGTCTTTATAGTTTTTTAATTTTTATGAATAATTCCTAAAAAAAATCTAAAATTTCTTATTTCTTTGTGCAAGAAAACGAATCAGGTTTATAACTAGTGAAATGCATTATTGATAGCAGTTACCAATGCATCAATGGATGCTCTGATAATATCTGCATCTATACTGCTGCCCCAGGCTGTCTGTCCGTCACCGTAATTAATTCCCACATATGCAATAGCTTTGGAATCAGAACCCTGTTCTAATGCATGTTCCTGATAGGTTGCAATTTTGTATTCGTAGCCATAGCACTGTTTTAAAGCGTTGCTGACAGCATCCAAACGACCGTTACCCACAGCAATGGTTTCTGATTTTTCTCCATTTTTAATACTGGAAACAGTAGCTGTAATGCCGTTTTCCTGTTTAAAATGACATTCAGTAATATCCATTGGTTCTTTTACATCTACAAAGGTATGTAAGAAAATATCATAAATTTCGTTTGCAGATAATTCCTTGTGGCTGTGGTCAGATACATTCTTCGCAGCGTATCCCATAGCTTCACGGAATTTTGCAGGTAAATGTAAACCATATTTCTGCTCTAAGATATATCCTACACCACCCTTACCGGACTGGCTGTTGATTCGAATTACATCTGCATCGTAGCTTCTGCCTACATCCTGTGGATCAATCGGTAAGTATGGTACGGTCCAGTGTTCCGGATCAAAATCATTTTTCCACTGCATACCTTTTGCGATAGCATCCTGATGGCTTCCGGAAAATGCTGCAAATACTAATGCTCCACTGTATGGATTACGTGGATTTACAGGCATCTGTGTAACACGTTCGTATAATTCACAAATCTTTGGCATATCAGAGAAGTCTAATTCCGGGTCAACTCCATAGGAATACATGTTCATTGCTAATGCAATAATATCTACGTTACCGGTACGTTCTCCGTTTCCGAATAATGTTCCTTCGATTCTGTCAGCACCGGCTAATACACCTAATTCTGCATCTGCTACACCACAGGCTCTATCATTATGTGGATGTAAAGAGATGATTACATTTTCTCTGTATTTCATATGTGTTGACATGTATTCAATCTGGCTTGCATAGATATGTGGCATTGCTGTTTCTACTGTTGCCGGAAGGTTGATAATAACCTTTTTATCCGGTGTTGGCTGCCAAACATCTAATACAGCGTTACAAACTTCTAATGCATATTCTACTTCTGTTCCGTGGAAGCTTTCCGGACTGTATTCAAATAAGAAGTTGCCTTCTGTTTCTGCTGCTAAATCTTTTAACATTTTCGCACCATCTACGGCAATTTTTAAAATTTCTTCTTTGGATTTCTTGAACACCTGTTCTCTCTGAGCTACGGAAGTGGAATTATATAAATGTACCACTGCACGTTTGCATCCCTTTAAAGCTTCAAATGTTTTCTTGATAATGTGTTCTCTCGCCTGAGTTAATACCTGAATGGTTACATCATCCGGAATTAAGTTCTGTTCGATTAAGGCTCTGGCAAATTCGTATTCTGTTTCAGAAGCAGCTGGGAAACCAATTTCGATTTCTTTAAAACCGATGTCTACTAATAATTTGAAGAATTCGATTTTTTCTTCTAAGCTCATTGGTACAATCAATGCCTGATTTCCATCTCGTAAATCTACACTACACCAAATTGGTGCTTTTTCAATATAGTCTTTTTTTGTCCACTCAAAGCATGGTTCTGGTGGTAAAAAATAACTTCTGGTATACTTTTCAAAATTTTTCATAGCTATTCCTCCTGACTCATTGTCCACAAAAAAAACCTTCGTCTTCCATTTTCTCGAAGACGAAGGTATAATCCCTACGCGGTACCACTTCAATTTGTGATAAATCACACACTCATTAGATACGTTTAAAGTATGATTCTCCAACATATCTTTCCCCTGTAACGGTGGGCATCCGTCTGCGCCTACTTTGCAAGCATTTGGGGCAGCGGCTCCAAGGCGAGTTCAAAGATAATTCTCTACTGTTTCGCATCAACCAACAGCTTTCTGAAATCAAATTATAATTTACTATTCCTTTTCGTTGCCTTTTGTTTTTTAATTCTTGTATAGATTACCACTTCTTTTTGGGAAAGTCAATAGTTTCTATGAAGTTATTTTACTTTAAATGCTTTAGAGCAAGACAACGCATAGCCTTTGTAATTATTGTAAAATGCCACATAATAGTTGCCTTTTGCCAGTTTCTTTTTCATTTTTACAGCAATGGTTTTGCTGCCCGGTTTTAAGGTAACGGTACCAGTCATCACTTCTTTGCCCTTAGTTTCAAAAGTAGTCACCTTCAAATTTTTACCTTTGTAGATAGAATAATTTATGGTTAATCCTGATTTTGAGGTAATTTGACTGTCAGCGGTACCATATGCAGCTACGGTTACTAAATGAGCTGTAGTAAGCTTTTTGTTTAAATTAACGGTAAGATTTTTGCCACTTACTTTAACGGATTTAGCAGTAAGATTTTTGGTACTGATAGTTGCAATAACACTGTTCTTTTTACTTGAGGTAAAACCATACAGTTTTTGACTCAACTGATTATAGTAACCATAATTTATCAAAACATGGTAGCTGTAATCTTCTTGTATGTAAACAGTGCTTGATAAAATCGTAGGATAGCTACTGGTGCTGTTAAGGATTTTATTACATTCCAGAGCTGTTTTTTTGATTTTAACCATTTCATTGTATAATGCGGTTACGTTTTTGGCTGTAATGGTTTTCTTTCCATATTTTTTCCAAGTTTTTTCAATAGCTGAATTTAAGGATGCTATCTTTTTGTTTTGGGTATATTTTTTTGCAGTTACTTTGATGTTAACTTTGATACCCTGATTTTTGTATTTCACGGTAATAGTGGTACTACCCTGTTTTTTGGCAGTAAGCACACCTGCTTTCGTAATACTGGCAACACTTTTACTGGAAGAAGAATAGGTTTCCCCACTTACTTGGCTTAAATTTTTACTGCTATAATTGGATGAATTATACCAATAAAAATAGGATGAAAAATCAATTTCCTGTCCAACTTCTAAAATAAGTTCCTGAGTTCCCATGTAAGAAGAATTTTCTTCTCCAATTCGGGTGTACACCGACCATGACAGGCTGGTGTTTAAGCGGTTACTGCTGGCGGCATTTGCTTCCAAGGTAAGCCCCGGAAGACTTTGCAACAGTGTTGGAAGTACTAAAAGCAAGCACAAAAACACTGCGATTCTTTTTTTGAGATTCATAGAACCCCCTCCTTTTCTTAAAGTATTATATAGTTTCTATTTAGAATAATGGAAAAAACCATTATTTTAAATCGCCAGATTCCATTGTTGTATCCGCTAGCATAATTGCCATACTAATCCCCACAAAGATACAAAACAATGGTGTACACTGTAATGATGAGTCATAAAATAAACTGCTGACCATATATCCGGTTGTTCCTACAAAAAATGATATCCCCAAAACACCCTTTGCAGATGTAAAATTCATATATTTTACGCGACGGAAAAAGGTTTTTACATACCAGCCATAAAAAATGAGTAAAAGAATCAATGAAACCACACCTGTCTGGACTGCTGTCATTAAATAGCCATTGTGTGCTTTTTCAATTATTCTTGCGGAAGTATCCCCATACATTTCCTTTCCTACATAATCATTCTGAGGAAATGCCCGGTAAAAGGTGTCCGGTCCACTGCCGACAAAAAAGTATTTCTTTAATAATGGTAATGTTCTAGACCATATGTAAATTCTTCCGGAACCTTTGGTTTCTAAACCGTGAAAATCAACGGCTTCAATAGACACCAACTGATCCTGTTTGCCAACATCGTTACAATACCAATATTGTCCATCCTGATATATAAAAGAAAAAGACAACTCTTCAATCATTATGAGGAGAGTTTTATCTTCTAACTCCATAGGCAGAAGTTTTATTTCTTCCAACCCGGAATAAGATATATTTCCAGTAGCTGCATCATAAAAGGATGTAATGTCTTGTTCATCCATCTGAATCAATAGTTCATTCTCACTGGAAGCGAAACTTATCTTTAGCGTATGACCGCCATAGATTATTTGAATTCCATCTTCTTCTGTGGTAATTTCATCTAATTGTGAATAGCTTTTTTCATCATGCAATCTATTAAGAAATTTGAAATTCTGCGTTCCGTCTACTATAAGAAAAATTATAACACAACATAACATCAAAAGTCCTGTTTTTTTGAAAAATTCATGGGATTTTTGTGAGTTTTTTGATAAAACAATAATAAAACCAATGATAAATTCAATAAGAACAGCTAATAATACTCCTCTGGAATAAGTAAACCACACCAATATAAGTAAAATGGCTGATAAAATTCCATAAAAAATGCGTTTGGCCGTTTTCTCCTGATAGAGTGCCTTAAAAATGAAAAAAGGCAAAATCATGGCTAAATACTGTCCTGCATTGTTTGGATTAAATAATGTAAGTGATACATTATTTCCGCTAAATGCATCCTCCATATTAGTTAACGCATAATCCTCCCATTCTTTCGGAGAAATCAAGCGAATAAACGGTTCCCAGTCAAAGATATCCATATTTAAAGCCTGAAATATTCCCAGAATTGCAAGAAGTATCACAGAACCGGTAAAAAATTTATCCAGCAGTCGAATATCTTGTTCAGTATTTACGAATATATAAGCATAAATAAGGATAATAATATAACCCATGAGTACAAAAATGCTTTCAAAATGATAGAGAGAGCCCACAAGGGAATCCTTCAGGTCAAGGGAACAAATGGTACTAATCACTGCCAGCAGGAAGTATCCTCCTAATAGTAACAAAGGTTTCCAAGGCTTTTGTATTCCCTTATACAGCAATATCCTGAACAAGATAATAAATCCACTAATCATGGAAACAATGACAAATATTCTGCTTTTATAATAGCAATAAATATCCCCTATAATATCGTTGTCACCATACCAAAGTTCCGAGCTTAAGCCACAGTTATACATGGCAAGATACACTACAAATGGCAGGAACGCCATTATGATAATCAGTGGTAGCAATAAATCCTGAAAGGACTCTTTTTTCTTTTGTTTTTTCACACTACTTCCCCCTTATTGTTTTTCAAACCGTTCATTTCCCAGTTTCATATTCATATATTTTGTGTAAGCTGAAAATGCTGCCGGTATTGGATAATTTTGCTGGGATTCTTCCAATTCGATGAACAGAAAATCACTGTTTTCCTCTGCCAATTCATCAATCCATACCATATACCCCTTCATGTGCCATTCTATATGAGAAAAAATATGTTTTGCATCCTGTAAAGGCAGTATTTTTAAAGGCAGCAATTTTTGCTCTTTAATCCAATGTAAGGCTTCCTCTTCTGTCAAATAACCGGTAACGTTAGGAAATTCATATAGCCCTGCAAGAAGTCCCTTTTTAGGACGCTTGTTTAACACAATTGTGTCTTCTTTGCGGATAACAAAAACAGTTCTCTCTTCTATCTTTCGTTTTGCGGTTTTCTTTTTTGCTGGAAGTTCTTTCCAGATATTTTGCTTTTTTGCCTCACAAAATTCTGCCCACGGACATTGATGGCACAAGGGTTCTCCATTTGGAATGCATATTTTAGCCCCCAATTCCATCAACGCCTGATTAAAGGCGCTGGCATGTTCTTTTGGCATAATCTCAGCCAATGCTTGTTCTATTTGGCGTTTTACAGAATCTTTCATAATGTCAGAGTTATCTGCAGTTACTCTGGTAATAACTCTTAATACATTACCATCTACTGCCGGAACCGGTTTGCCGTAAGCGATGGATGCAATGGCACCGGCAGTGTAATGCCCGATGCCTTTTAGCTTCATAAGTTCCTGATAATCATCCGGAAGTTTTCCATCGTAATCTGTCATTATGGTTTGGGCAGCAATCTGCATGTTCCGCACACGGTTATAATAGCCTAACCCCTCCCAGAGTTTTAATAACTTCTCTTCTTCACATTCAGCAAGGCTTTGAATATCCGGCAGACTTGTTGTAAAACGTTCAAAATATGGTTTTACAGCTTCCACTCTGGTCTGCTGCAACATAATTTCGGAAACCCATACACGGTATGGAGTGGGTTCTTCACGCCATGGCAGGACTCTTGCATTTGCAGAGAACCATGATAGCAATGGCTCTATGATAATTGATAAAGTGAAATCTTTTAACATTTATGTTTACTCCTTCGGCTGATAATATAGGACTTCCGGTGTTTTATACAGATTTTATCATAGATTGGGGATGTTTACAAATGTAATATTAAGTCATTTTATGTTGGAATGCGCATGTCGAAAAATGCCATGTTACCTTTTTTGACATTGACGAAACAATAAAAACATAGTATCGTTTATTTTGTAAGTACTTACAGAAACAAGAAACAATGCAAATAAAATAATGAAAAGGAGTTGTGAATTATGAAGCTACATAATACAGTAAAAAAATTATCTGCAATTATCATGGTGTTTGCTATGATGTTTAGTGTATTTGCTATGTCGGGCAGCAAGCTTGCAGTGAAAGCTGCAAGCGATCCGGTAAAAATGTATTGTTGTGATATGGAAGGGTCCTATCATGGCACCTTACAGTACAGTGTATATATTCAGGTGGATGCCTCCAGTGCTGCTAATAAAGCGGTTTATGTCCATCACAGCACTTATGGTGGTGGTTGGGAAGACAGTGCTGCTACTTATGTTACAAAGCTGGATGCAAATACTGAAATATGGAAAGCAACCGTTTACGGTTTTAATGTAGGTCAATATTCCATCAAATATGTAGGTGATGGTCAGACTTACTGGGATGATAATAACGGTGATAATTATTCCTGTTATGACACTTTGGGACAGGTTAATGTGAGAGCATCTCGTTGCTATCCTCAGCTTGCATCTTCCTATTATATTCGCGCTAATGTAAAAAATCTGGCTTACACTAAGGTGGTAAAGGTAAGATACACTCAGGATAACTGGGCTACTTATCAGGACGTAAATTTAAGCTATCAATATACACGAACAGATACGGATGTTGATACTGAAGTATGGAGTGTGGCTTTAAACTTAGATGAAGACAAAATGGATTCCTTCCATTATTGTATCAGTTATGAAGTGAATGGTCAGACATACTGGGACAACAACTTTGGAGTAAATTTTGATGAGAATTTTTATATGATATTTTAAGGTTGGAGGTTTTAGCTGATTAGGAGGCTGATGCTTCAAGAATATATATTCTTGAAGCATCGGTTTCTGTTATACATTTCCAAATTTCACCTGTTCAAAATTCTTTTTATCATCATCGAAATTTATCCAGTAATCATCCTCAAAAGATACGCCGTGATTATAGCGAAGCAACGCATCCGGATTATAGTAAGGAATCCCCACGCTTCGAAGCTCTGCCCCTAAGCCTTGTCTGGTAGATGGTACTACTCTGTCATCTAGAAACAGACGAAACAAGTAAGGCAGGTCAGAGTTCAAACGAAGTTCAATGGGTAAATCTTCGGTAGCTGCTATTTGGGTAAGCTCGGTTAAATAGCTGCGTTCTATGGTGAAATGAATTAATTCTTTATCACGTTCCATTAGAGTGCCTTGTATATTGCTGAATGATTTCATTATTGTACCCCCTGTAAGTCTATATTTAAAATTTTACATCTGTTTCGTAAATAAGACCCTGCTTTTGGCGAAGGAATTTCACAATGTGATAAATCCAAAATTTTAGGCAGGTATTTATCGATAACATAATTTTTTGACAAATAATTGATAATGTCTTGATTATCCGGTGAAAACGGTTTTGATTCCATAATGGATAAGCAATCACGAAAAGAAACTCCTTCATATTTTCTGTCATGCTCAAAAAGTCCTAAACCGAAATCAAATAGTGGTGCTATTGAAAAAGCACTTTTTCCTTTTGCAATACAGCCAAAATTATTTAAGTGCCTATCTTCATTTCCTATCAAATAGTCAATTAAACTCATTACAATAAGGTAGTCTTTTATATTCAAATGACATAATTCCTCAAAAAAATTAATCGTGAAATGCCATTTTTCTTCTATTGTCCCTGTGTCCGGGAAACGAAGCTTTGTGCAGTCTAAAAGCCGTTGAAAAGATAAAAACTTCCCGGAATTTTCAACAAAGTCTTTTGAATATACGCCATAATATTCCGTTCCATTTTCATGTATTATGCATGGATGTTGTTCTACAACAGATATGTTGCACCATTTAATAGGCATTTGTTTGTCAAAGGGAATGGTAAATTTTAACTGTTGCTAACAATGCTTCCTCCCCCTAAGTTAATAATTCCAATAATTCCTCTTTTGAAAAGCTTCCGTTATCCATACCTTCCCCATTCAATATTTCATCCGCTAAAGCTTTTTTCTTATCTTGTAATTTTACTATATTTTCTTCTATCGTACCCTTGGCAATAAGTTTATATACAGTAACAACATTTTTTTGACCGATTCTATGTGCACGGTCTGTGGCTTGATTTTGAACTGCAAGATTCCACCACGGGTCATAATGAATTACGATATCTGCGGAGGTCAGATTTAAACCGGTTCCTCCTGCCTTTAGGGATATGAAAAATACGGAAGTATTATCCTGATTAAACTTTTCCACCAATTCTTTTCTTTTTAGCTTACTGGTACTTCCGGTTAAAGTATAGTATGAGATTCCTTCTGCTTCTAACCGTTTCTCTAAAATCGTAAGCATTGAGGTGAATTGTGAAAAGACAAGTATTTTATGACCACCTTCTACGGCATTTTGGATTAAGTTTATACACATATCTGTTTTGGCAGAATTTCCTTTATAGTCATCATAAACCAATTCCGGTGCACAGCATAACTGGCGGAGTTTGGTTAACTCTGACAGAATTTGAAGTTTTCCGGTTTTAAATTCTTCGTCACTTTGGCTGTCTAAAAGAAGCTGCAGACGTTTTACATTTGCATCGTATATCTTCTGCTGTTCTCCTTCCATATGAGCATACATATTTTCTTCTAATTTATCCGGCAGGTCATTTAAAACTTCTTTTTTCAAACGACGCAACACGAAGGGACGAATCATTTTTTGTAAGCGCTGTGTAATTTCTTCCTGTGCTTCCTGAACAACGGGAAGTTCAATTTCTTCCCTAAACTTTTTATAAGAATATAAAAATCCCGGCATCAGATAATCAAAAATACTCCATAACTCACTTAAACGGTTTTCTACCGGTGTTCCAGTTAATGCCAGTTTGCAGTCGGCGGAAATCGTTTTCACGGCATGGGAAACTTGTGTAGAATGATTCTTTATGTACTGTGCTTCGTCGATTATCTGATATCCAAACGAAATATCCTGATACAGTTCGATATCCCTTCTCAATAAATCATAAGAAGTCACTACAATATCATTTTCCTGCAAGTTATTAAGTATTTCTTTTCGCTCGTTTAAGTTTCCGGCTAACACTTTTACTGGCAAATCCGGTGCAAAACGTTCTAATTCACTTAGCCAGTTGTATACCAAAGAAGCCGGCGAAACAATCAGACAACGTTTGTTAAGATTATCACAATCCTCCATTTCTGATTGCAAAAATGTAATTACCTGTAATGTTTTGCCAAGTCCCATATCATCTGCAAGAATACCGCCAAATCCGTTATTTTTTAATGTTTTCATCCATAAAAAACCAGTTTTCTGATATTCTCTCAAAATACCATCCAACTTATCGGGAATCTCAAAATCATTGTCTTCCACTGTTTTCATGTTTCGAACAAGTGCTTTAAAATCCTTGTTTTTGGTACTCGAAAATCCATGTTTATCCTTTAATTCAGCATCCAGATACATCGCCCGGTATTTTGGTAAAGCAATGGTTTCCTGTTTTAGCTGTTTATCTGTAATTGCAAGTCCTTCTTTTAATTCCAGCAGTACATCAAGTCCTTCATCGTTGATATTTATGAAATCACCATTCTTTAAACGATAAAATTTCTTTTTCTTCTTATAAGCAGATAAAATATCAATTAACTGTTCTTTTGGCATATCTCCGGAAGTAAGCTTCAATTCCAAAAGATTTCCCGATAAAGAAACACCTACAGACACTTTTGGTGTTTCTGAAATATTTATTTTTTTCAATGAATCGGAAATAAATACTTCCCCCAGTTCCTGAAATACGGAAATTCCGTCCGTAAGAAGCTGATAAAGCTTTTCTTCATCCTTTGTAAGCACCATAAAATGCTCAAACTCATCATACGCATTGCAATAAGAAGATACTATCTGCCCGACTTCCATTTCTTTTGCAATATCTCTCATACCAATATCAGTAAGAGGTTCGTACACATTTATTTTTTGTTCACCATAAATCGCATATACGTTACACGTAATAAAATCAGACTCTGGGCTATCCAGATAGATTTCAAAAGTGGCTTCCGGAATGCCATAATCTTCTTCATTGAAATTTTCTTTTATACAGACAAAGTATTTTTCCAACTGCGGAAGCATATCGCGACAAAACGATGGTATGTCTTCTTTTTGAATATAAACTCTACCATAGTTTTCTTCGATACAGGAAATAACTTTTTTAATATTTTCCTGTTTGATTTTTGGAATTTTATATATTTTTCCATTTCCGAAATGAAAATCATAATTTTTCCCGGAATAATTATTCATGTTAGGCAATTCCAGTTCCATTCCATGGTTCAAGCCACGCAAATATATTTTTCGTTCTAAACTTTCTGTGGTCACCACATAATCGTTAAGACATTCACCTGAAAATTCAATAGGAATTGTGTCCGTTTGAAGTATGTCGATTAATTCTTCAAATTCATCTTCCGTAAGTAAAATTTGTTTTGTTTTATGGGTTACTGTCGTATAACCGTATCCGTACTTATAAATGTGGTTCTGATATTCTTCTTCGTGGTTGGCGGCCCACCGGCAAATAAACTTTACCAATGGCAAGGACTGTTTATCAAACGCTTCCAAGGTATGAATAAATTCTAATTTTTTCCCATAAGAGAAATGGTCGTTATGATACATACACTTTGCAAAATCAAAAACATCTTTTAATATATACATATGACTATAACCAATTTTAAAGCTGGCATAAAATCCAAAGCGTTTATATTCCAGTGAAGTTTCCAAACGAACTTTTCCA
Source organism: uncultured Lachnospiraceae bacterium (assembly GCA_964450185.1). Lineage (GTDB taxonomy): Bacteria > Bacillota > Clostridia > Lachnospirales > Lachnospiraceae > RUG11237. The sequence continues at coordinate 19,898 of CAYVCL010000014.1, read as the reverse complement.
TAAGTTTCATCATTCAAATAAGGTAACGCTCTTTTCATTGTCTGGAGTTGTAAAAGCCGTTTCAAAGAAGGTGTTGTCACTGGCAATTTTTCAGTGGATTGTTGTTGGTAATCAATATATCCCAAAGCTGTTGCAACACAATGTTTGCATGGTGTACCATAATTACTGTATGCCGGACAGGAACAATAGGGGTCAAAAATTTCTCCATCTTCCGTGTCAATGCCTAGTTCCACATGGTATGTTTTGCGACCACTACCTTTTATTATTGCCGCTACGTAGTCGCTAAAGCCAGTTTCTTCCACATTAAATTCAAGTATCCCATCTTGTTTATAAAGCTCCAGTCCTCTATTAAAAATAACAGTTCCAACATATGATTCCAGTGCTTTTGTAGTTAACATATTTTTATCCCCTTTAAACTTAATGTATGGCTGCTACACCATTTCCCCTAAATAATAAAATCCCTTGCATTCTTTCAGTCGAATCTGCTGTAATGTTCCAATCAACTCTTCGCCGCCTTTAAAATGCACTAACATATTATTTGACATACGTCCTGTTACCATTTCAGCATCATGTTCATTCAGTTCTTCTACTAAAACTTCCTGTACAGTGTTTTCGAACATGCCCGCTCTTTTATGAGCGATATCCTGAACTTCTTTTAACAGACGGTTAAAACGGTCCTTGGTTACATCTTCCGGTATCTGATTTTCCATAACGGCGGCTGGTGTTCCGGTACGTTTGGAATAGATAAAGGTAAAGGCATTGTCAAATAGTACCTGACGAACCACATCCATGGTGTCCTGAAAATCTTCTTCGGTTTCACCAGGGAAACCAATGATGATGTCTGTGGTAAGAGAAATATCCGGAACTGCCTGACGGATTTTCTGTGCCAGTGCAAGATATTGTTCTTTGTCGTAGCGGCGATTCATTTCTTTTAACACCTTGGAACTTCCGGACTGCAATGGTAAATGCAGATGTTTACATATTTTCTTGGAATTTGCCATCACTTCAATTAACTCGTCCGATAAATCTTTTGGATGAGAAGTCATGAAACGGATACGTTCCAGCCCTTCGATTTTTTCGATTTCCTGTAACAGTTCTGCGAAAGACATTGGTTCTTCTAAGGTTTTTCCGTAGGAGTTTACATTCTGCCCAAGAAGCATAATTTCCACTACGCCATCGGCAACCAGTGTTTCGATTTCACGAATAATATCCTTTGGATTACGGCTTCGCTCTCTTCCACGCACATAAGGAACGATGCAGTAACTGCAGAAATTGTTGCATCCAAACATAATGTTTGTCCCGGATTTGAATTTATATTTTCGTTCCATAGGAAGATCTTCCACGATTTTATCTGTATCCTGCCAAATATCGATTACGGTACGTTTAGATTCGTACATAGTCACCAACAATTCTGCCAGCTTGAATACATTATGGGTTCCAAAAATCAAATCTACATGACGATAGCTTTTCTTAATCTTTTCTACTACTTCCGGTTCCTGCATCATACAGCCACACAAACCGATTTTCATGTGAGGATTTTTCTTTTTGACACCATTCAGATATCCTAAACGACCATATACTTTTAAGTTGGCATTTTCTCGTACCGTACAAGTATTATAAATAACGAAGTCTGCATTTTCATCAAATGCTTCTTCATAACCGATTTTCTTCATAACACCAGATAATTTTTCCGCATCTCTGGCGTTCATCTGACAGCCAAAATTCTGGACGAAATAAGTCAGTTTTCTGCCGGCAGCCTTGCTTTCTTCTTCCACATATTTTGCAGCCTTTGCCATATAATAATACTGTCTTGCGGTTTCCTCTATTGGAGCCTCACCATTTACATCAATGCTTGCCATGATTTCTTTGTTTTCTAACATACGTTCCTTGCCTTTCATTGTATATTTTTAAAAGGCAGCCAACGCTGCCCTTTATGAATTGTTCCATTGCATACTGTAGAATTATAGCATACTGTTTTTATGCTTTTCAATAGCTTCATCTACTTGATTTATCAAATGTTTTGTTCTGACAATATCTTCTTCTGTTGAGAAAATATTTTCCAGCTTATCTGGTGTTATAACGGTTATTTTTTCATAAGAATGTTCTTTTAAGATATCTTTGGTTCTTGCCTCCACTGCCTTCGCAATTCTTCCGGCACGTTCGCTGTCATAATTATATTCTGCAAATGTCTGTTCTATAGAATACGGTATTTGCCTGATATCTTTCGTTAAAAAATACTCCAGATAATCGTTATCAATATATTTTTGCATCTGTTCTTTTTGACTTCCGGAAAATGGTTTTGCCGGGGAATCTTCTTTTCCATTAATATTTTTATCAGCAGTATCCAACCATAAAGAAGTACCCGAATCAAATACCGGTGCTACCCCGATATATTTTAAAGTTTTTACTTCACGAAGAAATGCGATGTTATTCAAATGTCTGTCAATATTATTAGTAAGATAATCCATTATGATTTCATGCTTTAGAAAATCTTCAATTTCCATCTGGTGTTTTCTTGCCATTTCAACTAAATGAGTATATACGCTTATATGATTTGCCTTTTTTTCTTCTTTGTATAAACTATACGCAGGTATTAGTTCCAAGTTCGTGTCAGTCATATTTTTACATTTGCTAAATAATTCCGTTTTTCCCTTTATATTTATTGCTTGAACAGAGTAAGGAAGGAATTGTTCATATCCAATACTTTTATATGCGTTTGAAATAGCTGCTTCATTAATAGCTTCCTGATAAAATGGACTACTACAACCTTTCAGCAGATATGTTTCTCCATCCACTATTTCCCATTTTTTCTTCAGCCAGCCTCCGGAAGTACTATCCGGGCTTCTAAAGTCAATATCTTCCACATATCGTCCCATGCAAAAAATATCGCCAATATCTTCGGAAAAGTGGTTTTCATAGAAATTTACATCTTCCCATTTACGTTCATCGTGTTCCTCTTTTATCCAATAATGGTCGGAAAGACTTAATCCATTATTTCTTAAAGCAAGAATTTTTGCATTCGTAACGTCTAATTCATTGATGCGTGTTGAATAATTTTGTCGGGTAATCGGAATACATCTGGATTCCCACCATTCGTTTAACTCTGCACGTTCCAGTATACCTTTACGAACATGAACTCCTACCGGAATTCGGTCTGTTTCATATATATCCTTAATTTTTACAATACTGCCTGTTACGTTATCAATTTGTATCTTGGCAACCGGATAATTTTCATGCATAAGAATATACATATAGGAGCCCCCTTTCGTTTTTAATCATTATAAAGCATTTGTAATTTGTATGCAACCAATTCTAAGTGGTTTCATTTTCCAAAAGTTTATTGATACCTCCGCTCTAGCACCCCAATAAACTGATAAAACACCACCGCCATAATACACAGCAAAATAATGCTCATCATCACCCAATCAAGCTTATAAACCTGACTGCCATAGATAATCAAATATCCCAGTCCTGCTCTTGCTGCCAGAAATTCTCCGATAATTACCCCTACTAGTGAAAGTCCTACATTCACTTTCATGTTGCTGATAATTGCCGGTATACCGGCAGGAAGCACCACTTTAAACAGCACCTGATACTTTTTTCCGCCTAGGGTGTAAATTAATTTTTCTTTTTCCCTGTCTGTGCCGCGAAAAGTTGTGTACAGATTAATAATCCCACCAAATATCGCTACAGAGATACCGGCAACCACAATGGTTTTGGCGCCGGTGCCAAGCCATACAATCAACAGTGGCGCTAAGGCAGATTTGGGCAGTGAATTTAACATTACAAGATAAGGTTCTAAAATCTTGGATACCGTAGGACTAATCCAAAGGAGCATGGCAATGAAAATGCTACCGCCGGTGGTAATTAAAAAGCTCAAAATCGTTTCATATAAAGTAATGCCTGTGTGCTTTAACAGTTCTCCGGAAACACTTAAATCGATGCAGGTTTTTACAATTCTGGAGGGGCTGCTGAAAATAAAATCATCAATCCAGTCCAAGTCTGCTGCCAATTCCCAAAGTCCAAGGAAAAATAGTAAAATGGCAAATTGCATCCCAAAAACCAACTGTTTTTTTCTTTTAACCCCTTTTAAATAATTTACCTGTTCTGCGGATACTTTAGACGTACTCATGGGTGCTTAACTCCTTCCACAGAAGATTAAAATATTCCTTAAATTCTGGTGCTGTTCTGGAGGAAAAAGGAGTTCTGTTTTCAATGCTTAACTCAATAGGAATGATTTTCTTTACCGTGGCAGGGCGTTTGGTTAGCACGATAACACGATCTGCCAAAGAAATGGCTTCCGATAAGTCATGAGTCACTAAGATAGCGGTTTTTCCTTCTTTTTTTATAATGGTTCCAATATCATCTGCCACGGAAATTCGCGTCTGGTAATCCAAGGCAGAAAACGGTTCATCTAACAGCAGTAAATCCGGTTCCATGGCAAGGGTGCGGATTAAGGCAGCTCTTTGGCGCATGCCGCCGGATAATTCAGAGGGTTTCTTATTTTTAAATTCTAATAAGCCGTAGGTTTTCAGCATATCTTCAATTTCAGCTTCTTTTTCTTTGGTTAAGCTTTTGTTGATTTCCGGCCCTAAAATCACGTTTCGATAAATGGTGCGCCACTCGAACAAATGGTCTTTTTGCAACATATAACCGATATTAGTGCTGGTTTGTTTCTCGGTGTTACCATGAAAAATAATGTTGCCATGTTCCACCGGGTGCAAACCGGAAATTAAAGACAGCAAAGTAGATTTACCACAGCCGGAAGGGCCAATAATCGCCACAAATTCTCCCTGAGAAACACAAAAAGATATATCATCAAGAGCAGGTATTTCCCCTTCTTCGCTATGGTAGGTAAAACTTATGTGTTCCAGCGATAAAATTACACCCATAAAAAAACCCCCATATAAAATAGCTAATAAAATCTCTACTTTATCATATGAGGGTTTTGATATTTGGTGCAAATATTTATTTTTCTGTAATATGTACAGATAATTGATTATATGGAATTTCAATTCCTTTTTCGTCAAATCTAAGCTTGATGTTTTCTGTCAGACGCCATTTTACAGACCAGTAGTCTTCTGTGGCAACCCATACATGAAGACCTAATTCTACTGCGCTGTCCCCTAAGCTGTTTACAAAAATATCAATAGGCTTTTCCTTTAAAACCTTTTTTTCCTTGGCAACAAGCTCTGCCATACATTCTTTGGCAGTTTTTAAATCGGCGTCATAAGAAATTCCCACCAGAATATCAATGCGTCGTTGAGTCTGTCCTGTAGCGTTGATAATGCTGGAATTCATTAAAGTACCATTTGGAATCAAAGCTTCCTTGTTATCAATAGTCAACAATTTTGTATAAAAAATCTGAATCTGTTTTACGGTACCTTCATTTCCAGTGCTACAGTCGATAATATAATCTCCCACTTTGAAAGGCTTTAATATAAGAATCAGCACACCACCGGCAAAGTTGGATAAGCTTCCCTGCAGTGCAAGACCAACTGCTACACCGGCAGAACCTATAACCGTAACAATGGAGGTGGTCTGAATTCCCAACATTCCTGCAATAGTCATAATTAATATCAGATATAGACAAATTTTAAGCAGTGAATCCACAAACTGTTCTACGCCTTTATCTACACTGGAACGCTCCAGAGAACGTCTTACAATTTTGCGAATTAGTTTAATAATCTTAGAACCGATTACAAATACAACAATGGAAATTAAAACAGCAATTCCAAAATGAATGATATCCGGCACATAACCTTTTAAAGTTTCCATAATTACGCTGGGTTCTACTTCTTCGATGTTAATGTTCGCCAGTTCCTCCACTTGTTCCTGAACCTGTTCTTGTACGGCTGTTTGTGACAATAGCATGACATCCTCCTTTAGATTACACTACAATTACTTTACCTTCTTGAAAATAGAAACGCTTAAAGGAGCTACTTTAAGGCGAAGGGAATAATCCCGTTCATCACAAGCTATTTTCTTGGCAATTTTAATATTTGCATTAATTGCTCCACTACCGCCAAAGCGTGTATCATCACTGTTAAATATTTCCTGATATTCGCCCTTATATGGAACGCCAACCTTATAGTTTTCCCGTAATACTGGAGTGAAATTACATACTACCAGTAATTCTTCTCCAACCTTTGTTCCTTTTCGCATAAAGGAAACCATAGTTTCGTTGACAGAAGTATTATTAATCCATTCCAATCCGTCCATTTCTTCTTCCAGTTCATACATAGCAGGATATGTCTGGTATATTTCATTTAGAACGGAAATCATTTCCATCACACCGGCATGTTTCTTCTTCTTTAACAGTTTCCAATCCGGTTCTACGCTCTCACACCATTCCATATCGGCTGCAATTTCATTTCCCATAAACTGCAGTTTCTTTCCCGGGTGTACCATCTGATAAGCATACATAAGTCTTAAATTGTGGAATTGGTCTGCTTCTTCTCCAGCCATTTTGTTTCGCATGGAATGTTTTCCGTGAACCACTTCATCATGAGAAAATGGCAATAGATAATGTTCCATATATGCATACACTGCAGTATTTAAAAATTCATTATAAATACCTTTTCTAAACAACGGATCACAGCCAAAAAATTCAAAGCTTTTATTCATAAACTCAAAATTCCAACGATAGTCAAATCCAAGACCCTCTTCATCTAAATCTCCTGTGATATTTCCAAATAAGGTAGATTCTTCCGCAATCATTAAGACATTTGGATTACGCTTCTTCATAATGGAATTTAAGTGCTTCAAAAATTCAATGGCTTCTAAATTTTCGTTGCCACCGTAAATATTTGGTGTCCAGTCACCGTCTAAACGGTCATAATCCAGATATAACATGGCAGAAACGGCATCTACTCTCAATCCGTCTGCATGGAACTGTTCTACCCAGTATAAAGCATTGGCAATCAGGAAATTGCTAACTTCTTTTTTACCATAGTCAAAGGCGAAAGTACCCCAGCGTTTGTGTTCACGCTTGTTTTCCTGAGCCGGTTCATAGAGAAAATATCCATTAAAATTCACTAATCCATCTGCATTTTTCGGGAAATGCGCTGGAACCCAGTCTAAAATCACGCCAATACCAGCCTTATGAAGTTCATCTACAAAATATTTAAAGTCATTCTTATTTCCGAAACGGCTTGTTGGTGCATAATAGCCTGTGGTTTCATAGCCCCAGGATTCATCTAAAATATGTTCCATCACAGGAAGTAATTCTACATGTGTCATATTTAAAGCTTTTACATGTTCAATTACCATTGGTGCCAGTTCCCGATAGTTATAAAAGCCCTTTTTCCCTTTTCGCTTGAAGGAACCAAGATGCAGTTCATATATGGAAACAGGCTTTGTATGATAATTGGTAACTTTTCGCTGTTTTAACCATGCATCATCATTCCAGTTATATTCCTCCTTTACACCTACCAAAGAACAGGAATCCGGGCGAACTTCAAATGCACTGGCATAAGGATCTGATTTTAAGAATACCAGACCGCCTCGCATTTTGATTTCGAATTTGTATAAATCGCCCTCTTTTATTTCCGGAACAAAGATTTCAAAAATATCACTGTCGCCTACACGATTCATCTGATGGCGTCTGCCGTCCCACTGATTAAATTCTCCAACCACACTGACACGGATTGCCTTTGGCACCCAGACAGCAAAATTTACGCCGCTTACGCCATCACGTTCCATTGGATGGGCGCCTAATTTGTCGTATATTTCATAGTGGATACCGGATTGGAATTTCATGCAGTCTTCTCCAGTGATGATTGGTTCAAAACGGTAAGAATCTATCACCGGGTATTCCTGTCCATCTTCCGTAATCAAAAGGGTGTAGTCTTCTATTTTTTTCTTGCCCGGAATAAATACTGCATAAAAACCGTCTTCATCTACCAGCTCCATATCGTAAGTTTTTCTGGTATCTTTGAATTTTACTTTTACAGCAGAGGCTTGTGGCTGAAATGTCTGCACTAAAACGCCTTTGCTTAATTTGAATGCCCCCAATATATTTTGTGGCCGGTCTTCCTCGGAATATACCACGGATTCTATGGCCGGCCAGTTCATTAAATCATATAATTTATCTGTCATATGTTCTCCCTCCCACAGTTCTGCTACAGAACTTATATTTATCTGTCCGTTTCCAAACATATATACTAATATAATACTATATTCGACGTATTTTTTCAACTTGAATAGTTCTCAAGAAAGTCGTAAACTTCCCGCAATCCGCTCATTTGTTTTCCTTTTTGAATCTCCTGTTGGACGTCTGTGGGCAGTTGATTATAGTAGATATCTGTATCCGTATATATTTCCCCGGATTTCTTGGCACAAATAATAATTTTTCCCTGATCATCTATTTTTGCGATATATTCTTTATCATAAAATCCTTTGTTGTAGGTTTTTCGAAGAACAATTTTATTTTCTGAAAAATAAACCAGTAAAAATCCCGTGAATCCTAAATCTTTGTCGGCACTGTCCGGAGCTTTTTCATATGCTTTTATTTTATCCATCAACTGGGCTCTGGTTAATCCCACATATTCTGCCGGCATGGTGAGCTTTTCTTCTGTAAGCTCGTAAGTGCTTGCATCGTATTTTTCCAGAACATATATGGTCTGGTCAGATGTATAGTTTGTGGTATTTGCATCTGCTTCCAAGATATCTTCCGGTTGCTCTGCCACGTTATTTTCCTGCTGGTCATGGAATACATAGTAACATCCAAAATAAGCACAGCAGGTAAGAACCAGAAAAATAAGAAAGCTGATAATATAGGTCTTTTTCATAGAGCTTATCTCCTTTTTTACCTATAGTATCAGCTTATATTTTTTATTTTATACAATTTTTTCCATAGAATTTATAGCAAATGGAATTTCTTGGCAATAGATACCAGCATAGTTCCTTTTGGCAGGGACGCTAATTCGTCCTCTGTAAATCCTTTCATGCGAAGAAATACAACTGCATAAACAACAACCGCTATTGCAAAAGCCACAATAAAGCTTAACCTAATGCTTTTTGTCAGTGTAGTCAATGCAAAATATACGATATATGCAACGATACCCATTACTACGGAAGATATAATTGGAACAAGAAAGCTTTTGTAGATTTCCTGACGGTAACCGGTAGCCTTCTTAATTTCCCATGCATTTAAAATACATATGATAAGTGCAAATACGATATTTCCGATCACAACCGCATATATATTTAAGTTTGTAAATTCTAACATCAGATAGATGAGAATAACATGTATTACCAGCGAAATAGTTGCATTTCGTACCGGCACTCTCATTCGATTCAATCCCTGTAAAATTCCGTTTGATAAAGTGGACAGTGAGTATAATACCACTGCTATGGAACCCATTCTCAGAAGATTTACAGGTAATGCACTGGCATCATCAAATAACCACTGTATAATCGGAGAGCCTAAAACTGCAAGTCCCACCATACATGGGAACGCAATCATCATAATAAAACGAATGGAAATATTAATTTTTCTGTTTATCAATTTTCTATCTCTTGATGCTACAGCTGCTGTTAAGCTTGGGATTGTTGAGGAAGCCATGGCACTGGCAAAGGCTACCGGAACATTTACAAGCAAACGGTATTTTCCGGTAAACACACCAAACAGTTCGGTGTAATTTGTTAAGCCTTTTCGATTCATCACATTACTGAAAATAGTCTGGTCGATAAATACTGTGGAATTATATACTGCCGTACTGAGAATAATCGGAACCACAGTGGCAAACAACATCATATAAATTTCACGATAGCTGTCTGTATGAAGGCTTCTGTCTTTCATCATACGCTTTTTCAGCACTCGTTTGTAGATTGCCAGCATGAATAAAAGGAACAATAATCCCACAATCGCCCCGAAGAATGTTCCTAAAGCACTTCCTGCCGCTCCATAAGCAGGAGCATATTTTTCCTCTTGTAAAACTAATGCGATTTTACTTCCATAAGAAAATAAATAGTATGCACCTAATACGCTGACGATGGCGTTGATAATCTGTTCAATAATCTGTGATATGGCAGTTGGAAGCATGGTTCCCAATCCCTGAAAATAACCACGTATCACACCCATAACTGCCACCACTAAAATTGTTGGTGCCAGTACACGCAAGGAAAGAGAAATCATGCTGTCTTTCATTATATTAGTTGATATAAAATCCGCCATAACAAAAGTAAATACAGCAGCTAAAGAACCAACAATTACAACAAAAAACAAACCTGCTTTAAAGATTTTATAGCCGTTTTTATGTTCTCCATTATGTGTTCGTGCTGCTACTAATTTCGATATGGCAGTAGGCAGTGAATAACAGGAAATCAGCAACATCATGTTATATACTTCATATGCAAATGCGTAAACTCCATTTCCGTAATCTCCAATAATACGCGTTACCGGTACTCTGTATATCATTCCGATAATACGAGCCACAATAGATGCAACTGCAAGGATACTTCCCTGCACTACAAACCCGGCGGCATTTTCTTTTTTCCGTTCCATATTTTATCTCCTGTCATATTGTTCTTAGTTCATATTAATTATCTGGTAATATTTAAGCCGGCAAGAATTTCTTCCTGCTTCTGAAACATTACTTTTTCTTCCTCTTCCACCATATGGTCATAACCCATTACGTGTAGCATACTGTGGGCTAAAAGAAAAGCATATTCCCTTTTGTTGGAATGTCCGTAGCTTTCTGCCTGCTCTTTTACCTTGTCCAGAGAAATAATAATATCTCCCAACATTAATTCGCCGCTTTCCGGATGGAAACATTCCGGCTGTTCCTCTTCTAACTGTTCAAAGTTTCCCGGTACTTCATATTCCGCCATAGGAAATGATAATACGTCGGTAGGACGGTCGATTTCCCTACATTCCATGTTAATCTGATGAATACCTTCGTTATCTGTAAGGATTACATTAATTTCACACTCGTAGGGACAATTTTCATAATCCAAAGCAGCTACAATTACAGTTTCTGCCAATTCTTTATAGTTTATTCCTAAATCCAGTTCATATTCCTGTTCCAGACAAATAGTCACTTATGTTCTTCCTTTCTATCTATGCTTCTGCTGGTACTTCGCATAATGCTTCAATTACGTATTCTTGTAAAGTAATATAATCTTTTATGGAAATATCTGCTAAATCCAATAAGCCTTTGTTAAATCTTTGACGCATAATTGCCTTTAAATAGCCCGGTTCTGCCTGTTCACCGGCAAACTTTGACTCTTTAGCAAGTACCAATGTTTCCGTAATCAGAACAATGGCAGCCTCTTTTGACAATGTTTTTTCCGAATCGGTTGCAAGAGATAACACAATTTCCGTCAGTTTCTTTGGAAACTTGTTCCAATAAGCAGTTTCGATAAATGGGTCTACGTAATTTTTGCCCAAAGTTCTTGCATAATTATAATAGTATACACTGCATTTTGTCAAAAGTATATCTGCACCGATGGCTTCTGCTGCCCCTTCTGCAATGTCAGAAGAAAATACGGCATGAGCGTATACTTTCTTTTTGTGGTTTATCATGGCGTCCATCAATTTGTAATTTGGCGAAAGCATCTTTTGCATCTTTCTGGTATCCTTATTTCTTGTATTGTAAAAATAAGGCAGAATTACCAGAAGGGATAATATGTTGATTAATGCGCCGATAAGAATATTTGCCAGTACATAGAAATTGATTCTTTCATGTTTGAAAAAGATATAAACGCACATGGTAATTATAAAAGTGCAGAATAAGGTAACCAGAGTGGACATAATCTGCTTTTTCTTCACAAAGCAACGGCTCATATAGCTGCCCGCAATACCAATAATCAAATAAAAAATCAGTATTTCTATATCAATCCCATTCCACAAAAATACAAGACTTAATATTACTGCCTGAGCTGCAACGGCAGGTCCTACGCCGGTGATAATTCCCATTGCTACCGGAAGTACTAATATAGTATCGTAGTAATCCGGTTCATACATCATGGTAATTCCCAACAACAGTCCTATTCCATAAAACACAAATACTTCTAACACAGAAAAACGCATGTACAATTCCCTGTTAAAATATTCTGCTGCCAAGGCAATCAAAAAAGCCGTACAAAGTACCAGCGATAACGCTGTTACCGCCATAGTTCTTTGTATGCTCATATCACTGATATAGTAGGATACGAATCCGGCGCAAAGCAGGGTTTCCAGATACATAAGAAACACCAGTAGCTTTGTGTGCTTTTTCAGTTTCTTTATCATTTTGTAATTCCCCTTGTTTTTGTTTTGGTATTCTTCTTCGCTTCATAATCTTCATATGCTTTAACGATTTTCTGTACCAATGGATGTCTTACCACGTCTTTGCTGGTAAGGGTACAAAAAGCAATATCATCGATTTTCTTTAAGACACGTTCTGCCACTTCCAAACCTGATTTTTGCCCGGTTGGCAAATCTTTCTGGGTAATATCACCGGTTACTACAACTTTCGAGCCAAAACCGATTCTTGTCAGAAACATTTTCATCTGTGCCGGAGTGGTATTCTGTGCTTCATCCAGAATAATAAAGGCATTATCCAAAGTACGTCCTCGCATGTAAGCAAGAGGCGCTACTTCAATTAATCCTTTTTCCATATTTTTCATAAAGCTGTCAGCACCCATAATCTGGTAGAGTGCATCATACAAAGGTCTTAAATAAGGGTCTACTTTGCTCTGTAAATCTCCCGGCAAAAATCCAAGCTTTTCTCCTGCTTCAATGGCTGGTCTTGTGAGAATAATGCGGCTTACCTCGTCATTTTTAAATGCTTGAATCGCCATAGCCATGGCAAGGTAAGTCTTTCCGGTTCCGGCAGGACCTGCTCCAAATACAATCATTTTTTCACGGATAGCATCTACGTATGCTTTCTGCCCTAAAGTCTTTGGTTTGATTGGTTTTCCCTGTATGGTATGACAAATTAAATCTTTCTCTATTTCTAATACTTCATTTTCTTTTTCCTCAAAAGAGAGGGATAAAATGTAGTCTACATTCTGCTCTGTAATGGTATTTCCCCTTAAAGAAAGGGCAGTCAGATTTTCAAATATCTTTTTCGCCTTCTCCACTGCTCTTTCATCACCTATCACATGAATCCCTTCACCTCTTGTTACAACAGTAACTTTTAACGTGCGTTCAATTTTCTTAAGATAATTGTCAAATTGTCCAAACACGTTTTTCATGTGTTCCATAGGTATATTAATTATCGTTTCCTGTTTCTCCATCTATTTCATTGTCCTTTCCATTCTCCAGTTCTATGATTGACGCTTTCTTACGAATCCCCAGCTGTTCAATCACTACCAGATTTCCGCTTGCTCTACATTCCGTCTGGTCTATGTCTATTGTAACATTATTTTCTTGAATTTGAACCCCCTTTTCTTTTAAAGTTTCAATAAATTTTAAAAGACGCTGTTTTGCTTTTGCTTCGGCTTCCTTTTTTGAGTACTTGCTGGCGGTTACATTTTCTTCGTACACCCGCACGGTTCCTACAGAAAACGGCAGATAAAAATTTTCGCCAAACTTTAATTGATGCACATCAGAAAGGGTGTGATAATTTTTATATTTTATTTTATTTTTCCCCAGAAATATGGATTTTTCATGAACTTTTAGATAAAATCCTGTTTGCACTTTCCCCGTATCCTGATGTTTCTGATAGTTCAGTGTAAAACTGTCATTATATTTGTAAATGGTTTTTCCATAGATATCGGCATCTGCTGCCACATATTGATAATTGATAATTTCACCACCATCATCGGTAATTGGAAGTGCGCCGCCTACCAGCATATCTCCTGCCTTTACCACATCTCCTGCTTTCACATAAGGAGTACCGTTTCTGGTGACAATTTTAGTGATAATTGCTTCTTTGTCTGCGAATAAATCACTTGCTTCCTTTTCTCCAATATTGGCAATGGAGGTGTCTGTATTTTCCTGTATATCTATAATCAGCCTGGTACCCCGAAGTTTTACGGATGTCCAGATAATGTCATTATATTTGGCACGAAGCATAGTTTCAATTTCTTCACAGTTTATTTTACCCTTTGGCATGCCGTGGGTGATTTCATTTTCTTCCAGAAAACTTAATAATACGTCTGTGGTTCGGGCATGATTTCCATTGATTTCAATCTGCCATACAAACAGCGACAAAACATATACAAATACGGCACAGATTACAATTCCCGCAAAAAACATTTTTCTTTTTCGATATTTATGCAGAAAAAAAGGAAAGCCTTTTTTTTCAATGACTTTAATTTGTACATTGGTTTTTCGGATAATGGTCTTTAATTTTTTAAAAGCCTGTAAGCTTAAATACATTTCATACTCATCATCAACTCGGATAATCTGCCAGATAAGGATATTATTGTTGCTGCACAAATTTAAAAATCGTTCCGGCGAGCCACCTTTCAGCCGTATACGCACATACCCTTTTAAATATTTTAAAAATGTAATCAAAAGAGTTTCCGACCTCCTTAGGCTTTCTAAACACTATATGCATTAAGCTTATTTTTCATGCATATAGTGAAGTAACGAAATTTTCCTGATGGAGAGTCCGGAATGAAACAAAAATTAAAAGCTGAACTTACGGAATCCTTACATTTGCCAAAGGATTTGATGTTTGGGGCAGTCATTGTAACTGCCACCGGAGATCGGGAAGTGTATGTGGAAAATTACAAAGGAATTTTAGAGTATTCCGATGAAAAAATTAAATTGCAGACCAAAAGCTGCTATTTAACCATTGCAGGAAGAAATCTCGTCATCAGCTATTACACCAATGACGAGATGAAAATTACGGGATATATTCAAAATATACGTTATTCCTGAATCACCTGTTTGATTAAAGGTTCTTTTTCCACGGCTTCGTTTGAAAAAGAAATGGCACTTAAAAATCTTTGTTTTGCAGGAAGAATCTTTTCTTCTGCGTTGGCATAAATAAGAGCAATACATTCTCCTTTTGCCACCTTATCTCCGGTCTTTTTCAATAACCGGAAGCCGGCAGAATAATCTATGGCACTTTCTTTGGTTTCTCTGCCGGCACCAAGCATCAATGCTGCAATTCCCACTTCTTCTGCTATCATTTCAGAAATGTATCCGTCTTGTGGGGCATTTACTTCCACAATATAATCTGCATGGATCAATTTTTTTGTATCTTTAATCTCCTCAATATCGCCGCCCTGAGCCGCCACAAAGCTTAAGAATTTTTCATAAGCGGATTTGTTATCCAGTACTTCTTTCATTTTGCGATAGCCATCTTTGTGCGTCTGGCACAATCCTGTGCCATAAAGCATATAAGAGCCTAGGGTAATGCAAAGCTCTGTCAGACGAGGTTCTCCGCATCCCTGCAATACTTCTACTGCTTCTGCCACTTCCAGAGCGTTTCCCACCCCATAGCCTAATGGCTCGTTCATATCGGAAATAATTGCAATGGTCTTTCGGCCGGCTCCGTTCCCGATTTTCACCATGGTTTCAGCTAACGCCTTGGCGTCCTCAAATGTCTTCATAAAGGCTCCGTTTCCACATTTTACGTCCAGAACAATGGTATCTGCACCGGCTGCCAGTTTCTTACTCATAATACTGCCTGCAATCAGGGACATGTTATCTACTGTTGCCGTAACATCCCTAAGGGCATAGATTTTCTTATCGGCAGGCGCTAAATGAGCGGTCTGTCCAACTAAGGCAATTCCTATGTCATTGACCTGTTTGATAAAATCTTCCTGCTCCATACTGGTTTGAAAGCCTGTAATGGACTCTAATTTATCAATCGTACCACCGGTATGTCCCAAACCTCTGCCGGACATTTTCGCTACCGGTATGCCTGCTGCGGCAGCCATAGGTCCCAGAATCAAAGATGCTTTATCGCCTACGCCTCCGGTACTGTGTTTGTCACATTTTACCCCCTGAATTCCGGATAAATCTAAAGTATCACCGCTGTTTGCCATAGACATGGTTAAATCCAAGGTTTCCTGTTCGTTCATCCCCCGAAAATAAATTGCCATCATCATGGCAGACATTTGATAATCCGGAATTTCACCCTTTGTAAATCCCATTACCATATAATCTATTTCTTCCGGGGTTAGCACGCCGCCATTTCGTTTTTTCATAATCAAGTCATACATTCTCATAATAAAAGCCTCCTAATTATTATCTATATAATCATTTCAACGGAAAAATAAGCAACCTCATGACTACCATGCTGTTGCTTACTCCTCACGTATCATTTTTAACATATGTCCCCTCGATTCAACCGAAAAAGTTTACGGTACTTGTTGCTTCGTAAAGCATTTCTACTGCACTTTTGTTATAAGTGGTGGTTTTCTGTAAGCTTGGATCTTCGAATTCTGCTGCTTTATTATCGTAATACCGCAACAGACATTTCTTAAATTCAAGCTTATCCTGACTTTCATTTCCGGAACCACTGCGATTGGAACCGGTTTTTATTGTACTCTGAACTCTTTCGACCGGATTAACTTTATAAAACGCCTGTAATTTGTCAACTGCATCGTCCACCTCCTTATGTTTATTTTAACAGTTTCTACTATGTTCTTGGTTTTATAAGGCTATCTTATCTGTTATATTAATTATCGGCTGATTTGTTTGAAAAATTAATGAAATTTTCGCAGTTTTTAGTTTTTTTATTCTTCGTCCGATTATATACATTCTATTTGTCGCTTTAAATTAAATATACTACAGATTTCGAGTTTTTTCAAGGACTTTTTAGTACTATGGTACTATTTTCTCGAGGAGTAACGATTAATTGATATCTTCGTATAAATACTGATATAATTCTTCAATCAAACGATCTAAGTATCCTTCGTCCAAATCTCCATAGGAACGTCGGATAATCTGTTTCATTGCTTCACATCGTTTGAAATATTTGATTTCTTCTGCTAAATCTTCATCAATATCCGTATCAATTACAAAGTTATCGAAACTCTTTTTAAACCACTGTGTAATCTCACTGGTAAGCTTGTCTTCTTCTTTTGCAAGCTTTGCTACGGAACGGGCGCTGATTAAACTGTGCAGTCCTGCGACTACGAAAATCAGACACAGCACACCAACGGTAATTTCCATCATAGATGTTGTGGCTTCCGGAAACGGCAGTGAAATAATTTCCAGTAAGGAAAGTAATACAACCACTAAACCGGATACCCCAACAAGCAATAATGAATAAGCGGATGATAGTAATTCCTGATGACGTTCCGAATGATGTACGTAAACATGTTCTGACTTCATCGGTTCTTCCGGTTCTGCTTTTGGACTGTCTAGGTCGTCTTTTATGTTGATTTTCTGAATGATGGCAAGCTTTTTGGCTTTTTCCACCTGGTCTTCCGGAACGGAAACATGATATAAATTAGATTCCATATCATAATTTAACATGGCACGTTCTATTTCAAATTTCTTCAATAAATCATAATAATTTTCAGCTTCTTCTCGTCGGGCAATCATAATTACCTTGCTATCATCTTCCTCCGGTAATTCTTCTACTAATGTAGCCCCACAATCGCTACATAAGAGAACGCCTTTCTGATATTCGGTTCTACACTTTGGACACCATGGCATAACAATAAATTCCTCCCTGATATAGTTTACATATATTTTACAATATATAGAGTATAGCATAACTTCTTAGGGATGTCACATATTACTTTCTGTTTCGTAATTCCTTATACGCTTCCCTTGAAATAGCATCCATTACAGAATTTTCCGCTGTTATAACACTTCCCATCTTCCGTTGCGGCTTGTTCCCTTTCTCCTAATTTTTTCAAATTGTTTTAGCTTTTGGATATAGTATTTTACTCTGCTTACTGACCATCCAAGTTTCTCAGCCAATAGCGAATTTGTCATATCAGGATATTCTTTAATCAATTATAATAATAAAATTGCATCCTCTGATAATTGCATTTGGTTTGATTGGTCTGATTGGTTTGATTGGTTAGCCTGACCATTCTGAACAAAATCAAATGAATACTTTTCATCCAAAGGAACAATAATTCTAAAAATATCGCCTTCAATAAATTCCGGTATCTGTCCCGAATAATATTTGCTATATTTAAACAAATTGCGTACACCAGAACCAAGTTGATCTGCATATCCGATATTTCTGAAAAAAGAAGCAATAATTGGATTCTTGGGAATTGGCTCTAAGTTATCCTCTGTAATAAATCCATCGCTTGCTGCACGATTAGCATTTTCCATATACATACGCTCTGCTTCAATCACAAATTTAGCTGTATAGCTGTTGGTAAATTCCCGATGCATCAAAACATTACTTACCATTTCTCTCAAAATAGTATTCCTCAGACTTTTATTAACATCATCTTCCAAAAAGAATTTGTCCGGCAAATGCTTTTTACCAAAGTCCATAAGCCTGTCATAACTTTCAATCAGATTGGTCTTTATTACCTCTCTATCGTCATATCTGTCCACATTCACTTTACGGACAAGTGCATCTGTTACATAAGCCGGAGCAACATTTAAAATGACATCGTCTTTTCCCAGAAGCATAATGGCTGCAAGATTGTATCCTTCCTCACCCGTCGCAATATCCCGTCCATATAATCCGGCACTCTTTAACAGCTCCGTATCATCCATAGATGTCCAAGGATGTGTGTCACCTGCATGATTCTGTGCCATAATTCTGATTTTAGACAACAAATCCAGTCGCAAGTCCTCCAGCTTCGCATACGGATATATCTTCTTTTCTGTAAAAATATTCTGTTTGCGAATATACATTTGCGCAATCGCTCCGGTAGCTGTTACTTTAACATCAGCATCATCCACTCTGTCATAAATTACCTTTTTATAGCTGTGAACTTCTGCACTTGGCGGAACATGAATATGAATTATCGTGCGTGTTTTATCATATTTGATAATTTCAGGAACTAAATATACCGTAGGAGAAAACAATGCCGGATTGCTCACTACCTTAATAAAATTCTTCACCATATCTGATGCTGCCTTTTCGGGTACGCCAAGTACCGAACCATCATCCAATACACCCAGAAATATATTTCCACCAAAACGGTTCAAAAACGAGCACACCGTTTCGTAGGTATCTGATTCAATTCCATTTCCGCAACGCTTAAATTCAACGGCTACAGTTTCTTCTAGAGCTGTTTCGAATCTGCTCTGGAAACCTCGGTAAATATTATTTGCATCCTGCTAACTTCATATGACTAAACTATTACAATTTTTCAATTAAACTATGTATTACGATTGACGTAGAATTCCTTTTTAAGCTAAAATAAGATTACATTGTATTTTAGCCTGATAGCTATAGGCAACTGTGCCTAAAGACTTATGGCAGAATGGAGAATTTATGAAAATAACATTAGTAACAGTTGGGAAAATCAAAGAAAAGTTTTATCAGGATGCGATTGCAGAATACAGCAAACGGTTGAGCCGTTACTGTAAATTGAATATTATAGAAGTGCCGGACGAAAAGACTCCGGATAAGGCCAGTGAAACCGTAGAAGAACAAATCAAGGAAAAAGAGGGGCAACGTATTCTCTCCAAGCTTTCCGAGGATGCTTATACTATTGTTCTTGCCATTGACGGAAAGAATCCTGACAGTGTAGAGCTGGCTGAGAAAATTCAGACGCTTGGCGTAAATGGTGTCAGTCACATTCAGTTTATTATTGGTGGTTCTTTAGGACTTCATGATTCTGTTATGAAAAAGGCAGATTTTAAGTTAAGCTTTAGCCGAATGACCTTTCCTCATCAACTGATGCGGGTGATTTTATTAGAGCAGGTGTATCGCAGCTATCGGATTATTTCGAGGGAACCGTATCACAAATAAGTACGTTATAAACGAAGGCGTAATGTGATTTTAAGCCATTGAGGTGCCCCCCAAAAGTTAGACTTTTTAAGCGTAGCAGTTTTGATGGCTGCTACGCTATTT
>CAYVCL010000013.1:0-44117 GCA_964450185.1 uncultured Lachnospiraceae bacterium | reverse complement strand
GAAAGAATACAGAGTAGGCGTGCCGAAAAAGAAAAAATATAAACTTCTCTTTAGCAGTGATGAAAAGAAATTTGGTGGTAACCGATTGATTACTACAGATTCTGTGACAGCTACAGCAAAGATATGGGATAATAGAGATTATAGCATTGCATGTCCGTTGAAACCTTATGAGGCGATTGTATTTTCATTTTAATATTACATAAAAAACCTGCACCGCGTTAAAAGCAATTAAGACGGTGCAGGTTTTTTGTTTAATTTTACTGGCTGTCAGGACGCTCATAAGTGGCACAAATTCTTCCTTGGAAGGCAGAGGCAACACGAATGCGAACTAACTGTCAACTACAACTAAGACGCTCCGGATGAGCCGTCGCGCCTAAGTTTTCGTAGACAGTGGATTTTGCATTCGTTAAGAACGCCTCTTAAATTGCCTTCCAAGGAAGAATTTGTGCCACTTATGAGCTGTGCTTGAAAGCCGCTAAGACTTAATGAAAGAAATACTACATTGGTAGATATTAAGTTAAGCTGTTAGGAATAGAATGAAGTAGAATAGTGCAATGGCAGCTACAATAATTGTAAGTGCTAATAAAAGTTTTTTCTTCATAAATATCCTCCTATTATTTGTCTGTGAATATTATTTCGTATTCTTCCAAATCGTATACGTTGGAAAAAAAGCCGGTTAAAATTGTTTCGGCATTGCTACGGGCATTGTCTAATAAACCATTTGCCACAGCATTGTCTATTGCCGTTTGTTCTAAATTTGTTAATGCTTCGTTATTTTCTGTCATAGTAATTTGTCTAAAAATACTTTCGTCTTCGTGATATAGCTTAAATGATTCTGGAACGACTTTGCTATTTAATACTTGTGCCCTTGGTAGCTTGACTTCAATAGTAGTATCGTTTTCAGTCCATTCAATTTCCTCAAAATTGAATCCAGCCTTTATAATCACATCATAGCTGTAGATATATTTACTTTCTGTAAATGGTATTTGGAGTCCAAATAATTCTCTTGAAGCTTCTGTAACGTTTATTTCTGTACAGTAGGCAGTTTGGGTAGCTAATTCACCTATATCTTCAAAGCCTATTTTTGTAGTTTTACTTTCTGATGAAACTACTTTGCTTAATCCGATTGCTCCGGCACCGAGTGCTAAGACGATTACAAGAATCATAGTTACTTTTTTTGTAAGGTAATTTTTGAGAAAATTGAACTTACCTTTTTCTTTTGTTACATTTTGCTTATCCATAAGATAGCCCTCCTTTTGTTAATATAATTTGTGTTTTCATTATATAGCATGTAATTTTCGCGAACTAAAAAACGCAAAACAAGTAGTATATAAAACCAACAATGTCGTGTTTAGTGTGATGTTGGTAATTAGGAAACATAGGCTTTTATATAAATAGACACAAAACGCATTTTATATATCGGTATTTTGTTATATATAATTAACGAATATATATGCTGTATCTTGTGTGCAAAATAAAAAGGAGTTGTGTAAACAACTCCTTGCTACGATTAAGCGTCTTTTCTAAGGTCATTTAATGCTTTGATTAAATCTTTATCTGTAACTTCAAATTTCGGATCTAAGCGACAAGGCTTAATTGTTACCACGTTCTGCATGGAAATTGTTATGTATTCTGTAACATCTTTCTGGATATAAGTTCTGGTGCGTTTTGCATCGTCGTCAACTACCAGTTCAATATCTTTGCAACATTTTCCTAACTGGATAAAATCTCCAAATGCTGAAATTTCTGTTTTTTCCAAAACATTCATAATTGGATGGTCATAGCGGTTGATTAATTCCTGAACGGAATCTTTTAATGTTGGGAGTTTGGAATTTTTCACAAACTGGTCGAAATATTCCATAAATACGTCATAAGCCAATTCTTCCCCATACTGGCTTAAGTAAAACATCTTAGAGCAATCGTTATACTTTAATACGTATAAAGTTGATAAGTAATAAACGTTGTTTGGTAATACGCAATAGCTTTCCCCGTTGATTAATTCGATTTTAACATATGCATATCCCATTTTACGATACTCTTCCATTAAGTTTACAAAATCATGTGTTTTAGTTTCCATAATACCATTTATCTCCTCTTATCAATTAAATTTGTTAAGCCTATTGTAACACCTTTTGGTTAAAATTTACAATAGAATTTTTTCGAAAATATGTCGAACATGTGAATTTTTTATTATCTGCACACATTTTCTAAAATAATTTGGTTAAAATGCACAAAGGATATTCGGCGGTTAAGAAAAACGCTCATGTGGTCGAAATAAAAAACAGCATGGAACCGTGAGGAAGGGTAGGAGAAATATGAAATTAGATAATATTCTGGATATAGTAAAAAAAGCGTCTTTTGCTGATTACAAAGCGTCCAAAAGTGAGAAAGCAAAAGCTCAGGAAAAAGCTACAACCGTGTCTTTCAAGAAGGATACAAACTTATTTTCCGGTGTGGAAGATACCAGTGTAGACAAAAAAAGCATTCTGGAATCCTTTGAGGAACTGGAAAAATCCGACGTGGATACCCAAAGGGATTATATGGCGATTATGTCTAATACCTTGAGTCGCGGGGATTTTAATGAATTGATGAAAAATGGTTACTCTTTGAGTGATTCAGAAGTAGAACATATTGTTACTGTAGTAGACAAAATTAAAGTGAAGTTAGCTCAGGCAGGAATCAACACTGCTTACACCAGCGATGTTTCCATGGCAGAAGTAGAAAGTGTCACAGGAAGCAAGGGGCAGGCAGTTCATATTGCAAAAGAATTAGAGAAAAATAATCTTCCTGCTACAGAAGAAAATATAAATGATATTGCGGAAACCATGGAGCTGGCATCAGAAATAGAAGAATTGTCAGGAAGCGCAGTAAAATATATGTTAGAAAATAACATGGAGCCTACGGTAGTTAATTTTTACCGGGCAGAGTACAGCAGTTATGCCGGTGGAACTCAGAAAGAACAGGCATACTATACAGAAGGCGTGTCTGGATATTACGCAAAGAAATCACAGGATTTTAACTGGAAGGCAATCGAGGGTCAGATGGAGAAAATCATCACTCAGTCAGGATTGCCGGTGACAGAAGAAACCATGGCAGGGGCAAAATGGATGGTGGAAAACGGAATTCCACTGACAGAGCAGACCATCAGTAGCTATATGGAATTTCAGGAAATTACATTGCCACCTAAAGAAGAGGAACTGTTACAAAACATTATAGACGGCATGAAAGAAGGAAAAAGACCGCAGCAGGTATTGTTGACCGGTGGTGAAAATCATTTACAGCAGGCAGTGGAAATTCAGGAAAAATTGGACAATATTTCTGATGATGCATTGAAAAATGTAGTGCTTGCCGGAAAAGAATTAACCATAGAAAATCTGGCAAAAGAGCAGAAAGTAATTGATGATAATGCAAACTCTACATTTATATACACCAATGTGGAATCTGTAGACGAAGAATCTTATGAATTAATTTCTGCCAGAAGACAGTTGGAAGAATTAAGGCTTAAGATGAGCGTGGAAGCTTCTTTCCGTATGTTAAAGCAGGGAATCGAAGTGGAAACTACAGAGCTTTCCAAGCTGGTAGAAGAATTAAAAGCAGAAGAACAGCAGTATGCAAAGGCATTATTTGAAGCCAAGGGAATGACTTATACAGAAGAAGTCGGAAACTTATATCTGGAAACAGAAAAGAAAATCAGTGAACTGGCAAAAATGCCAATGGTGGCATTGGGAAGATTTACAGGAGAAGGCACAAACCCTACGGTAAATGAAATTTACATGCATGGTCTTTTTGTAAAGGTATCTTTTGAAAGTGCTCAAAACAGCTATGAAACCATGATGACCCAGCCTAGAAGTGATATGGGAGATTCCATACATAAGGCATTTCAGAATGTGGATGCTATTTTAAGAGATTTATCTCTGGAAACCACAGAAGGAAATGAGCGTGCAGTAAAAATTCTGGCATTTAACAGAATGGCAATTTCTAAGGATAACATAGCACAGGTAAAACAGGCAGATACCTGTGTAAACCGTTTAATGCAGAATATGACCGGAGATGTAACTTTAGAGTTAATTAAACGTGGCAAAAATCCGCTGGATACCGACATTTATACTTTAAACGCAGATGTAGAGGAAATTAAAGCTCAGATGGGCTCATCTTCGGAAGAAAAGTATAGTGAATTTTTGTGGAAGCTGGAAAAGAATCAGCAAATTACAGCAGAACAGCGAGAGGCTTACATTGGAATTTATCGTTTGTTCCATCAGATAGAAAAATCAGAAGGTGCTGTGGTAGGTGCGTTGTTAAATCAGGGTTCTGAAATAACCCTTCGTAATTTAATCAGCAGTGTGAAAAGCGCAAGTACAGCCAAATCCGGTGGTATTAAAGTTACGGTAGATGACAATTTTGGCGGAATTTCTAGGGGCGAATCCAATGTGGTTCCGATGGAAACCCAGATTGCATCCGGATTTTCTCAGGATAGCTCACAGGAACATTACAGTGAACAGCAGAAACAGCAGCAGTATTATACCAATTTAGTAAAAGAAGTGCTGCAGAACATGGAACCGGAAAAACTGGCACGAGTGCAGAATGTAAACAATTATAATATTTCTTTGGAAAACTTTAATGAACAGATGAAAAATCTTCCAATAAATGAGCAGATTCAGGAAGCGTTTTATCAGGAAAAAATGAATCAGTTAAAAGAAGCCCGCATGGTGGAAGGTCAGGTAATCAAAATGCTTCTTGATTACGAACAGCCGGTGACCGTGAATAATCTGGTGGCGGCAGACGGACTGATGAACGAGCGCGGAAGATTAATCAAACGCCTTATGACAGAAGCTGCAAAAGCTCCAAAGAAAAATAAAGACAAAGAAATTATGGCAGCGGCAGAACGTGTAACAGACCGCCTGATTTCTGAGGAAGCGGCGCAGGCAGCATATGAAGAATTGGTAAATGCAGAAGCTGAACTGGTGGAAACTTCCATGGAAGAGGAAGGTTTGAACTATGTAGATGTACGTTCCTTGAAAATGCTTCATCAGGAAATTAAGTTGACCGCTTCTTTGAGCAGAGAAAAAAATTACGAAATTCCAATCGAAATTAATGACGAAATTACTTCTATTAATTTGAAAATTGTAAAAGGAAGCAGTCAGAATGGAACGGTTGCCATCACCATGAAATGTGAAAAATATGGTAAAATAGCAGCTTCCTTCCAGTTAAAAACAGACCGAATTACAGGACTTATGGTGTCAGATACCGAAGAAGGATACACATTCTTACGCTCTCTGGACAAAAATATAAAAATTGGTATGGCAGGCGATGCTTACCGTGTAACTAAGCTTAATTATGCTAAGAGTGAAAATGTAGATTTAAATCAGTTTGCTGAAACGCAGAAGTCGGATAAGCAGTCTAAAGTAAATACGGTAGCTCTTTATCAATGTGCAAAAACATTTATCGGATTAGTTAAGGAACAGGCATAGAACACAGAAGTTTCATAAAATTAATTCTTATGAAAAAGTAAGTTGTAACCGATATTTTTACTAGTGATAGGTAACGTATATAATAATTAGGAGGAATTGTATGAAAGTAAATCATAATATTGCAGCGGTGCTTGCAAATCATCGTTTAAAAACAACAGAGAAAGGTCTTGCTGCTTCTGTAGGAAGATTGTCATCTGGTTATAAAATTAATTCTGCAAAAGACAATCCGGCAGGCTTTGCTATTGCTCATAAAATGAGTACACAGTTAAGAGGTCTGGAAAAAGCTTCTGATAACGCATTGGATGGGGTATCTGCGATTGAAACAGCAGAAGGTGCGTTAAACGAAGTACAGTCTATGCTTCAGAGATTAAGAGAGTTGGCAGTACAGGCAGCTAACGATACATATACTTTAGATGACAGAGAGTCTATCCAGATTGAAGCTGAAAAATTACAGGAAGAAATCGAAAGAATTTCAAAGGATACAGAATTTAATAAAAAATCTTTATTGGATGGAACTTTTGATACAAGAGCTTACAGCGATACCGATGGTGTCAGTGCAAAATTGATTTCAGATTCTGTTGCACCGGGAGAATATCAGTTTACAGTTACCGGTATAGCAACAAAGACAACAGTTACCGGAGGAGCAATCAACACAGCAGCTTTTGGAGTTGCATCCGACATAGCGGAAAGTGGAAAAATTCAAATCAATGGTGTAAGTGTAGAAATTTCTACATCAGAATCCGTTGATGAAGTATATGGAAAGATTAGAGAAGCAGCAGAAAATGCAGGTGTTGAAGTCAGTGGTTTCGGAAGTTCTTTCACATTTACATCAGAAGCGTATGGTTCTAAATGGGATGTGGATATTACGGTAACTCCTAGCACCATTGCAAACGCATTGGGATTAGCTTCAACTACAAAAACAATGGGAACAGATGCATCTGTTAAATTGATTGTGAATATAAATACATCAACATCCACTTCTCAGTTTGATAATACAGCATCCTGCAGTTCAGACGGTGAATTTGTTAAAGTAACAGACCGTGGCGGTTTTGAAATGACTATTAAAGTAGAAAACGAAAAATATCAGGATATTGTAGGAAGTACAACTGCAACTTTGGTTGGACAGACAACAACGATTGATGTAAAAGATTTCGGATATATGTCATTACAGATTGGTGCCAATGAAAACCAGACTATGGATGTACGTATTCCGGATATATCTTTAGAAAATATGGGAATTGAAAATTTAAATTATCTTACCTTTGAATCTGCTTCCAGAGCGATTACTCAGGTTGATGATGCACTTTCCTTTGTATCCTCTGTCAGAGCGAAATTAGGTGCTTACCAGAACCGTCTGGATCATACTATTTCCAGTCTGGATGTGGCAGATGAAAGCCTTACCTCTGCTTACAGCCGTATTATGGATACGGATATGGCAGAAGAAATGACAACTTATACACAGTACAACGTATTACAGCAGGCAGGTGTATCTGTTTTGGCACAGGCGAATGACCTTCCTCAGACCGTTTTACAGTTGTTGCAGTAATGGTAAGTGAGAAACATTATGGATAAAGAAAAGAAACAGGAATTTACGGTAAGAATTACAAATGCCAACAGAAGTGAGCTGGTTGTAATATTATACGATATGACACTGGTTTACATAGACGAAGCAAAAGCCTTTTTAAAGGAAGGAAATCAGGAACAATTTCGCGAGGAATTGAAAAAAGCACAGGATTGTGTAAAGGAATTGATTTCCGCATTGGATAAGCAGTATGAAATAGCTTCTGAACTGGCAAGATTATATTTATATGTAAACAGAACTTTGGCAAAAGTTATGGTAAAACCGGAGGAAGCGTTGATTGTTTCTGCAGAAAATGTAATAAAAGGTCTGCGGGAAAGCTTTGAACAGGTAGCGAAGCAGGATGATTCGCCGGCACTTATGGGAAATGCTCAGGAAATTTATGCCGGGCTTACCTATGGAAAGAACAGTTTAAATGAGAATCTTTCAGATGAAGGCGCATCCAGAGGATTTTTTGTATAATTAATTCGAAGTAAGCAAGTCCCCCACCCCCATTTATGCCTTTTGGCATGAAGTGGGAGTGGGGGATTTTATTCTTCTTTTTCCATTTGCCTCACCAGTTCCAAGAGGAATTTGTACCTTTTTTGTACAGAGTTTACTTCGTAAATATAGCAGTCGATTAAGTCAGGATTAATTACATTTTCAAAATTAGAGTAGGCAGTATCTAAAGCAGATTTGGTCAGGGCGATATCCCGTACAATTTCCATATACTGCTTGTTCTGCTTATTTTTTTCTTTGTTTTTTCCAAACATTCATATCACCACTTTCTAAGACATATATTAAAGTATAAGCAAGTATATCCAATTTTATACAATTAAAATACGATTTCAGAATTTATGGAGGTTTCAATGCAGAGAGAAACAGGTATGCTATTTTTACTATTTATTTTTGGCGTGGTTTTGGTGATTGTGCTGTTTAAAAGTAAAATAGAATTTTTGATTAATATGGTTCTTCGCATGATGATGGGAACCATTGGTATTTGTTTTGTAAACAGTATTTTAGTGACGCTGGGAATAGAATTTGGTATAGGTATTAATGTGTTTACATTGCTTACCTTGGGGACCTTGGGACTTCCGGGATTTCTTTTGTTATATGGCATAGGATTTTATAAAATCTTATAGCTCCAATTTTGGTGGTATTGCACACAGATAAAAAATTTCCATAGGAAAATGTAACGAAACCAGAAAGTGGTTTTGTGGAAAAAATGGAAAAGCTAAAATACGGTGGACAAATGAAAAATCCTGTAATATACTTTATTTACATTCCAAAATATTTAAATCTATAGAATCTGTTTGAATCAAACAAAATTACCGGATAGGAAAATGAAAAGAAAGAAGTGATGCGTTGGAGAGAGGAGTTTTTATCTTATTTTGTAGTGTTGGGTTGGCGATTGTCGGATATGACATAAAGGAACATAGAATCCCCAATGGGTTAGTTATTGCCGGAATTGTGGCTGCGTTTATAATGCGTTTTCTGGACAACGGAACAGAAGGGTGTGGCAGGGCGTTTGTGAGTATGCTGATACCCTTTGGATTGTTGTTTCCGGTGTATATGCTGGGAATGATAGGGGCAGGAGATATTAAATTTCTGTGTATGTTTTCCGCAATGCTTAATTGGGGACAGACACTGTATCTGATATTTTCTGCTTGTATACTGGGCGGTATATGGTCTTTGATACATATGCTAAGAAACGGTAGTCTGGTTAGGAGATTTCAGTATTTGAAAGAGTATGTTGTAAGTGTGGCTGTTCAGAAAGGTGTAAGAAAGTATTTTACACCGGAGCAGGGATATGAAGATACGATTGCCTTTGCCTTACCCATAGGATTAAGTTATGTATTGCATTTAGGAGGGATGTATTAATTGGTACTTGCTATTTTGGACAGAGAGGAAGATTTTCTGTATGGAATTGCAACCTATTTTCAGGACAAGTTGGGAAAGTCTTTTGATATTTATGCCTTTCATACGAAGGAGGCTCTGATGGATTTTGCCAGAGAGAAAAGGAAAAAAATCGATGTGTATCTTGGCAGCAGTAGTCTTGAGGCTTCTGAAAAAAGAGAAATGCAGGTAGAACAGATAGTACGTTTTAATCAGGGAGAACAAGGTATTTTGCTGGAAGGAGATGAGATTTATAAATATCAGCCGGCGGAACGTATTATGAAAGAATTTTTGAGAATCTGTCGTTTTTGTACCGGAATATCCGGAACAGGATTTTTCGAAAACACTAAGATAATAGGAGTGTATTCACCGATAGGAAGATGTGGAAAAACCTCTATGGCTCTGGTGATGGGACAGTTGTTGGCACAAAATTATAAAGTGATTTATGTGAATCTGGAAGAATGGCCGGGATTTGAACGGATTATTGGAGTTTATGATGGAATGGATATATCGGATTTGATTTATTATATCAAACAGGAAAGAGAACATCTTGGAATGTATATCAATGGAATGTTATTGGAAGTAAATAGGCTGAAAATTCTTCCACCGGTAAAAATGGCACCGGATATTCAGGAGCTTGGACAGGAAGTAAGTAAGCTGTTGCAGGAGATTGCGAAAAGTGATGCTTATGATGTGATTTTAGTGGATTTTGGAAGACAGATAAAAAGTATGCTTCCGGTGCTGAAAGATTTGGAGCAACTGTATATGCCGGTATTAAAGGATGGAGTTTCTCAGGCGAAATTGGAACAGTTTTTTCGTTTTTTAAGAGGTTCTGCTTATGCAGAATTGGAGCAGAAAATCAAACAGTGTAAATTAAGATTTACAGAACAGATGGAATGTGAAACGGTAGAAGAATTATATTATGGAAGCTTTGGTGCTTATGTGGCAGAGCTGCTAAAGGAGGAGGGGAATTGGAACATCAAAACAGAATCAAGAACATGATAATGGAAGAAATGGATTTATCCAGAGAAGTGGAAGATGCAGAAATTCAGAAATTAATCGATGCTCAGATTATTCAATGCAGCAAAGAGAATTATATATCTATTGAAGAAAGACATCGATTGTCCAGAGAGTTATTTTTTGATATCAGGAAGCTGGGGATATTACAGGAATTGATTGAGGATGATTCTATTACGGAAATTATGGTAAATGGTGTGGAGCATATTTTTATTGAGCGAAACGGAAAAATTCAACAATGGGATCAGAATTTTGCTTCCAAGGAGAAGCTTTCAGATGTGATTCAACAGATTGTTGCGGAATGTAATCGTGTGGTAAATGAATCTTCTCCTATTGTGGATGCCAGATTGGAAAATGGTGCCAGAGTAAATGTAATATTGCCTCCGGTGGCATTGAATGGTCCGATTCTAACCATTCGAAGATTTGCAGATACAGCAATTACCATGGACAAGCTTATAGAGTGGAATTCTCTGACAAGAGAAATGGCGGAATTTCTTGGCGGGTTGGTAAAGGCAAAATACAATATTTTTATCAGCGGTGGAACCGGTTCCGGAAAAACCACATTCTTAAATGCTTTAACATCATATATTCCCACAGATGAAAGAATTATTACAATAGAAGACAGCGCGGAACTTAAGGTGCAGGGTATTCCTAATTTGGTGCAGTTGGAAACAAGAAATGCAAATGTGGACGGATGTGTTCCAATTACCATAAGGGATTTGATTAAGGCGTCTTTGCGGCAACGGCCGGACAGAATTGTGATAGGTGAAGTCAGAGGGGCAGAATGTATTGATTTGCTTAGTGCTATGAATACAGGACATGACGGAAGCCTTAGTACAGGTCACGGAAATAGTGCCAGAGATATGATTAGCAGATTAGAAACCATGGTGTTGATGGGAATGGATATTCCTATGGCAGCCATTGAAAAGCAGATTGCTTCTGCGATTGATATCTTTGTACATCTGGGAAGAATGAGGGATAAAAGCAGGAAAGTTTTAGAGATAACCGAGGTTCTGGATTATGAAAAGGGTGAAATAAAGTTCAATTCTTTATATAGGTATGAAGAAGATAAAAGCAGTGAAAGGGGAGGGTTGTGCGGAACGTGGAGAAAAACGGGAGAATTAAAAAATATAGAAAAGTTAAAAACCGCAGGTCTTCTATAAAAAGAATCAATTATGAGGTGTATCATTTCTCTCCCATGGAATTTTTGATGGCTTTGTTTAAAGGTTTGGTGCTATCAGGTACAGTAGCTTATCTGTTTTATGATTCTTTGATTGCTATGGTATGTCTTAGTCCACTTTTGTTTTTTTATCTTCGAATGGAAAGTAAAAAACATAAAGAAAAAAGAGTGGAGCGGTTGCAGATGGAGTTTAAGGAGGCGTTGATTCAGATAGGAGAATGTATGGAAGCCGGTTATTCGGTAGAAAACAGTTTTGCGGAGAGTTATTTTTCTATGCGGGAAAGATTCGGTGATTCTTCGGATATGGTACAGGAATTAAATGTAATCAGACAGAGTTTAAAGTTGAATGTGAAGATAGAAGACTTGCTGTTAGATTTTGCCGGGCGAAGTGGTAGTGAAGATGTAAAAGACTTTGCCATAGTGTTTTCACAGGCAAAGCGTGGTGGTGGCAATATGGCATCGATTATGAAAAGAACCATTGGAATGGTGAAAGACAAGATTGAGATTCAAAAGGAAATTCAGATTATGATTTCAGGGAAGAAGTATGAACAGAGAATTATGAGTCTGGTTCCTGTGGGAGTTATGGCATATATGAGAGTTACTTCGGAAGGATTTTTCGATGTGCTATATCACAACGGATTGGGAATCGTGATTATGAGTGTTTGCCTTTTGGTATATGGAGTTGCCATATGTCTGGGAGAACATCTTACAAAGATAGAGGTATAGGTATGAAGAACTTCATTTACAGAAGCCGATTTTTTCAAAGGCTGGTGGAAGAAAAAAGAAAAGCCGGTGTATTGGAAAATGAAGCTGTTATAAGAGATGCTGCATATGGGCAGATACAAAAAATCTTTTGCTGTGTAGCTGCCATTGCTTTTTTAGTAATTGTCTTCGTAGGAACTTATCAGGAGAAGGAGGGAGTAATTCATCAGGGAAACATTGAAAAAGGTGACTGGGAAAGGGGGCAGGAATTGTATTATGAAGCAGAAGATGGAGAAGTTGCCGGGAGCACCAAAATTACAATACCTCAAAGACATTATACAAAGCAGGAAGCACAGAAAATGTTTCAACAGATAGAAGAAAATCTGGAAACAGAAATTTTAGGGAATAATCAGAGTCTTGAGCAGGTAAGCAGTGATTTGAATTTTGTAGATTATTTTGGCGAAATGCCGGTGGAAATTATCTGGAGTACGGATAAAGAAGAATACATTAATTCTTATGGTGAGGTGTTTAACTTTTCTGTAGGTACAGAAGGAGAAATTGTTATGATTACTGCCCAACTGAGTCTGGACGATTATGAGGAAGAGTACAGCTTTCCTGTCTGTGTGGTACTGCCGGATAAGAAAGACAGTAGTTGGTGGCAGCGGGCTGTGGAATATAAAATGAAGGCTCTTTTAGAACAGACAGAAGAAAATAATTCCATTACTTTGCCGAATGAAATTGCCGGAAGTCAGGTGGTCTTCTCAGAAAAATCGGCCAGACGTCCGTGGGAATATCTTATTATTATTCCATTGGTGGCGGTGGTGCTTTTTTATGGGACTTTAAAGGAGGAAGAAAAACAGAGGACAAAAAAGGAGGAAGAATTATTGCGAGAGTACCCTGAAATTGTCAGTAGACTTAGTCTGTATATCCAATCGGGAATGACCAGCAAAAAGGCCATTGAAAAAATAGTTAGTGATTACGAACAGATAAGAACTACAGACGGAAAAAAGGGGACAAGAAAATTTGGATATGAGGAATTGAGAGTAACTTATCATGAAATGCAAAGCGGTGTCAGCGAACATACAGCATATAAAAACCTAGGGGAGAGAACCGGACTTGCAGAATATAAAAAATTTTCATCTATATTGGTACAGCAGTTGGAAAAAGGCTCCAGAAGTTTTCTGGAAAGTTTGCAGCAGGAAACCAGAGAGGCTTTTGAAAAACGTAAAAGAAATGCCAAAGAGGCAGGAGAAAAGGCAGGAACGAAGTTGTTGCTTCCGATGGGAATTTTATTAGTCATTACTCTGGTGGTGATTATGACACCGGCATTTTTATCCTTTGCAATTTAACGTCAAAACATTGTAAAGAATGTAGAAAATTTGCTTTTAAAAGGGAATAGGAGGTATTTATTATGAACGGTATCAGAAACTTTATGAAGGAAGAAGATGGAATTGGGGTAGTAGAAATTATTTTGATTTTGGTGGTTTTGATAGGGCTTGTAATTGTCTTTAAAGAGCAGTTGAGTTCTTTGGTTACAAAGATTTTCAGCAATATTACCACTAAGAGCAACAAAGTGTTGAAGTAATATGAGGGGGCAGAAACAGGAAAGAGGGAGTATTACCGTGTTCTTATCCTTGATTTTGCTGATTCTGATTTCAATTGTTGCGCAGGTTATGCAGGAGGCAATGTTTCAAGCGGATAGAATTAAGCTGGCATCGGCTATGGAAGTTTCTCTCAATGCCGTATTAGGAGAGTATTGTAAAGAGCTGGTAGAAGAATATGGCTTGTTTTTTCTGGATGCTTCGGACGAAAATGGTGTATTTGATAAAGAAAATGCAGCATCCCGTTTGGATTATTATATGTATAAAAATGTACAGGAACAAAGTGGGATGCTGCAGATGCAGCTGGTTGACACGGAAATAACAAACTATACACTTGCTACGGATAATAATGGAGCAGCTTTTTTTGAAGAAGCAGTAAAAGCATATAAGGAGAAAATAGCAGTAAAAGCCATCGAAAGTGCATTGGAGCAATCTCAAAAATACAAAGAAGCAGAGAAGGCAAGAGAAACCGTGGAAAAAAATCAGGTAGAATCGTCACAACTGGAAATTCCCAAAGATATTGAAGTGGATTTAGAAGAAAAGGAAAAGGCAGAAAAGATAACAAATCCGGTGGAAGTGATTGAAACACTGAAAAGTAATGGATTGCTGGGAGTTGTGGGATGGGATTTATCTTTTTCTGGTAATTCCATGGATGTAAGCAGTACGCTGGAAAAAAGGAAATTGAATCAGGGGAATTATAAAAAGGAACAGAAAACATCGGTGACGGATCAGGCGATTTTTGATTTGTATTTAAAGGATCAGTTTTCTTGTTTTGGAAATGAGAAACAGAAAGAGGATTCTTCCTGTTTAAAATATGAAATAGAATATCTGATTTCAGGAAAAGCAGGAGATAAAGAAAATCTTACTACGGTTTTGGAGAAGATTATATGGACAAGGGAAGGAATTAATTTTGTTTACCTTTTGACAGATAGCACAAAAATGGCGGAAGCAGAAGCACTTGCCACGGCGTTGGTGGGATATACCGGAATTGCCCCTTTAGTGGTTGCCATGAAATTTGCGATTCTGGCAGTGTGGGCATATGGAGAAAGTTTATTGGAAGTAAGAATTTTACTTTCCGGTGGTAAAGTGGATTTTATAAAGAATAATAGTAACTGGAAATTGCAGTTATCGGAACTTGCCAATGTGGCAACGATTATGAAAGGGGAATCTACGGGTGATGAACAGGGTATGGCTTATGAAGACTATTTATGGGTATTGTTAAGTGCATCATCCCAAAAGGATAAGTGTTATCGAAGTATGGATTTGATAGAAAAGCGAATACAGGAACTTACCAAGGTAACTTCGTTTCGTATGGATCATTGTGTGTCATATATGGAGGGCGAAGTATCGGCTGTTAGTCGGTGTGGCAGAGTTATAACTGTTTCCAAGGCAATCGGGTACTAGAAAAGGTCAGGGGGTGTGTAACATGTTCTTTTCTTACAACGGGTTATTACATAGATTCAGAATAAAAAAACAAAACAATAAAAATAAGTATAAAAATTTCAGGTGCAGTGTTTCTCTCAGAAGGAAATGGAGTAAGAAAAGAACATTTTATACATCCTCTGGCAATTATAAAAAGGCTTCTCTCACGGTGGAAGCGGCTATGGTGTTTTCTATTTTCATCTTAGCATTCTGGCTTATTTTATATGGATTTAAAATAACAGAATTGCAGGCGAAAATTCAATATGCTTTGAATGTAACAGCGGAAGAAATGGCAGCTTACTCGGATATAAAAAGTAATGTCGGCGCTACAGCACTTTTTCTTGTCAATCTCAAAAGTTGTGGCGGGGATGCATCTATGGTGTCGGGAACATGGGCTGGATTTAGTCTAGGCAAATCCCAGATTCAAAAGAAAGACTCTATGATTTATCTGAAAGTAAATTATAAGATAAAAATTCCTCAACTGCTGGGCATAAAACTTACTGTCCCCTGTATACAAAATGTTTGTACAAGAGCTTTTCAGGGAATCAGTCTGGAAGAGAAAGATAAGGGGAAAGTTGTGTATATCACAACCGGACAGACAGTATATCATACCAACAGAAACTGCAGCTATTTGAATTTGTCCATTCAAAAAATAAGTGAAGAATATTTTGAAAAAAATAGCAGTATTAGGAAGAAATATACTGCCTGTAGTGCCTGCAAGGAAAAGCAGAGATATGGATATGTGTACATTACAGAAGATGGCACAAAATATCATAACAATTTATCATGCAAAAATCTGAAACGTACCATAGAGAGAGTATTGCTGGAGGAGGTAAGTGGACGGAGGGTTTGCAGTAGATGCAGTAAAAACGCCCCTTAAAGATAAGAATAAATAATAAGCACATTACATAGCGAAAGGAAAGTGATAACTATAGAAACAGCAAAAATTATATTATGTATCACGCTATTTCTGGAAAGTGTTATAGATATCAAGAAAAAACAAGTATGGATAGGTTTTCCGATTTTGGCATCTGGTGTGGGAGTTTTCTGTGGGATATCGGAAGATACATTGTCTTTGCAAGAGTTGGGGTTAGAATTAGGCATTACAATCATTTTTTGGATAATCAGTAAAGTTAGTAAGGAAGCCATTGGAATGGGTGATGTGTGGGTAATTGGCAGTATATTGCTTGTAACGGGAGTAATGGAAGGAATGGGAGTTCTTTTTCTGGCATTTTTGCTGGCAGCAGTATATGGCGGAGTTTTATGGATAGGAAAAAAGAAAGGAAAAGACAAGATGTTTCCATTTGTGCCATTTTTATTCCTAGGGACAGTAGGAGGTGTATGGATGGGGTGAAATATAAAAGAAAAAATGGAAATAAAAAGACGCGGAAAAAAATTCGGGGAAGTATCACAATCGAAGCTTCTTTTATAATGCCAATGCTGTTTGTGGTAATTATTATGCTTGTATTTCTTATGCTCTTTTACTACAACAAAATAACGGTGTGGAAAAATACCTACTATACGGGAATAAAGCTGGCAGAGGCAAAGAGAGAGGGAACCGTGTATGACTTAGAAACAGAATGGAGTAAAATTTCAAAGGATACGCTGGTGTTGCCGGAGAACATACAGGTTAGTCAGAAAAAGGTGGTAGATAGCATTGTGGTAACCGGAAAAGTAGATTTTACAATTCCCTTCTGGGGTAGTGTGGAGATTGAGGAAAAAAGTGCAGTGCCATTGTGCAGTAGTCGGGAAACTATTGCAAGGAATAAATTATGGAAAGAATGAGGTTGTGAAATATTTTGATTAAGAACGAATAAGAATGGGAGGAAGCAGTGGAAGGTTATTTTAAACGGGAAAAGGACAAGAATTATCTGATATTTGAAAAGGAACTGGAAGAAGAAAGTTACAAATATAAGATGCTTCGGTATAACAAGATATCTGTTTTTTTGGATTGTAGAGTTTATTGTATGGATAATATTACCAAGGTACAGTACGATATCAGCTCAAAACAGTCTTTGCAAAGGATATGTGAAAAGAAGCATTTGAATGAGCAGCAGTTTCATAAAATTCTAAGTGCAGTACAAAAATTGATACAGGAACTGGAACGGTATTTTTTGCGGTTGGATGAAGTGTATTTGAAGCCAGAGTATATCTATACGGATATGGAAAATTTTGAGGTGTATTTTTGTTATTACCCTCATAAAGAAACGGCACAGGCGGAAGAAGAGTTTCATTCACTGGCAGAATATTTGATTAATCACTTGGATTATGAAGATAAGCAGGTTATTGAGCAGGGGTATGCATTATACCGTTATACATTGCAGGAAAATTATGATATTTTGCAATGTATACAAAAGACTTTAGGTAAACAAAAAAAGCAGGAAGCTTTGCAGGGAAAATTGGAGGAAAATCAGGAAGTGTTTGAGGAGGAAACATACGAATACAATCAGGAGAAGAATACGTTTCACAATTCCAAAGTAGCAGAAAGTGGATTTTTTAATCAGATTATGAACCGCTTTAAAGGAGAGGTAAAGCCTGTTAAGCCAGTGGATTCAGAAAGAGAAAAATGGGATATGGAAAGCGTCGTGGAAGTAGAGGAAGAAGAACATTATGGGCATACCATGCTGTTAAAAGAAGTACAGGGAAAAGCAATGCATTATCTTGTATGTTTAAGCGAAGGAGGTTATCAGGATTTTACACTGGATAAATTTCCATATGTAATTGGAAAAGGAAAGGAGTGGGCAGATGGTGTAATTCCTCACGAATTGGTCAGCAGAATTCATGCACAGTTTGAGGAGGAAGAGGGCGAAGTGTTTGTTACAGACTTAAATTCCACCAATGGAACAGGGGTAAATGATGAGCTGTTGGATGCCAATCAGACCGTGCAGTTAAAAAGCGGAGATATAATTCATTTTTCGGAAGTATATTATAGGTTTGTATAGCTTGACACTTGAAAAAAGTCGTGATAATGTTTTAAAGAAGAAAGAGGTATAAGACATATGAAAATAAACATTTATTACGGCGGACGAGGCCTTATTGACGACCCTACCTTATACGTGATTAATAAGATGCAGGAAGTGTTTGAAGACCTGAATGTTAAGGTAGAGCGAATTAATATTTTTGAACAGAAAAATAATATTGCAACATTACCACAGACATTGAAAGATGCAGATGGTATTATTTTAGCAACTACGGTAGAATGGTATGGAATTGGCGGTTACATGCAGCAGTTTTTAGATGCATGTTGGCTATATGGAGATAAGAGCAAAATCAGTGGTCTTTATATGCAGCCACTGGTAATGTCCACTACTTATGGAGAAAAAGAAGGAATACTTACACTTTCCAATGCGTGGGAAATTCTCGGTGGAATTCCATTGAGTGGTGTATGCGGATATGTAGACGATTTGATTTCTTTTGAGATGAATGAAGATTTCTCAAATTTAATTGAAAAGAAGGCAGAGAATACATACCGTGCCATTTCACAGCGTTTGATTGAACTTCCTACCAGTAATCAGGCAGTGAAAAAGACTGTATTGCGTACAAAGGGAATCGAATTGACACCGCAGGAAAGCGAACAGCTTTCCAAGTATGCATCCAATGATACTTATGTGAAGAAACAAAAGGAAGATATTCAGGAACTTACAAGTATCTTTAAGGATATGATGAATAAGCAGGAAGTGTCCGACGGTACAGAATATATTCATGAATTAATGGAAGCATATACACCGGAAACAGAATTCCATGCAGTATATAAATTTGTAATCTCTGATAAGAAAAAACCACTGATTGTGGATATTGGAGAAGAAGGCTTAGAGTGTTATTACGGTAATTTAGAGGATGTAGATGTGGCGGCGAAAACTACATCGGAAGTATTTGAAAATATTATTCAAGGAAGAATTACTTTTCAGAGAGCATTTATGGCAGGAGATATGACGGCAAAAGGTAATTTTAAATTATTGCGTATGCTGGATGTAGTATTTCCATTTGGAGAGTAAATTGGGAGGCTGAAAATGAAAGATAATAATTGTATATTTTGTAAAATTGCAGGCGGAGAAATTCCATCATCCACATTATATGAAGATGAAATGGTGCGTGTGATTCTTGATATATCACCGGCATCCAAAGGACATGCATTGATTCTGCCAAAGGAACATTATGCAAATCTTTATGAGATTAGTGATGAAATGGCAAGCCATGTAATAAAGACAGCTAAGAAAATGGCGAAGAAGATGCAGGAAGAATTAGGGGTAGAAGGATTGAATGTATTACAGAACAATGGTGAACTGGCAGGACAGACAGTATTCCACTATCATATGCATTTGATTCCTAGATATCAGGGAGATAAGGTAAACATGAAATGGGAAAACGGTGAACTTTCAGAAAGCAGTAAAGAAGAATTGGTAAAGAAACTTTCTCTTTAATATCGATAAATAATGCCCTGCGGGATATATCTTGGTGAAGATGTGTTTCCGAACAGGGCATTTGTATTTTATTATTTGTTGTTTGCTTTAATTAGATTTGTAATGGTAACAATAGCATCTGTCTGAGAACTGTTTCTCATGGCAGAAATATATTTTTCCTTGTGTTCATAAACTTCTTTTATGGCAGCGGACAAACTTTCAGTTGTCAGTTGTTCTTCCTCAATTACCACGCTAAAGCCCTGTTTTTCAAAAGAGCGGGCATTTAATATCTGGTCGCCACGGCTGGCAGCGGCAGATAATGGAATCAAAATATTTGGCTTTCTAAGTGCCAGAAGTTCACAGATGGCATTGGCGCCGGCTCTGGAAATAACCACATCAGAAAGAGCAAAAATATCAGCAAGCTCCTTTTTGATATATTCAAACTGGCGATAGCCTTTTTTAGATTCCAAAGAAGTATCCAGTTTTCCTTCACCGCACAGATGAACAATCTGAAATTTTTCCAATAAAGTATCCAGATTACTGCGGATAGCATTGTTAATGGCAACAGAACCAAGACTTCCTCCGATAATCATAATAACCGGTTTGCTGGAGTCGAAACCTAAAAAGTGTAAGGCTTTTTCTTTGGAACCTTCCATAAGCTCACGACGGATTGGAGAACCGGTTAAAACAGATTTTCCTTCCGGAAGATACTTCATTGTTTCCGGAAAATTACAGCATACCTTTGTGGCGGACGGAATTGCAAGCTTATTGGCAAGTCCCGGTGTCATATCAGATTCGTGGATAATAGCCGGAATCCCCAGACGCTTTGCAGCGATTACCACCGGAACTGTAACAAAACCACCTTTGGAAAAGATAATATCCGGATTTAATTTTTTCAACAATTTTTTTGCTTCGCTGTATCCTTTTAATACTTTGAAAGGGTCAGAGAAATTTTTTAAATCGAAATATCTTCTCAGTTTACCGGAAGATATACCGTAATAAGGAATTCCCATTTCTTCGATTAATTTACGCTCAATACCATCATAGGAACCAATGTAATGGATTTCATAACCTTCCTTTTGTAGGGTTGGAATCAAAGCGATATTTGGTGTCACATGTCCTGCGGTTCCACCGCCCGTTAAAACAATTCGTTTCATAGTAAACAAAGCCTCCCGGTTACTGCATAGATTTTAGTGCTTTTGCTAACTGGTCAGGGCAGGAAGTTGGGCGCATACCACAACGAATCCCTTCTAACTTTTCTATGGCATCTTCTACTTTCATTCCGGTAGCGAGGGCTGCAACCCCCTGAGTATTTCCTGAACATCCACCTACAAATTTAATAGAGGTGATTACTCCGTTTTCTACTTCAACGTCGATTGCCTGTGAGCAGACGCCCTGTGTTTTATATATCATTTTTCCTTCCTCCTAAAATTAAGAAAATGTGTGTTTGCATGTTTCAATATGTAGCTCATTCATTATAGCAGATTCTTCCTGCTTTTGCCACTGGAATCACAATATGTAGAAATGTATAGAAAACCGCCGGAATATGCAGGAATTTGAAGAATGATTTTCGTTGAAAAGCCTGACAGCAGCATTTATAATCGTAAGCAAACAGAAAATATGAGGTGAATAAAATGACAATAAGCATGTATGAATTTGTAAAGCATGGATACCTGATTAACTTAAGTTTAGTATTTGCCCTTTTTGCAATTTTAAGCAGGCTGATACTGGGAATTCTTTACGATGTTTTGCTAAAGGAAACAGAAAATGTAGGCATTTCAAAAGTGAAATTTAGTAAAAATTTCAAAGCAAAGGTGGAAAGCGGAATTCAGGTGGACCACTTAGTGAATAATCCGGTGGTTTATGTGGAAAAGTACATCAGAAAACAGCGGTTTGTGGGGATAAGTTTGCGAGGATTACAGCAGTTGTCTGTTTGTTTTCTTATGCTATCCGTAATATTGAATATTTTTACCAGTGCAGTGGCGATTATTAAAGGGATGCGAATGGAGTTAATTGCGTGGAGTGTATTGATAAATATTATTGTTCTGTGTTTGTTTTGCTTTGCAGAAGCCATAATCGATTCTAGTTATAAGTATGAGGGCATCAAAATAAATATGCAGAATTATTTGGAAAATGATTATATAAATCATCGCAATGCCCAGAGAGAGGCGGAAGAAGAACTGGAGATGAAAGAAAACGAGCAGAATGTAAAAGCCATGGAAGAACGAATGGGAAAATTGGAAGAAAAATTACTGACAACAGACAACATTTCCTTATCTTCTCAGGAAGCAAAAATTATTCAGGATGTATTAAAAGAATTTTTAACTTGATTATATAGTCCACTTTTGCTAAAATGACATTTAGTACGGCTATTAAATAGGTTACATATATAAGAAGGAGTGTGCAGTAATGTCAAAAGTAACATTTGATTACTCAAAAGCAACAGGATTTATTAACGAAAAAGAAGTAGAAAATATGAAGAAACTTGCTCTTGATGCAAAAGAACAGTTAGTTTCTAAAACAGGTGCAGGAAACGATTTCTTAGGATGGATTGATCTTCCTGTAAACTATGACAAAGACGAATTTGAAAGAATTAAAAAAGCAGCTACTAAGATTCAGAACGATTCAGACGTATTAGTAGTTATTGGTATCGGTGGTTCTTACCTTGGTGCCAGAGCTGCAATCGAATTCTTAAGACATAATTTCTACAATTCCGTATCTAAAGAAGTAAGAAAGACACCAGAAATCTACTATGCAGGTAACAGCATCAGCAGCACATATTTAAAACATTTATTAGATGTAGTTGGCGATAGAGATTTCTCTGTAAATATTATTTCTAAGTCAGGAACAACAACTGAA
The DNA here is from genome assembly GCA_964450185.1 of uncultured Lachnospiraceae bacterium. Lineage (GTDB taxonomy): Bacteria > Bacillota > Clostridia > Lachnospirales > Lachnospiraceae > RUG11237. Next base: position 22,014 of record CAYVCL010000013.1, on the reverse strand, counting down.
CCTGCAATCGCATTCCGTGTATTCAAGAAGAAATTGGAAGAAAAATACGGAAAAGAAGAAGCAGCAAAGAGAATTTATGCTACAACTGACAAAGCAAAGGGAGCATTAAAGAACTTAGCTACAGAAGAAGGATACGAAACATTCGTAGTACCTGATGATGTAGGTGGACGTTTCTCTGTACTTACAGCAGTTGGTTTACTTCCAATTGCAGTAAGCGGTGCTGACATTACAAAATTAATGGAAGGTGCAGCTTCAGGAAGAAAACGTGCATTAGAAGCAGACTTTGAAGAAAACGATGCATTAAAATATGCTGCAATCAGAAATATTTTATTACGTAAAGGAAAATCAGTTGAAATCGTTGCAAATTATGAGCCAAGCCTTCACTATGTATCTGAATGGTGGAAACAGTTATACGGTGAATCAGAAGGAAAAGACCAGAAAGGTATCTTCCCAGCAGCAGTAGATTTAACAACAGATTTACATTCTATGGGACAGTTCATTCAGGATGGAGCAAGAATTATGTTCGAAACTGTTATGAACATTGAAACTTCTAAAGAAGAAGTTATCTTAGAAGAAGAACCAGTAGATTTAGATGGATTAAACTACTTAGCTGGAAAGAGCGTTGATTTCATCAATAAGAGCGCTATGAACGGAACAATTTTAGCTCATACAGATGGAAATGTACCAAACCTTTTAGTTCAGATTCCAGAACAGAACGAATTCTACTTAGGTGAATTATTCTATTTCTTCGAATTTGCATGTGGTATCAGCGGATATCTCTTAGGAGTAAATCCATTTGATCAGCCAGGTGTAGAAAGCTACAAGAGAAATATGTTTGCTTTACTTGGTAAACCAGGATTCGAAAAAGAAAGAGAAGAATTATTAAAAAGACTGTAAGATATAAGATAATGGAGGCGGCGGTATTAAACTGCCGCCTTTTGCATGTATGAGAGGAATTAACATATGAAGATAGTAATGCTTGAAAAAGACAGCCTTGGTGCTGATGTGGACCTGGGAAAATTGAAAAAGTTTGGAGATTTTACAGAGTATGCTACCTCCAATGAAGAGAATACACCGGAGCGTGTAAAAGATGCGGATATTATTATTGTAAATAAGGTAAAGTTAAATGAACAGACACTGAAAGATGCTGCTCATGTAAAATTAATATGTATCACAGCTACCGGTACCGATAATGTGGACAAGGATTACGCTACCAGCCGTGGTATTGTAGTTACAAATGTAAGTGGATATTCTACAGATTCTGTTGCACAGCACACGTTTGCATTGTTAATGTACATACTGGAAAAATTAAATTATTACGACGAGTACGTAAAAACAGGAAAATACACAGAAAGCGGAATGTTTTCTCATTTTGGCAAACCCTTTGCAGAACTTTCTGGCATGACTTGGGGTATTGTTGGTCTGGGTGCTATCGGAAAAAAAGTGGCAGACATTGCCAAAACATTTGGGTGTCGGGTAATTTATTATTCCACTTCCGGTAGAAATCAGAACAAGCATTATGAACAGGTGGATTTTGATACCTTGCTTTCAGAATCAGACATTGTTAGTATTCATGCCCCTCTTACAGAGCAGACAAGACATTTGATGGATGCAGAAGCCTTCCGCAAAATGAAGAACACAGCTATATTGATTAATGTGGGAAGAGGAGCGATTGTGGATGATCAGGCACTGGCAGATGCATTGAATAATGGAGAAATTGCTGGAGCCGGTTTGGATGTTTTAACCAAAGAACCGTTGGAAAAAACAAATCCACTAGCTAATGTAAAAGACAGTACAAAATTGATTATCACTCCCCATATGGCATGGGCGTCCAAAGAAGCCAGAGCAAGACTGGTAGATAGTGTTGCAGAAAATATGGAAGCATATTTTGCTGGAAAACCGATCAATGTGGTAAACAAGGAATTACTATTAAAAAATGTGATTTTGATTGGTATGCCGGGCGTAGGAAAAAGTACCATAGGAGTATTGCTTGCCAAAAAGCTTGGTTATGAATTTATCGATTCTGATTTGTTAATTCAGTCCAGAGAAAAAAGGCTGTTAAAAGACATTATTGCAGAAGAAGGTCTGGATGGATTTTTGGAAATTGAAGCAGATGTGAATGCCAGTGTAGAAATTGAAAATGTAGTACTGGCAACCGGTGGAAGCGTGGTTTATAAAGAAAGAGCCATGAAACACTTAAAAGAAATTGGAACAGTGGTATATTTGAAAGTTTCTTATGAAGAACTGGAAAAACGTCTTGGCAATTTAAAAGAACGTGGCGTTGCATTGAAAGAAGGGCAGACTTTAAAAGACTTGTGCGATGAAAGATGTCCTCTTTATGAAAAATATGCGGATATTATTGTGGACGAGGAAAAGCTGGGACTGGATGAAACATTGGACAAAGTTCTTTACAAGATACGAAAAACAAGTTAAAATAAATACTTGCGAACCTTAAGATTAATAAATGAAATTTAAGGAGATGTAAGATGAAGAAATGGACGAAGCATAAGAAGCAAGTATCACTGTTTTTTGCAATGGGGGCAGTTGCTTCGGTTCTTGCAATATTTACTATACATCCGGTGTTTGGAAGTCTTGAGCATAACAAGGAAAATTATCATACACTTACATTGAATGATGTTGTCATCGGACAAGTATCATCTCTGGATGGTATACAGGAAATGTTGCTGGAAGAAAAATCAAAAGTAGCATCAGAGCAGGAAGGTCTGACTATCGTTAAAGCGGACTTAGCATATACATCAGAACATAAAATATTTGCCAGAACAACTTCAGAGAGGGAGTTAAAAAAGAACATGAGGGAAGTGTTGCAAAAAGGCACTGTCACCTTCAACCAGAAAGCATATACGGTAAAGATTAATCAGTTTACTGTGACGTTATCTTCCAAAGAAGATGTTGTAGCATTGTTAAATGCGGCAAAAGAAAAATACGACACAAATAACCAGTATCAGGTGGAGCTGGTATCAGATAATACCAGAGAATTAAACGTAATGACAACAGAACTGGTAAAAGTGTCAAAAGCAGGAAGCGATAATCCTAATGTGTCATCAGCTATGATAAATGCGGGTATCTGTACTGTTACAGATGAATTATCATATGGGGAAACTGAGCTGGAGGACGTATATACAGAGGGTTTGGTAGAGCTTTCATTCGCAGATGCAGTAGAGGTAGTGGAATCCTATGTGAAGGATGATGAAATCACTCCATTAGATGAAGCGATTGACCTTGTAACCAAAGACAAGGAAAAGAACAAAATTTATGAAGTAAAATCAGGGGATAGTCTTTCCGTGATTGCAGAAAATTTCAATACTACGGTGGACAAGCTGGTTTCTATCAATGAAAATATTGATAATGCAGAATCCGTAATTCGCATCGGTGATGAACTTACAGTAACAGTTCCGGAACCGGAATTGTCGGTAATTACCAAGGAAGAGCAGATGTATAATGAGCAATATCAGGCTGAAACTCAGTACATCGATAACGATTCCTGGTATACTACAGAGCAGGTGGTAAGACAGGAAGCAACCACCGGAGAGCGAAATGTAGTTGCTCTTGTAACCAACAGAAACGGAAATGAAACGGAAAGAGAGATTCTTCACGAAGAAATTATTACAGAATCTCAGCCGGCAATTATTGAGCGAGGAACTAAGACACCTCCAACTTATATAAAACCAATTTCCGGAGGAACATTTACTTCAGGATTTAAATTCCGTTGGGGAAGACAGCACAAAGGCGTGGATTGGGCATGTCCTGTAGGTACTGCCGTAAAAGCATCTTCCGCCGGACGAGTTGTCAGTGCCGGATGGGCAAGTGGATATGGTTATTGCGTTACAATCAGTCATTCCGATGGACGTCAGACTCGATATGCACATCTTAGCAAAATATTAGTTTCCGTGGGACAAAGCGTATCACAGGGAGAAAAAATCGCATTGAGCGGTAATACGGGACGAAGTACCGGACCACATATACATTTTGAAATTATTATTAATGGTTCTCAAGTAGACCCACTCAAGTACTTACAGTAAACAAAATGGCAGAAGAAAAGGCTTCTTCTGCCATATTTTTCGTTGTTTTTTTCGAAAATTGCAGGTTTACAAATGATAATAATATGATATAATGGAATATGGCATATTTGTAAGAAAGACAAAAATATGAGATATGTCGAACAGAAAATAAGAATAATTGGACAAAATTTATCATAAATATATAAGAAACAAATAGAACATAATTATAGAATAATATATAGAGGTGTGTAATGGAACAATACGTTATAAAAGGCGGCAATCCATTAGTTGGAGAAGTAAAAATTGGTGGTGCCAAAAATGCAGCTCTTGCAATTCTGGCAGCAGCAATCATGACAGACGAAACAGTATATATAGATAATCTTCCAGATGTAAGAGATATCAATGTATTATTGCAGGCGATTGAAGGAATCGGTGCAGTAGTAGAAAGAATCGACAGACATACGGTAAAAATCAATGGCTCCATGATTCGTGATGTGAACATTGAATACGAATATATTAAAAAAATACGAGCTTCTTATTACTTGTTAGGAGCATTACTTGGAAAATATAAAAAAGCAGAAGTAGCATTGCCGGGAGGCTGTAACATCGGAAGTCGTCCGATTGACCAGCATATCAAAGGTTTCCGTGCTTTAGGTGCTGACGTAAGAATTGAGCATGGTCTTATTATTACAGAAGCGGAGGAACTGATCGGTAATCACATTTACTTGGACGTAGTAACCGTAGGTGCTACCATTAATATTATGATGGTTGCAGCATTAGCAAAAGGAAATACGATTATTGAAAATGCGGCAAAAGAACCTCATGTAGTTGATGTGGCTAACTTCTTAAACAGTATGGGTGCTAACATTAAAGGTGCCGGTACTGACGTTATCAGAATCAAAGGTGTGGAAAAATTACATAAGACAGAATATTCCATTATTCCGGATCAGATTGAAGCAGGAACATTTATGTTTGCAGCAGCAGCTACCAAAGGTGATGTAACTGTAAAAAATGTAATTCCTAAGCATTTAGAGGCTACCACAGCAAAACTTTTGGAAATCGGTTGTGAAGTGGAAGAATTTGATGACGCAGTGCGTGTAGTATCTTCCAAACCATTGCAGCATACCCATGTAAAAACATTGCCATATCCTGGTTACCCTACAGATATGCAGCCACAGATTGCAGTAACTTTGGGGCTGTCCCAAGGTACAAGTATTGTGACAGAAAGTATCTTTGAAAACAGATTTAAATATGTGGATGAGTTGGCACGTATGGGTGGCGATATTAAAGTAGAAGGCAATACTGCGATTATCAATGGTGTTGAAAAATATACCGGAGCGAGAGTCAGTGCACCGGATTTAAGAGCAGGAGCAGCATTGGTCATTGCCGGCTTGGCAGCAGAGGGCATTACAGTCGTAGACGATATTGTATACATTCAAAGAGGATATGAGTGTTTTGAAGAAAAACTGAGAGGTTTAGGCGCTCAGATAGAAAAAGTAAACAGTGAAAGCGAAATTCAGAAATTTACTCTGAAGGTTGGTTAAAAATAAGGCGGTTGCATTGCAACCGCCAGTTTTTTGTTTTGCTTAAATAATAGCCTTAATATATAAATCCGTTTCTTTTGTCAAATCAATAAAACGTGTATCCGTTTTCACCATAGGTCTGGATAAAAACTGCTTATTAATCATAATAATTTCTGCTTTTTCATCATTGCTTAACAGAACGGTATGATTAATAAATGCATTAGAAACATGTTCTAAGAAAGTAAGTATGTAAGAAGGATCATACTTTTGCAATCCTTCCAGTTCAAACTTTTTAATAACCTCAAAAGGACAAAGGGCTTCTCTATAAGGTCTTGTGCTGGTCAGAGAATCATAGTCAGCAATAATACCTACAATCTTTGCAAAATCAGTAATTTGTGATGCCTGGTACGCTTTTGGATATCCGGTACCGTCACAATGTTCATGGTGCATTAAAGCCGCCAACTTGACACGCTCGTCAATCTCCTGATTTTTAAGAATCTCATATCCATAAACGGTATGAGCTTGCATCATAGTGCGCTCTGTAGGAGAAAGCCGTTCTGTTTTCTTGATAATCGTATCAGAAACACGAATTTTTCCAATGTCGTGTAACAATCCTGCCAGAGTGAGGGAATTTAAATCTTCCTCATTCAACCCAATCCAATGTCCAAAGGTATGGCAAATCAAAGCAGTATTCAATGCATGAACAAACGTAGAATCATCGTATTCCCGCATGCAATGAAGCATATCAAATACACTTTGGCTGCCTGCATGTTCAATAATAGAATCCACCCTGTCTAAAAATTCTTCCGGTTCAATTTTTTTGTCTTTATTTGCAATATCCAAGAAATCCGTTTTCAATACATAAAGATTCTTGAAAAATTCCTCTTTAAATTCTTTAAATTCCTGAGAATGTTTTAATCGCTGAGAATAAGATTCGTTTTCAGAAGAAACAGGAGTCACAGCCTCGGAAGGCGCAGAATCCTTAATTTTTACTTCCTTTATAGAATAAAATTCTAATTTGTGAATCATATAATCCGTAAGCTCTGTATACTTAGGAAGCAAAAGCTTATTTTCAAAAATCAAAACGTCCTCAGTTAAAACCATACCTGCCTTTAACTGGGCAACTGCTACAGTACTCATAAAAAACCTCCAATCATAATTAAGATATACCTCACCTAATTACAAAATTATACCATAAAAAGTTGGAAAAGTAACTAAGTATTTGGTTATAATTGTTACAATTTGGGAGAGGGGGGGTTGGGAGGTACGCTCATAAGTGGTAGAAATTCTTCCCTGAACGACAGAGGCAACGCGAAGTCGAACTAACTGTCAACTACGACTAAGGACGCTCCCGAGAGCGGTCGCGCCCAGTCTTCGTAGACAGTGGATTTCGTCTTCGCTAAGGACGCCTCTTAAATTGTCGTTCAGGGAAGAATTTCTACCACTTATGAGCTGTTCTCGGCAAGCTATACCTCTCCTAAATTGAAATAATTTTTTGGAAAATTTCACAAAATTTTAAAAGACTTTTCCCCAAAAATGTGATAAGCTATTGAAGTATTCAGTGAAGAAATCAAAGGAGGAACTTATGAAAGGTCGATACAAAGTAATTGCAGCGTTAATGATGAGTGCTATGATGCTTGGAGGTTGTGGAAGCAGTGATGTTACTTATTTGGGAATGACAACCGAAAAGGCGAAGGAATATACAACTTTGGGAGAGTATGAAGGAATTGCTCTTACAAAATATATTAGTGAATTATCAGAAGATGATGTTACATACAAACAAGAAGAATTCATGGAAGATTACAGAGTTCAGGCAGAAGTTTCAGACCGTGCCATCAAAGAAGGAGATTTTGTAAGTATAGAATTGACTGAAACAGTAGAAGGTGGCGAACCGGAAGAATATGGTGTTGTGGAAACAACAGTTGGTTCTGAGGAAATTGATGGAAATCTGGACGCAGGCTTAGTAGGACATAACACAGGAGAAACTGTTACAATAGATAGTTCTTTCCTTCAGGAGGATGGTTCCGAAGCAAAAGTGACTTATACTGTTAAAGTTAATACTATCTATGAAGTTTCTTACCCGGAATATAATGATGCATTTGTAAAAGAAAATACAGAATATGCTACCGTGGCAGAATTGGAAGAATTTTTCCGTGCAGAAGTAGAAGCTGACAATGAAGAAATGAGTCAGGATAATTTAAGAGAATCTGCTATTGCAGCAGTAGTAGAAGCTTCTGAGTTCAAGGAACTGCCACAGGATCTTGTTGACAGTGCTTATGAAGAAGTAAAAGAAATGTATGAAAGCTATGCAGCTATGTTTGGCATGGAACTTTCTGATATGGCATCCGAAGAAGATTTACAGGAAGCTGCCAAATACAGCGTGCAGGAACAGATGGTAATTCAGTACATTATAGATAAAGAAAATATCAAAATCGATGCAGACGGTTTTAGTGAGTACAAAAAATTATGTATGGAATACACAGGTGTAGAAACCGAAGAAGAATTGATGGAGTATTATGAAGAAAGCGAATTAGAAGCAGAATACTTACGTCAGAAAGTTGCAGATGCTATTATTGCAAAAGCAACCGTAACAGAGGAAGTAGGCGAAGAAGAAGACTATTACGAAGAGGATACAGAAGAAGCAACAGTTGAAGAGGCTGAGCTTGACGAAAATGTTGTGATTGAATAAGGATTAAATTAAGTTGTGGGCTGTGTATTGCTGCCATTTAGGAGCGTCCCGCCAATCACTAATTTTAAACTGTAAAAATCACCCAGCACAAAATCTCAAAAAGCACTTGACTAGTATAGGAAAAAGTAGTAGTCTTAATATGCTAATTGAATATGACAATTTTCTCTTATTCAGAGTGGTGGAGATACAAAGGATCTGTGAAGCCACGGCAACCCCTTAGTGGAAGGTGCCAGCCTGAGCGAGTAATCGAACAATAAGAGGATTTGATGAATACAAACCGAATCCTCATGCCTAAATAGGATTCGGTTTTTTGGTGCAATAAATGTGGAAAATATAAGGAGGAACAAATGGAAAAATTATTATTTACTTCAGAATCAGTAACAGAAGGACATCCGGATAAAATCTGTGATCAGGTATCTGACGCAATTTTGGATGCAATGTTAGAACAGGACCCAATGAGCCGTGTAGCCTGTGAAACATTGACAAACACAGGATTTGTCATGGTAATGGGAGAAATTACTACAAAGGCAAATGTAGATATTCAGCAGATTGTAAGAGATACTGTATGTGGAATCGGATACAATGATTCTAAAATAGGTTTTGATGGAAATACATGTGCAGTTATGGTTGCGTTAGACAAACAGTCACCGGATATTGCCATGGGTGTAGATAAAGCATTGGAAGCAAGAGAAGGAGAATTAGTGGATGACCTGGATACAGGAGCCGGTGACCAGGGAATGATGTTCGGTTTTGCAACCAATGAAACAGAAGAATATATGCCATATCCAATCGCATTGGCACACAAGTTGTCCAGAAGATTGACAGAAGTACGTAAAGATGGCACATTAAGCTACTTAAGACCGGATGGAAAAACTCAGGTAACCGTAGAGTACGATGAAAACGGAAAACCAATCCACTTAAATGCAGTAGTATTATCCACACAGCATGATGAGAACGTTACTCAGGAACAGATTCACGAAGATATCAAGAAATATGTATTTGAACCGGTACTTCCTGCAGAATTAGTAGATGAAAACACAAACTTTTTCATCAACCCAACAGGACGTTTTGTTATCGGTGGACCAAACGGTGACAGTGGTTTAACAGGACGTAAAATTATCGTAGATACTTACGGCGGATTTGCAAGACACGGCGGCGGTGCTTTCTCAGGAAAAGACTGTACAAAGGTAGATCGTTCCGCAGCATACGCAGCTCGTTATGTAGCAAAAAATATCGTAGCAGCAGGCTTAGCAGACAGATGTGAAATCCAGTTATCCTACGCTATCGGTGTGGCACAGCCAATGTCTATCATGGTAGACACCAATGGAACAGGAAAATTATCTGACGAAAAAATCGTAGAAATTATCCGTGAAAACTTCGACTTACGTCCGGCAGGCATTATCAAAATGTTAGACTTACGCCGTCCAATTTACAAACAGACAGCAGCCTACGGTCACTTTGGACGTAACGATTTAGATTTACCTTGGGAAAAACTTGATAAGGTAGATGCGTTGAAAAAGTATTTATAATTGAATGAATAGAGAATAGGGAAAGCCTTCCGGTGAATGTGGTCACTGGAGGGCTTTTTATATGAATAACACCGAAAACAGATTGAAAATGTAATAAAAAACGAATATAATAAAACAGTGCATTTAGTGGAAATGAAAAAAGTGATAAATATGTAGATGAAGGGAAAGAAAAGATTAAGTGTTGACAGAATATAATAAATTAGTAATTGGTGTATGCGATGACATGCAGAGCACTCATGCTATTATAGAGGAATTGATAACAGAATATGAAGAGAAATTGGATATACCATGCAATATAATTCATTTTTATTCCGGTAAAGAACTATTAGAAAAGGCAACAAAATTAGATATGCTGTTATTAGACATCGAGATGCCGGAAATGGATGGAATTGAAGTGGCAGAGCAGTTAAATCTAGGAGGTATAGAGTATAAAATTATTATGCTGACAGGGAAAAGTGAACGATTTAAAGAAGCGTTTAAAATAGGAGCTTTTCGCTTTGTGACAAAACCTATTGATGCGGAAGAATTGTATGAAGCAATAGATGATGTAAGAAAGTGTATGCCGAGAGAAGAAACAGTTTGTGTACTTTGCGGCGGAAAAACATATGAAATTTGTCAAAAAGATATTATATATATAGAAGGAAATAAATCAGTTACCCATATTTATACAAAAAATAGGGAGTATCACAGTTACCTGCCACTGAGAGAATGGGAAAAACAGTTGGAGGAAAAAGTATTTTTCCGATGTCATAAATCGTATATTGTAAATCTTGGAGCAATAGAGGATATAAAAGAAGATAAAGCCATTTTAGTGACAGAAGAATATGTTACAGTTGCAAAAAGAAGAAAAGAAGAAATGCGGCAGGCATTTATGGAATATGATACGAGGTATCGGTAATATGGAAATGTTTTATATAGGGTTAATAGATTTGTTGACCATAATAGAGAATTTTTCATTCTATTATGTAATCTGGGGAGAACGGGTGAAATGGAAACTTCATAAATGGTGGTACATAGGATTATATGTAATATGGGCTATGTTTATTATTGGGGATTGCCAGACGAATGGGTTGTTCTTTTTTCCTATGCTGATATATTCATATTTTGCATTTTCGGTGCTATGTGATATTCCCCAAAAGAAAAATATCACAACAGCTATGATTACGTTTTTGTTGAGCCTTGTAACGGAAAATATATCAAAAATGTTGATAAATTACTTTTTTGAGTGGAGTTCCATAATAAACTCCATTTGCTATATTGTGGGTAGCATGGTTATGTTATGGGGCTACTATGGATTGATAGGGCGAAAAAAAAGCAGGGAAATATTTCAAATACCGGCAATAATGAGTGGGCTTGTTATTGTTATATTGGCAGTAATGGATATAATGCTGACATTCTTTTCTGTTCTTCTTGAAGAGGTAGATAGTCTACGAATAAGACCGGTAGGAATGTTGATGATAGCTGGTGCCGGAATCGTAATATACATCGCAATTTTTGTTATGATTTACTATTTTAACAAAACTCATAAATACAAAATGCAGAATGAAATGCTGGAGATATATCAGGAACAGCAGCGAGAGTATTTTTCAAAATTGTTGGAAAAAGAGCAGGAAACCAGACAGTTCCGTCATGATATTATCAGTCATTTGTTGGAAATGCAAAATTATTGTGAACACGAAATGCAGGAAGAACTAAAAGATTATTTAAAATCCATGCTTGGAGAAATTGTGCATATTCGTGAAAAGCAATATGATGTTGGAAATGATATTGTGAACACAATGATTAATTATTATTTTCTTCCAATAAAAGATACTTGTCGAATTGTTGTGAAAGGTCAGGCGGAGGAATTAGACAAGATTGAGCAAAAAGATTTATGCACGATGATTTCGAATATAACAAAGAATGCGGTGGAAGCAGTAGCCATGTTGGAACCATCAAAAAGAGAAATTTTATTTGAGATAAGTGAAGGGAAAAAATACATAAGAATAGAGATGAAAAATACCATGTCAGGCAATGTAAACCTAGACAGCAGTGGTTTACCTGAAACAAAAAAAACGGATACATGGAATCATGGATTAGGACTTAAAAATGTGAAAAGAGTTGTGGAGAAATATCAGGGAAAACTGGAGATAAATGTCGAGGAGCAAAGGTATACGGTAAAAATATATATAAAGAAATGACCGTTGGGAGCGTGAAACGACCGTTGGGAGGTTTTGGGGTTGAAAAAAGAAAATAATGTGGTATAGTAATGAACTGTCGAGGGAATTCGACAGTTTATTTTATAATAAGAAAACATAGGAGAACAATATGCGATATACATATGTACAACAGCATGATATGACAGATTGTGCAGCTGCATGTTTGGCAATGGTATGTTTGCACTATAGAAAGGAAACTACTATTACAAAGCTGCGAGATATGATGGGGACAGATTTGAAGGGAACCAATCTTCTAGGCTTGAGTAAATGTGCAGACCAGTTGGGATTTACATCTCAGGCAGTGAGGGTAGATAAAGAGGGATTTTTAAGTGATTATACGCTACCTGCGATAGCAAACATTTTGACAAAAGAAGGGTTAAGTCATTTTGTTGTTATATTTAAGATAACTGATAAGCACGTAGTGGTAGGAGATCCGGCAAAAGATTTAGTTCGGATGGAAATCGATGAATTTTATAAAAGCTTTACTGGAGCAATGTTGATTCTAAAGCCAAACAATGAATTCACAAAGGGGAAAGTTAAAGGGGAGAAAATCTTTCATAGATATTTAAGACTTCTTTGGCCACAGAAGAAATTATTCTTCTATGGTATTCTGGCATCATTACTGATGACCATTCTAGGAATAGTATCTTCCATATTCAATAATGTAATTTATGATGAAATACTTCCCTATAAACAAGAAAATGTACTAAAAATGGTATTGTTGGTATTTCTGGGTGTTTCTATTGTACAGATTACAATAGATTTTGTACGACAGTGGATGATGATGCATTTGTCTATTCGTATTGATATACCACTAATGTTAGGATATTTTGAGCATATTTACAAATTGCCAATGAAATTTTTTGCAACAAGGAAAACTGGTGATATTACCACGCGTTTTTCTGATGCATTTACCATTAAAGATATTTTTACAAATATTGCCTTGACATTAATTATGGACATTGGAATGGCACTGGTAACAGGGGTTATTTTGTTTCGTATGAATCCATCATTGTTTGTGATTATTATATTTATGACCGTTATAAGTATCCTATTGGTATTTATATTTAAGCAACCATATAAAAAAATTAATGAAGAACAGATGCAGCAATCATCCATATTAAATTCCCAGATTATAGAGGGACTTCGTGCGGTGGAAACTATTAAGGGGAATGCGAACGAAGACACAGAATTGAAAAATATTGAACGAGAATATATTAAATCATTACGTATCGGATACAAAGAAGGAATGTTGTCTAATGTGCAGGGGACAATTTCCAGTTTAATTTCGGGAATCGGAAATTTGATATTGACTTATGCAGGGATTATGCAGGTGATAGATGGAAACATAACTTTGGGAAGTATGATGGCATTTATGACCTTGTCAGGATATTTTATGGACCCGGTAGGAAGATTGGTTAGTTTGCAGTTATCTATTCAGGAAGCTAATATTTCCATGAAACGTATTTCTGAAATTTTAGACTATGAAAGAGAACAGGATGATAAGGATGAGCAAAATTATCAGGAATTGGAACGTGTGGATGGAGATATTGAATTAAAAAATATTACATTTCGCTATGGAAACAGAAAGCCGGTATTAAACAATGTTAGTTTTACAATACCAAAGGGTAAGAAGGTGGCGTTGGTTGGGGCCAGTGGAAGTGGTAAATCTACCATTGCAAAATTACTTTTAAAATATTATGAGCCTGAAAATGGGCAAATTACCATTGATGGAATAGATATCAATGAATATACAAATGACTCTCTGCGACGTACAGTTTCTTATGTACCACAGAATATAGAATTGTTTTCTAAGAGCATTTATGACAATATCAGAGTTAGTCGCATGAATGCTACTCTGGATGAAGTAAAAGAAGCTGCAAAAGCGGCAGATGCCCATAATTTTATCAAAAAACTTCCGATGCAATATCAGACATTTTTAGAAGAAGCGGGAAATGGTTTAAGCGGAGGAGAAAAACAAAGAATTGCTCTTGCAAGAGCCTTTTTAAAGAAGAATGAGTTTTATATTTTAGACGAAAGTACCAGTAATTTGGACTTTGCTACGGAAAATATTATTTTTGATATGATTTACAACAAGTTTCGTAATAAGTCCATGCTGATTATTGCTCACAGACTGGCAACAGTAAAAAATTGTGATGAGATTATAGTGATGAATCAAGGTGAAATTGTGGAGCAGGGAACCCATGAGGAATTGCTGGCGAGAAAAGGTGAGTATTATAGACTTTGGGAAATGCAGCAGGGGAATTTTGTGGTGCGAGAGGAAATTGAGATTCAGACGAAGGTGGAAGTGCCGGAGTTTGATGAAAATGAGATGAGTTATAGATAAGTGTAATGGATTTGATTTGGTGTTGAACTTAAGTTTTACATATATGATTCACAACTGAGTGTACAGCGGGAGTGAAAGAGAAAAATAATTTATTTTAAGGAGGACATAGCAAAATGGAAATGTGTTATGATGGAGCATTAGTAATGCCAAGTAGTTATGCTGTAATGTGTGAAGAGGAAATGACTTATGTGGAAGGAGGGGGAAAACTTACAGTAAAAGCTTCAGCTAGTACAGTACGAACAATTTGTAGAGCAGGAGTTTCCTTAGTTGGAGCGGCAATTGGACAAGCTTTTGGAGGACCTATATTAGCGAGATTAATATCGGGAGGGCTTGCAACATTGATTTATGACTTTATTGTTGATAAATGTGGGTGTAAATATCAAGCTATAAACAAGACTTGGGATAAATCGTGGCTACCAACGACAACATTTAACTTAAGTAATTATATATAAGATAATTTCAGGAGGTGCAGGATAGTATGAGGACTGTAAGAATGCTACTATATCTGTTTATTGCATTTTATTGTTCAAAATCATTTTTTAATTCATCTATATTGGCAATGTCATTTATTTTTGTAGGACTTAACTGCATTGGTAAAAATTCAGAAGAAGGTTTTGATAAAGATACAAAGAAAAGAAAGATATTAGCTGCCTGCACCTTCTTTGGATTAATACTTGTGCTTTTTGGAAAATTTTTTATACATATGGATGAACTCATTATCTTAGGAGCTGTGATATTAGCACCAACTTTATCGGTATTAATTGTTATTTATATATATGAAATTATAATTGCATTAATAGGTGAAAATAAAAAATGATATAACTTATACAATGAAAGCTATTGAGATAGGAACAGTAGGAGCAGCTACTCTTTATGCAGGAGTTCTCTTTAATAAAGTAAAATTGAAAGACAAGTATAAAAGAAATTTAAAAGGAGAAAAGAAACGTTATAATATAATTTTTTTGCGTAATTTTTATTATATGGTTGATATATAGCGTTCGCGGAAATGCTTTTGAATATTCGTTTAATTATAATGTACTGTTTATAATTACAACGTTTTGTTTCATTTTGATATGGGATAGAAAACATTCTATGCATTAAGAAAAATTTTGTTATAGGAAACTAATACCGATTATTGAGTGCAAGTTGAAAGTATACAGGTGGAAAGAATTATATATGAAAATATATGAAGAAGAGAGTTGTGTTAATTGAAAAGAAAAATTGACTATTATATTGGATTTGTTGTGAGCATTATTCTTTCAATAGAATATCTTATGCAATATGGAATAAATGTAAAAGGCGTTTTGATTGTAATCATGATACAAACAGCATTTCAAGTGATTTATGCGTTTTATAATAGAATTAAGAAAAATGTGGTGAAAAAGATAAAGAACTAATTTGGTGTTAATCTTAAGATTTACATATATATTTCATGACTGGTTGCAAACAGGAGTGAAAAACTAAAAATTTATTTAAAGGAGGAAACAGTAAAATGGAGATGCGTTATGATGGAGCATTAACAATGCCAAGCAGTTATGCAATAATGAATGAAGAAGAAATGACATATGTTGAGGGTGGAAAGTCTATAAGTACTAATAAAATTGCATGGGCTATAGATGTAGGGTGTGCACTTTGTGGAATATATGCCAGTGCTTGTGGTGAGTTAATGGGAAGAGCTGTAATAGCACTTATAAAAAGCACATGGAAAAGTTGTAGTAAAAAGGTAGCAACCATTTTAGGAGCGACAATTTCTTCTGCTATTGGAGTAGGTATAGGAAAGTTGAATCAGGTTGCAGGGATAATGATTTCGTGTTTGAGTTTTGGCGGTATAATCGGTTTGGGATTAGATGCGGTAGATGGTAAGTTGGATTCAAAATTTACATGGAAATAAGCATGTAAAAAAAGAATATATTTAAAATCTATTTTATATAACCAGTACAACTTTTCAAAATTTATAGTAGTTTATTGAAATGTTGTACTGGGTATAAATTGTGTGAAAGGAAATTTTGAATGCAAAAGTATTTGACACATATTATTATTTGGTCAATCGGTAGTATTATCAGTGTTGTTTTGGCACTACATGATCAATCTTCTGTCTATAATATTGCAATTTTATGGGGGATGTGTGCATTATATTACATTTTATATTATTTCATAAGCGTCATAAAATTTATAAAAATTGGAAAGAAGAAAAATATAGTGAGTAAAACGGGAGTTTTTAGTGGAAGGGCATTTGGAATATTCTGTAATATGTTTGTGCTGCAATATATTATGGAATTGTATCAGCATATTTTTTTGTGTGTGATTTTAATTGTTTGGTCAAGTGTAATTATATATTTGCTTCGAAAAGATATTAGAAATTTTTTTACAAAAAATGATTGGAAATTTTCATATTACGGAATCTATATAGCGCTCAATGTGTTGTTTAGTAGTATAGATAGCATCATTGGTTTTTATTATGAAGATTTTTTACTCGTTAGCATAAACCAAATAGAAATAGATACAAAAATTTTATTGATGTTAATTTACGGTTTCATAAGCGTAATATCAATAATTCCGGATAGCTTTATAATGAAAGTTGCTACGAGAAATGAGGAATTATAAGCTGGATTTGAGATGATAAGGCATAATGGGATAGAAGGGTAATAAATGATTTATTTAAGGAGGAAAGTAAAATGGAAGTGTGTTATAAAGAGGCATTAGTGATGCCAAGTAAATATATTGTAATGAATGAAAAGGAAATGACATATGTAGAGGGTGGGTGTACCTATTCCAAAAATTTTTCTTATGCTACCTGTGTAGCATATAAAAAATTTATAGAAGCAGGAAATTTGGCGAGGAGATTATCAAATCAAAGAAACAAGTGCAGTGGTTCACTTGCCTTGCTAATAGGATTTCCCCAAGGAACATTGTTAGATGCAGCAGTATATTGTCAATGGTCAGAGGAATTTTTTAGTGCTGCTGCCCAAATATATAAGTACAGAAATGATAGGTTGAAAAAAGTTAATGGAAGTATAAATGTAACAGGTCGACAGTATTTCATGACAATTAAAATAACTAGTATAAGATAAAAAGGAGTCAACCATGAGCAAGTTACAATTCAGCGAAAACAAAACGTTAAAACTAACCAACGTTTTAAAATACAAAATACTATTAAACGAAGAAGATTTTGATCTAAATGTAGCAATCGAACAGATGCAGTCTTACATAAAAACCAAAGGAGCTATGCAGATTGGTCCATTAATTCAGTTTACACGAACATTTCTCAACGAAGCAGGTGAGTTGGATATGGAAATTATAATGATGTTGCAGTGCAATAATTATATTCATAGCGTAGAGCAGCCTTATTCTATGGAATCTGTAATTCGAGTTCCTAATGCATTGTATTGCCACTATACCGGACCGGAAACATTTTTGAAGTTTGCTTATGACAAAATTAATTTGGAAGCATTCGAAAGTGATATTACTTTGGCAGATTATAATTATACTATTTTCGTAGACAACAATCAGGAGGAAGAAATCATGGTTGCGGATGTTTTTATTCCGCGGGCAGAAAAAGAGTAGGAGTCTATACATAATGAAAAAACAAGTAAAAACCATGGAACAGCTGAAAGACAGTCGTTTGATGTTTGAAAAAAAGCTACCGGCTTTTGGTTATATAATTTTACTTATAGTTACAGTGGCATTAATAGGTGTGGTATTTTGGAGCACAAAAGCTCACAAAGCGTATATGATTATTTCTCAAGGAACAGTTACACATTGCGATTCGCGATATGTGATGCCTGCTTATACAGGGGAAATTGAGGAAAGTTTTATGGAAGAAGGAAAGCTGGTACAAGAAGGTGATGTACTTTTTACCATTAAAAGTACAGATTATAATTTGCAGGAAGAACAGTTAGTTGCGAGTAAAGAAACTTATGAAAAGCAAGTGGAACAATCAGAATTGCTTGTAAAATCTATTAAAGATGATAAAAATTATTTTGATGCATCTAATCCGGAGGATGAATTATATTATAGCACTTACGAAGCTTATAAGTCGCAAGTGGCACAGAATACCTTTGATGGAAGCACTTATCAGGCGTATGGATATACAGAAGAACAGATTCAGAAAGAATTAGAAAAGAATCAAGGAAAAATATCGGAAATCTATTATTCAGCCATACAAGCAGCAGAAAATACCATGAAAGAAGCAAAAACACAAATAGCTTCTATTGAAGCCCAGCTTTCAGCTATCGGAAGTGGACAGGCACAATATAGTGTGAAAGCAAGTGGTACAGGGGTATTGCACTTAGTGGCAGACTACAAACCGGGAATGGTGGTTCAGACAGGTTCTGCAGTAGCGACCATTACTCCAGAGAATTCAGAGGTTATGATAGAAGCTTATGTAAGTACAGCAGATATGGCAAGAATGGAAGAGGGAAATGAGGTACAACTGGCAGTAGACGGATTGATTCAGTCAGTTTATGGAAATATTACAGGAACAGTAGATATGATTGACAGCAATCTAACTTCGTTAGAAGGAGAAGATGGTCAATCAAATTCCGTATTTAAAATTAGAATTAAACCGAATTCTGACTATGTAGTCAGCAAAACTGGAAAAAAAGTAAATTTGTCTAATGGTATGACTGTGGAAGCAAGAATTACTTATGATGAAGTGACTTACTTTGATTATGTATTAGAAAAACTGGGATTACTGGTGAGATAGCAGGAGAAAAAAATGAGTAAAAAAATTAAAAGAGTTCTTTTTCTATGTATGGTTAGCATGTTATTCTTGTCAGAAAATAAAAGTCAGGCAAAAGAACCAACAGAAGCAACAACAAAAAATATGGAAGGTGAACAGGCAGAGGAAGCAATACAGTCTGAAAGTGTAACACAAACAGTGGAAGCTACGGAGTTGGATTTAGGTGATTATTCGACAGAAATGACTGTAGGGGAAAAACAGTTGTTAGCAGTTACTATATTGCCGACCAATGCCACAGTTCAGGAATTGACATATCAGTCTTCCAATATAAATGTAGCAACGGTCAATGGTATGGGCAGAATTATTGCTGTGAAAGAGGGAAATACAAAAATTACGGTAACCTGTGGAAAGGCATCGGCAAACTTTGATTTAACAGTTAAAAAGAAAGAAAGCGCAGAAATTCCCGTGACCGAATTGGATTTAGGTGACTGTCCGAAAGAAATTACAATAGGAACTTCTCAGTTATTAAATGTGGCAGTAATACCCGCAAATGCTACAGAAACTTCTTTTACCTATAAATCCAGTAATGAGGCAGTAGCATCGGTAAATGCATTGGGAAGACTGACTGGAAATCAGTTGGGGACAGCAGAAATTACTGTAAATTGTGAAAAAGTAAAGGGTAAATTTACAGTAACAGTCATAGAAGACAGTTCTCAGGAAAAAACAATAGAAGTACAAGACATAGAAATTGGAAATTATGAAGAAGAATTAAATGTAGATGCCACGTTAAATATATCTGCCACGGTACTTCCGACGAATGCAACGGATGCGACAATAACTTACAAATCTTCCAATACGGAGATTGCTACAGTCAATTCGTCAGGTGAGGTAAAAGGAATTGCTGCAGGGCAGGTAGTGATTTATGTAACAGCAGGAAACATTACAAAACAAGTACCAATTACGGTAAAAATAGGAACCACTGCTATTAATTTAAATAGTGATTACAAAGTGTTGAAATCGGGAGATACGTTTCAGATTAAGGCACAAGTACAGCCGGCAGGCGCAGCAGGAGGTATCACATATAAATCTTTGAATACAGATATTGCTACCGTTTCAGGGGCAGGTGTTATAACAGCAAAGTCATGTGGTAATACGGGTATTATCGTATCCAACGGAGATCTGCAGGTATCAGTTACTGTAATTGTAAACGAAGAGGGAAGCGCCTCTACAGAAGAAGAAACATCCCCTATAGAGGAAGGAGAGGGAAATAGAAACTTTCCAGAAGAAGTCACTACGGAAGAATATCCGATGATTTCAAAAGAAATATTAAAGTATTTTTATGAAAATGAAAAAGTTTTAACTATCAAAGGTGATGGCTATATAATTTATCTGGATGGAAAAGATATTGTCAATTTTGAAAATGAATTAAAAACACAACTTGTATTTGAAAAAGTTGAAAATGGTTTTACGTTCGTAATTAATGATGAAAACAAGCTTTGTGGAAAGCTTACCATAGAATTAAGTGAGAAGATAACCAAAGAAAAATATTTATATCTCTTTAACACTGAAAAACAAAGATATCAAAAGCTAAAAGCAGAAGATATAGAAACTTTACATATTGACAGTGCAGGGAAGTATTTAGTGACTTCTAAAACTTTGTCAGGATTTCATATTAGCTTTATTCTGGTAGGAATTGGCTGTGTAGCAATTTTAGTAGGAGTGGGAGCTTATATTGGGGTGAAGAAGCAGTATTGGTTTTGGTAAGATGGTAAAGAATTTAATGGGTGTTAAACAATTGTTTTACAATATATTTACGACTGGTTGCAAACAGGAGTAGAAGAAAAGAATTTAAAGGAGGACACAAAATGGAAATGTGTTATATTGGAGCATTAGTGATGCCAAGTAACTATGCTATAATGAACAAAGAGGAAATGACTTATGTAGACGGAGGGAGTTATAGTTTGGGGTGTTCAAAAAGGTATTTATCGAAATCTTGTTGCATAAGTACAGCTAGATGGTTGATAAATACTAAAAAAGTTTTACGTATGGGTGAATTGCAGATTGCTAAAGAAATCTTTGCACATGCATATAGTTATTATAGATTTGCAGATGTGTCAAGAGTATTTGGTGTTGCAATAGCATCATATTGTTATAAGAAGGCGGCAGATGGAATTGGAATTATAGATGGTGGTGATAAGGGCTTAAGAAAACCAGTATATAATTCTTTTTGGGCATTGTTTGCCAGTGATGAAACATATAGATAATTAATATATAGGATATGGCGTAGTATTAATTATAATTTGAATCATAATAGTGAACATTTAGATAAGTAAGATTAAGAGGAATAAGGGATGAAAAAGAATAAATTAGCGAGCAGAATAGTTATAGTGACAATAGGTGTTATATTAGCTGGAGTAATACTATTTTGGTTTCTGTTTTTAGGAGGCTTTCCGAAAGTTATCACAGACGCAGAAGAATATGGAAAATTTAATGGATTTTTAGGTTATAGTAATTTGATGATATTTCCAGAAAAACTATCAGACAATGTAGAAAGTGTGGAATATTATTATTATAATAGGGATACTTTTATGGATCCGACCTGTCAAATATATTTAGAGTGTGCATATGATAAAAAAACTTTTGAAGAAGAATGCAAAAGGTTAGGTGAAATTCAAGTAACCTATGGAGAAGAAATTAAATCCATTATATATGATGAGGAAAATTTTAATTACCCTGCATACATATCAATTTCTAATTGGAGCGGGTGCGATGAATACGCACTTATATTAGAAGATAAAAATACAATCATTTATGTGTTTACGCAAGGAATTTCTGCAAATAGGCAGAAATTAGCCAAAGAGTATTTGCCACTAAATAAAGTTGAAAAAAGAGAAAGCTATTCTATTTATTCCTTCGATGGTTATTTTCAGCAACGTTATCTTGAAAAATAAAATATTTTAAAAGTTGGGAAAAATTTAAAGGCATAGCCACTAAAAAGGCTATGCCTTTAAACAGATGAAAATTATTA
>CAYVCL010000012.1:0-46110 GCA_964450185.1 uncultured Lachnospiraceae bacterium | reverse complement strand
AAAAACCGACCTCCCAATCGTTAGATTTTAAGTCTAACTTTTGGGGGTCGGTTCACATATTACGCCTTTACTTTAATCTAATTTAATATTCTTTAATAAGGATGCTAAAGAAGTAGATGCTTCTTCTCCAGTAGAATATTCAAATGGAGCTTCCTCCACGTCATCAAGAACTTCGTCCTTTTCTTCTACTGCTTTAATGCTGAGGCTGATTTTGCCGTCTTTTACATCTAATATCTTAACTTTAACTTCATCTCCAACTTTCAATACTTCTTTTGGAGATTTGATATGTTTGCCACAAATCTGGCTGATGTGAACAAGACCTGTTAAATCTTCGCCGATATTTACAAAAGCACCGTACTGAGCTAATGTTTCTACTTTACCGGTTACGATTAATCCTGTTTGCAATTTGGCAATTCTGCTGTTCTTATCTTCAATAGCACGTTCTCTTAAGACTTCTTTTGCGGATAATACCAGCTTTTTGTCGGCTTCATTTACGGTAATAACCACCACGTCCAAAGTCTTTCCCACGTACTCTTGGGTATCTTCCACAAAAGTAAGAGCTAACTGTGAAGCCGGAATAAATGCACGAATTCCTTCCAAATAAGTTATTACGCCTGCATTTACAGTTTCTGCCACTTTTACGGATACGATTTCCTTGGAATCCATCATGTTTTTTAATTTATCCCAGGCAAGAACATCATCGGCTTTTTTGCAGGAAAGGTAGATGACACCTTCTGCGTTTTCGTCGGTAACGGTTGCTGTAATTTTATCGCCTACCGCAATATCCGCCTTAATTGAAAATCTTGGGTCATTGCTTAATTCTGCTAATGGTATAATAGCTTCTGCATAAGAGCCTAAATCTACCGTTACCTCGGTATCGGATACACCAATAACAGTTCCTGTTACAATGTCCCCTTCTTCGTATTTCTGAAAAGAAGCATTAATTTCTTTTTCAAATTCTTCCATTCCCATAGTCTTGTCCCCTTATTATACTTCGTAGTCAAAGCAAACTCTGTCTTTCGTTACTTCTTTAACATACCCTGCTGCTTTCACATGTTCAGGGTGAACCTGATAGGCTTTTAATGCAGCTTCATCCGGAAAATCAACTACAAGCATAAAATCACGGTTACTGGATTCTATTTTGTTGGTTTCCATCTGTAAATCAATTACATTAGGAATGCTGTCTTTCAATGGAAGAAATCCTTCCGCCATTTTTTTACAGGCAAGTTCCTTTTCTGCTCCTGTAATTTCATCTTTAATGTTCCACATTACAATATGTCGAATCATGTTGTTCACCCTTTCTATATGTTTTATTTATTTTTTAAATATTCGTCAATTCCTTTAGCTGCTGCTTTACCTGCACCCATGGCAAGAATAACAGTTGCTGCACCTGTAACGGCATCTCCACCGGCAAATACACCTGGTTTTGTTGTTGCACCTGTTGTTTCATCCGCAACGATACACTGCCATTTATTGATATCCAATCCCTTAGTTGTGGAAGAAATCAATGGGTTTGGTGCTGTTCCTAATGCCATAATTACAGTGTCTAACTCTAATTCGTATTCAGAACCTTCCACTACCTGTGGTCTTCTTCTTCCAGATTCATCTGGTTCACCAAGTTCCATTTTTACGCATTTCATTCCTTTTACCCATCCGTCTTCGTTTACAAGAATTTCAGTTGGGTTTGTTAATAAGTCGAAGATAACTCCTTCTTCTTTTGCGTGATGTACTTCTTCCACTCTGGCAGGAAGTTCTTCTTCACTTCTTCTGTATACGATATGTGTTTCTGCACCTAAACGTAATGCTGTTCTTGCAGCATCCATAGCTACGTTACCACCACCGATAACTGCTACTTTCTTACCTTTTGTAATTGGTGTGTCATGGTCATCTAAGAATGCTTTCATTAAGTTATTTCTGGTAAGGAATTCGTTTGCAGAGAATACTCCGTTTGCGTTTTCTCCAGGGATTCCCATAAATTTAGGAAGACCTGCACCAGAACCAACAAATACTGCTTCAAATCCTTCTTCTTCCATTAATTCATCGATAGTAATAGATTTTCCGATGATAACGTTAGTTTCAATCTTAACACCTAATGCTTTTACATTTTCGATTTCAGATTTTACTACAGTTTCTTTTGGAAGACGGAATTCAGGGATACCGTATACAAGTACACCGCCTGCTTCATGTAAAGCTTCGAAAATAGTAACGTCATAGCCCATTTTTGCTAAGTCGCCTGCACATGTAAGACCTGCAGGACCAGAACCGATAACTGCTACTTTTTTGCCGTTTTTGTTTTCCGGCTGTGCTACTTCTACTTTATTTTCTCTTGCATAATCTGCAACGAAACGTTCCAATTTACCGATAGAAACCGGTTCACCTTTAATACCACGGATACATTTTCCTTCACACTGGCTTTCCTGAGGACATACACGTCCACAAACTGCAGGAAGTGCAGAGGATTCTCCGATTACTTTAAATGCTTCTTCCATATTGCCCTGTTTTACCTGTTCGATAAATCCAGGAATATTGATGGATACAGGACATCCCTGTACACACTGTGCATTTTTACAGTTGATACAACGTGAAGCTTCTTCCATTGCTTCTTCTTTTGTATATCCTAAACAAACTTCTTCAAAGTTTTTATTACGAACATCTGCCGGCTGTTCGCTGATTGGTACTCTCTTTAATACGTCCATTATTCGTCACCTCCACAATGTCCACATCCGCCGTGATGTGTATCGCCTTCACGCTGTTTTAAAATGGCTCTGCCTTCTTCTGTTTTGTACATCTGCTGACGTTTCATAGCTTCGTCAAAGTTTACCAAATGTCCATCAAATTCAGGTCCGTCTACACATGCAAACTTCACTTCATCACCTACAGTAACACGACATGCTCCGCACATACCTGTTCCGTCTACCATGATTGGGTTTAAGCTTACGATGGTAGGAATGTTTAATTCTTTTGTTAAAATTGTAACAAACTTCATCATAATCATTGGTCCGATAGCGATACATACATCATATGTTTTGCCTTCGTTTTCCACAAGATTTTTCACTACTTCTGTTACAAGTCCTTTGAAACCACAGGAACCATCATCTGTTGCCACATATAAGTTCCCTGCAACTGCTTCCATTTCTTTCTGAAGAATCAGCATATCCTTTGTTTTGGCACCAACAACAACATCAGCATCAACGCCCTGCTCATGAAGCCATTTTACCTGTGGATATACCGGTGCTGTTCCTACACCACCTGCTACGAACAGGATTTTTTTATTTTTCAGGCTTTCTACAGATTCTTCTACTAATTCAGAAGCACGTCCTAATGGACCTACGAAATCAGTAAAGTAATCACCAGCTTCTAATTCTGCCATACGTTCTGTAGATGCACCTACAATCTGAAATACGATTGTCACTTCTCCGGTCGCTCTGTTATAATCACAGATTGTCAAAGGAATTCTCTCGCCCTTTTCGTCCATTTTTACAATAACAAACTGTCCCGGTTCACAGGAACGGGCTACTCTTGGTGCTTCCACCACCATGAGGAAAATCTTATCTGCAAGTTTTTCCTTTACATTAATCTTATACATCATTATCCTCCTACTTGTATGATTATACACAATATCCTTATAATCATAATCTAAACTACGACTTTTTTCAACATAAATTTTTTCTTTTGGTTAATATGGTGCTTCAAAAGTGTAAATTCCCTCGGAATTTATATACGCTTTTGAAATTTCACCAATGTTTTCTGCATTTACTGCATATTTATAATCATAATTGGTGACTGTTCCGTCTGCATTGTTAAAGTGCTTCGTCACAAGAAGGTAAATATTACCATTTACCATGGTTGCCTCATAGCAGTTTAAGGCATAAGTTCCCTCCATACCTATGGCATGCCCGTCTAAATCATACATTTCCCCGGTATTTATCATCAGATTACGCACGGCTGCAATGGCTTCCGGTGCTTCATAAGTAGTATTTAAACTCAGGGTGTATTCTTTTCTTGTAACATCACTGACTTTTCCGTTGCTGTCATAGGCAATGCAAGTAAATACACTGTTACCAAGATGCATTGGAATCGGTCTTGTATATTTTCTGGAATTAGAATCCGGCATGGAGCCGTCAAATGTATAATATACTGTGTGTCCTATTGGCACTTCAATCAAAATATCACTTGGCTCTTGATAACTTCCATTATCCGGGAAAACAGATGGTGCGGACGGTGTTTCTAATTGTACCGTATATTTTTTCTGAATTTCCTCACTAATCATACCTTTCACATTTACCGCAATGGCCCGGAGCGTATATTCGCCCTCTTCTAATGTAATTGGTTTCTTGTAAGTCAGACTATTCAAGGTCGGTTCGCTTCCATCTAAGGTATAATAAATGGTTTCTTTGGTATCTACTTTTAACACCAGTGTAAGGCGGTCTTTGTAAACACCCTCTTTTAAGTTTACTTGCGGCGTTGATAGAATATATCCCCGAAAGGCTTCTTTGATATCCTCATTGTCACAGCCATCCAAAAGTGCAGTAATGCCTTCCGTATCTTCAATTTCTTCGTACATTTCAATTAATTTACGATAAATTTCGATGTTAGAAGGACTACGCTCAATGGCTGTTTTCAGGCACTTTTCTGCGATACCATACTGTTTTTTCTGCTTATAGATGTCTGCCAATGCGACGCAGATATCTGTACTGTCTTTATCTATTTCCAGAATTTTTTCATAGGCCTTCATGGACTCTTCTGTTTTGTTTTTCTGAGCATATTCTACTGCCTTTGTAAACTGGTATTCATAAGAATTGACATGTTTAAAATGCGTGCCCATAAGGATTCCGAATATTAAAATCACAATACCGGTAACTGCACGAATACCTATTGTCTTTTTTGACATTGTTTTGAGCTTTGTCTGCCCTTGCTTTTCATTTTCCCGGTAATTACCAAATTCCTCATGAACAATTTTTTCTAATGTTTTTGCAATTCTTTCTTCTAACTCCGGATTGTAGTCCGGTACAATCTGAATTCCGTGCCCACATTTTTCACAATATAGTTTTCCCTGTTCTATTTCTGTGCCACATTTTTCGCACTGCATGAAATTTCCCCTTTTCTTATCATGGCAGTAAACGTCAATCCTATGACTTTACTGTTTGTGAAATAGCATTTCTACAGAATATGTGGTTATTCTATAGAAGATACGCAATTATTCATAAGCATGGCGATTGTCATAGGACCTACTCCACCTGGAACCGGTGTGATGGCACTTACATGGTCAATTACATCATCGTAATCCACGTCACCGCAAAGCTTGTTTTCTTCATTTCTGTGAATTCCCACATCGATAACTACAGCACCTTCTTTTACATAGGAGCTGTCAATCATTTTTGGCTTACCTACTGCAACCACAAGAATATCAGCTCTCTTTGCCACTTCTTTTAAATTAGCTGTTCTGGAGTGTGCAATGGTTACTGTACCATTTTCACGAAGTAATAATAAAGCCATTGGCTTACCTACAATGTTACTTCTTCCGATTACAACACATTCTTTTCCTGCAATTTCAATACCGGAACGTTTTAATAACTGGATAACTCCGGCAGGTGTACAGGATACAAAGCCTTTTTGTCCGATACTTAAGGCCCCTACGCTCTGTGGATGGAAACCGTCTACATCTTTTTCCGGAGCGATTGTTTTAATTACTTTATCTTCGTCAATATGTTTTGGCAATGGAAGCTGTACTAAAATTCCATTTACTTTTTCATCCTGATTTAATTCTTTAATTTTTTCTAACAATTCTTCTTCTGTGATGGTTTCCGGCAAATGGAAAGACAAGGATTCGATTCCAATGTATTCACATGCTTTCTTTTTATTGTTTACATATACGCTGGAGGCAGGATCTTCTCCTACCTGTATTACTGCTAAAGCAATGTTTTTTCCTTCTGCTTTCAGAGCAGCAACTTTTTCTTTTAATTCATCTTTAATTTCTTTTGAAATCTTTTTACCATCAATAATTAATGCCATTTACGATTTTTCCTTTCTGTAGCTAAAGCTGACGGCAGAAACCGTCAGCTTTGTTATAATTTATATTGTTGAAAATACCTGATATTCTTAGAATAATCCTGTAATTACTCCATTTTCATCTACATCAATGTTGTTTGCTGCAGGTACTTTTGGAAGTCCAGGCATAGTCATAATAGAACCGGTAAGTACTACTACGAAGCCGGCACCGGCACTTACGTATACTTCACGTACTGTTAAAGTAAAGTCTTCTGGTCTTCCAAGCTTTGTCTGGTCATCAGATAAGGAGTACTGAGTTTTTGCCATACATACAGGCAGATTTCCGTATCCTAAATCTTCAATAGTCTTTAACATTTTAGCTGCAGCCGGAGCAAATGCCACGTCTTTTGCTCCGTAAATTTCTGTAGCAACTGTTTCGATTTTTTCTTTTAATGGAAGTTCGTCTGCATATAATGGTTTAAAGTTGCTTTCTTTGTTTTCCAAAGTTGCTACTACTTTTTCTGCCAATGCAAGACCGCCTTCGCCGCCATGTTCCCAAACTTCTGCTAAAGCAAATTCGCAACCTCTCTTTTCACAGAATTCACGAATGTATTCTGTTTCATTCTTAGTATCAGTAATAAAGGAGTTTAATGTAACTACTACAGGTACTCCATATTTCTGAAGGTTTTCAATATGCTTTTCTAAGTTTACAATACCTTTTTCCAAAGCTTCTAAGTTTTCGTTGTTTAATTCTGCCTTTGGCACACCACCGTTGTATTTTAATGCACGTACTGTTGCAACTAAAACAACTGCATCCGGTTTTAAATCTGCTTTACGGCATTTGATATCGAAGAATTTTTCAGCACCTAAGTCAGCACCGAAACCTGCTTCTGTTACTACAATATCAGCTAATTTTAATGCTGTCTTTGTAGCACGTACACTGTTACATCCGTGAGCAATGTTTGCGAATGGTCCACCATGTACTACTGCCGGAGTATGTTCTAATGTCTGAATCACGTTTGGTTTTAAGGCATCCTTTAATAATGCTGCCATAGCACCTACTGCATTTAAATCTTTTGCAGTAACAGGCTTACCTTCTCTTGTGTATGCAACAATGATATTTCCAAGACGTTCTTTTAAGTCTTTCATATCGTTTGCAAGACAAAGAATTGCCATGATTTCAGAAGCAACTGTGATAACAAAGTGGTCATCACGTACTACACCATCCATTTTTCCACCAAGTCCTACTACCGTATTACGAAGGACACGGTCGTTCATATCAAGACATCTTTTCCATACAATCTGTCTTGTGTCGATTCCTAATTCATTTCCCTGCTGGATGTGATTATCCAATAAAGCAGCAAGAAGATTATTTGCAGATGTAATTGCATGGAAATCTCCTGTAAAATGAAGATTTAAGTCTTCCATTGGCACAACCTGAGCATAACCGCCACCGGCAGCACCACCTTTGATACCAAAGCAAGGTCCTAAAGATGGCTCTCTAAGAGCGATTACAGTACGTTTGTTTAATTTGTTTAATGCCTGTCCAAGACCTACGGTAATGGTAGTCTTTCCTTCTCCGGCTGGAGTTGGATTGATGGCAGTTACTAAAACAAGTTTACCGTCTTTTTTATCTTTTACTTTGTTCCAAAGTTCGTCAGATAATTTTGCTTTGTATTTTCCATATAATTCCAAATCATCTGCTTCAATGTCAAAAGGTTTCACTACTTCTGTAATTGGTAACATTTCTGCTTCCTGTGCAATCTGAATATCTGTTTTCATAATCTTCCTCCATATTAGATAAATAATTTTAACTTTTGCATCAATTTTCTTATAAATATTCTTCTATATATTGTTCAAACTGTTCCATTGACATAAGAACTTTTCTTGGTTTTGTGCCTTCTTCTTCACTTACCACACCGGCGTCTGCTAATTGATCCATAATTCTGGCAGCACGGTTGAAACCAATTTTAAAGACTCTCTGTAACATAGCAATAGAAGCTTTGTCTTTCTCAATAATAAATTTTGCAGCATCTTCGAAATACGCATCCCGATCATTGGCACCGCCTTGTGACGGTGAAGCGGACTGAGCGCTTTGAATTTTTGCCTCAATGTCCTCGCTATATGTAGTTCCTCCATAATGGCTGGATAAGAATTCTACCACATTGCTGACTTCTTTATCCGATACAAAAGCGCATTGCATACGCACCGGTTTCTGATAGCCTTGCGGGAAAAATAACATATCACCTTTTCCCAAGAGTTTTTCTGCCCCATTCATATCAAGAATGGTTCTGGAATCTACACCAGAGGATACGGCAAAGGCAATTCTGGATGGCATATTTGCCTTAATTAACCCGGTAATGACATTTACGCTTGGGCGCTGGGTTGCAATAATCAAATGGATTCCTGCGGCTCTGGCAAGCTGTGCCAAACGACAGATTGCATCTTCTACTTCGCCCGGTGCTACCATCATAAGGTCTGCCAACTCGTCTACGATAATTACAATCTGCGGCATCTTTTCCGGTTTATCCCCTTCTAAATGCTCTACAGAAGCAATCTTTTCATTATAGCCCTTTAAATCCCTGACGCCTAAATCTGCAAATTTCTGATAACGCTCCATCATTTCCATAACTGCCCAGTTTAAAGCACCGGAAGCTTTCTTTGGATCCGTTACTACTGGAATAAATAGGTGCGGAATTCCGTTATATACACTTAATTCCACCACTTTAGGGTCAATCATGATTAATTTTACTTCATCCGGTCTTGCTTTATAAAGAATACTCATGATGATGGTATTAATACATACTGACTTACCGGAACCGGTGGCACCGGCAATTAATAAATGTGGCATTTTGGCTATATCCGTTACCACACTCTGACCACCAATATCTTTTCCCACGGCAAATGCCAATTTGGATGGATGTTCTATAAAGTTAGTTTCCTCTAACAAATCACGCAGCATAACTGCGCTACTTTCTTTGTTTGGAATCTCGATACCTACTGCAGCTTTTCCCGGTATTGGTGCTTCAATACGGATATCTGCTGCTGCCAGATTTAATTTTATATC
Source organism: uncultured Lachnospiraceae bacterium (assembly GCA_964450185.1). Classification (GTDB taxonomy): domain Bacteria; phylum Bacillota; class Clostridia; order Lachnospirales; family Lachnospiraceae; genus RUG11237. The sequence continues at coordinate 37,055 of CAYVCL010000012.1, read as the reverse complement.
ATCGGTGAGATTTACAATTTTACTAACTTTTACGCCTTGTTCCGGCTGTATTTCATAACGGGTTACTGCCGGTCCGCAGCTCACATTAGTTATCTTAACATTAACACCAAAGTTTTGTAAAGTCTGCTGTAATTTCATGGCAGTTTCTTTTAAATGTTCCTGCGAATCTCCCAACGCCTTATTGTTGCCGCGTTTCAGCAAATCAAACGGCGGAAACTGATATTCCACAACAGTTTCTTCCACCACAGCACTTTCTTCTTCGCCCACATCAATAGTTGATTTATATGGCGATGTGGTAACGTCGTCCTTTGGCAATTCCATATGCTCCAGACTTTGTGAAGTTTCCTGCTTTTGTGGTTTTACAGGAGCTTCCGGGGTTTTTGGAGTTGATTTTTCCGGCTTCTTTGGTTTTTCCGGTACAATCTCCGGCACAACGAATTCTGGTGTTATTTCCGGCTGTAGTATTGGCTCCATTATCGGTTCTACCGGAATTTCCGGCACTGGTATTTCCATTTCTGCAAATACATCCACATAACTTCCATCCAGCTTCTGTTCTGCAATCGGTGCACCCTGAATGGTAATTTCGTGCATTTCTTCTTTGGAACGCTTTTTCTTTGTGGTTGCAAGATTTAAGTCCATCGATACGCCGGATACTTTCTTATCCATACGTCTTCTGTTTTCTTCTTCCTGAATCCTTTGACGTTCTTTTGTTCTTTCTCTATGTCTGTCTGCCCCGGTCTTGGCTGTTTCATATACTTTTCTGCTGCTTTTTTCCACGCCCTGGAAAAATGATTTTTCGGTAATCAGTACGATACTGATGATGGCAAGTATTACATCCACCACATAGGCACCAATCATTCCAAAGACACTAGAAAACATCTTTGCGAAGATGCCTCCTAATATGCCTCCACCAGTTTTTTCTACCTTAGAATATGTAAAACACTCAAGTATTTTTAAGTCTTTTAAATCTCGCACAAAGGTTAATTCAAAAAAGGTGCATAACACAAGGAATAATAAAATCCAAGCAAATAACTTTATGGAAGCAATCTGATTTCCTTTATTGGAAATCACAAATGCTGTTCCAAAAAATAAAAATAACGGCATTACATAGGACATCAATCCAAATACGCCAAACATAAAGGAATTTACTACATCTCCAAATGCTCCGCCAATTTTAAAGTTACCAAGCATTAAAAGAATAGCAATCGCCAATACAATCAGTAATACTACTTCGTCTTTTAAAAAGCTATCCTCTGCTACAGCCGTAGTATTTTTCCGCTTTGTGGACTGTGCTTGTTTCGTACGGGCAGAAGAAGTCTTTTTCTTAGTTGACTTACTGCCCTGTCCACTCTTTTTTGTGGCTGCCATTCTATCCCCACCTTCACATTTCAATAATATTGATACTTATTTATAAATAAGAAGTACCAGTAAATCATTTTATCGAAATAACCTCTAATTGTCAAATAGTAATATTTTAGACCAAAGAATCCACTTCTTTTATAAATTCTTCCATTTCCGTTTCGGATGGCAGGCGCAAATCGCCTCTCGGGCTGACGGAAACAGTTCCTACTTTTACTCCGTCCGGCATACAATTTCGTTTAAACTGCTGACGGAAAAATCTGGTATAAAATACTTTCAGCCATTTTTTGATTTCTTCGGAACTGAACTTGTATTCCGGACTTTCCTTGACTGCCTGTTTACATAAACGATACACTTCCTTTGGAGTCATGCCAAAACGCAATGTATAATATAGGAAGAAATCGTGTAAAACATAGGAGCCAACGGTGTCTTCTGTCTTTTGTGCAATGGTTCCATCTTCATTTGGTGGAAGAAGCTCCGGACTTACCGGTGTATCCACAATATCTTCGATTACTTCTTTGATTCCACAAAATCCGTTCTGTTCCATATGAAGACCGATTTCATGTACCAGTGTTTTTACCAAAGTCTTAGGGATGCTGACATTTACAGCATACATACTCATATGGTCACCATTATACGTACACCACCCTAAAGCCAGCTCCGACAAATCTCCAGTTCCGATTACAAAACCGCCTTCTTTATTTGCCACATCCATTAATATCTGTGTACGTTCTCTTGCCTGACAGTTTTCATAAGTAATATCGTGTACAGATTCCTCCTGACCGATATCTTTAAAATGCTGTCTTACGGAATCCACAATGCTGATTTCGCGGATATCGCAACCTAGAATTCGCATTAATTCATGAGAATTGTTCTTAGTTCTGTTGGTAGTGCCAAACCCCGGCATGGTAATTCCCACTACCGTTTTGGATGGAAGTCCCAAATTTTTTACTGCCTGTGCAGAAACTAACAATGCCAGTGTGGAATCCAGTCCACCGGACACTCCCACCACAATGCAGCGTGATTTTGTGGCTTCCAGTCTTCTTTGTAATCCTGCCACCTGTACATGAAAAATGGAAAGACAACGTTCTAATTTATTACTTCCCGGCACAAATGGTGTCATAGGCACTTTCTGAAGAATCTCTCCTGTGCCGTTATCAATAAATGAAAAGGCTGCCGTAATTTTACGGAAATCCTTTTTGTTGTTTCTTCTACATTCCCCATAGGATTTGTTTACTATACGGTCATGACGTATTTTTGTCAGGCTGATATCTGCAAGAATTTTTCCATCTTTGGAAGCAAATGGTTTGGATTCTGCCAATAATTTTCCGTTTTCCAGAATCATATTGTGGGCACTAAATACAATATCGGAAGTGGATTCGTACATTCCGGCAGAGGTATATACATAACCGCAAATATTTGCCGCAGTCTGCGTTTTTAACATCATACGGCGGTACTCCTCTTTTCCAATCACTTCATTGGAAGCGGAAAGATTTAAAATAATTTCAGCTCCGTTCAGTGCAAGGATTGTTCCCGGAGATATACTAGTCCAAGCATCTTCACATACTTCCATTCCAATACTTACCTTTTCTTCTCCATTGGTAAGTTCAAAAATCAAGTCGTTTCCAAAATAGGTTTCGCTCTTATCGTTTAAAGTTATGGTTTTATTTGACACCATTCCTTCGCTAAACCATCTTTTTTCATAAAATTCACTGTAATTCGGAAGATACATCTTTGGAACAATTCCAAGAATTTCTCCTCTGCATAAAAACGCGGCACAGTTGTATAATTCGTTTTCAAATTCCAATGGCAATCCCACCACCAGACAGGCACCCGGCTGTTCTTTTGTAAGTTTTTTCAAATCTAACATTACCTTCTGCGCACGGTCAATCAACAGGCGGTTTCCAAACAAATCACCGCAGGTATAGCCGGTAATGGAAAGTTCTGGTGTCACTAAAATATCACATTTATCTTTTAAATCCATGTATACAGATTTAATTTCCTCGTAATTCTTTTCTGTATTGCCGATATGCACCCTTGGGGACACACTTGCAGTTCGTATATAATTCATATCTATTCTCCCTTTCTGCATTTACAACCTTACTGTCGATATTCATCTTACCGTCCTTTCCCCCATTCGTCAAGTAAGGCTGGAAAAATCCGTCAGTTTTCTATCATTTCATGGATTTTACTCATAGCCTGATGGATTCCGCCTACTTCGTTGATAATTCCTGCTTTCACGGCTTCTTCTCCCACCAGAATCGTTCCTAAATCTTTTGTTAAAATCCCTGTGTTCAGCATCATTTCTTCAATTCTCTGTTTTGTGGATTCGGAATGGTTTGCAATAAAGCTTACAATCCTGTCCTGAATTAACTTGAAATAATCATAAGTCTGTGGCGCACCAATCACCGTTCCGCTCATACGTACCGGATGGATAATCATTGTTCCGCTAGGCACAATAAAAGAATAATCCGTAGCTACAGCCAAGGGAACACCGATAGAATGGCTGTCACCAATGACTAAAGATACGGTAGGCTTACTTAAGGAAGCTATCATCTCTGCCAGTGCAAGTCCTGCAGAAACATCGCCGCCTACAGTGTTAATTAGAATTAATACGCCTTCAATTTTCTTGCTGCTTTCAATGGCTGCCAGCTGTGGCAGAATATGTTCGTATTTTGTGCTTTTGGTATTGGAGGGAAGATTTTCATGGCCTTCGATTTCCCCGATAATAGTTAATAAATGTATTTTATCTGAAAATTCTTCTCCTTCCATGATTACCTGTCCAAACTTTTCTATCTTTTCATCCTTCAATTCCTCTGTTTCCTGCTTCATTTTTTCCACTTCAACCTGCTCTTTCTCGGTTTTGTTAACTAAATCATTCCTATGCTGCATTATCGTTCTCCTTGAGCTTTTATTTGCATCGACAGAATCTGCCACAGGCAGTTTTTTACGGATGCATGGCAACAAAAAAAGGAAGTCTTTTTTTGACTTCCTTTAGTATTTGCAATCTATATGTTTTTATTCTATTTATACATTTGTCATTGCCTGCTCTAAATCGGCAATAATGTCGTCAGCGTTTTCGATTCCTACGGACAGACGGATTAAGTCCGGCTGAACGCCTGCTTCTACCAACTGTTCTTCTGTCATCTGACGGTGTGTATGACTTGCCGGATGAAGAACGGAGGTTCTAGCATCTGCTACATGAGTAACGATTGCAGCCAATTTTAAGCTATCCATAAACTTTTCAGCGGTAGCACGGTCGCCTTTTAAGCCGAAAGAGATAACTCCACAAGTACCATTTGGCATATATTTCTGTGCCAGCTCATAATATTTATTACCTTCCAAACCTGCATAGTTAACCCATGCTACTTTTGGATTACTTTCAAGATATTTCGCTACTTTTAATGCATTTTCGCAGTGTCTTGGTACTCTTAAATGTAATGTTTCCAATCCAAGATTTAAAAGAAATGCATTCTGTGGTGACTGAATGGAACCTAAATCTCTCATTAACTGTGAAGTAGCTTTTGTTATGTATGCCAATTTTCCGAATTTCTGTGTGTAAACAATTCCGTGATAAGATTCATCCGGTTCTGTTAAACCTTTGAATTTGTCATGATTTGCTTCCCAGTCGAAATTACCGCTGTCTACGATACAACCACCTACACAAGCAGCATGTCCATCCATGTACTTTGTAGTGGAATGAGTTACAATATCAGCGCCCCATTCGAATGGACGGCAGTTGATTGGTGTTGCAAATGTATTATCCACAATCAATGGTACTCCATTGGAATGTGCAAGTTCTGCAAATTTTTCAATATCTAAAACAGTCAATGCAGGATTTGCGATTGTTTCAGCAAATACACAAGTAGTGTTTGGCTGAATTGCTTTCTGTAATTCTTCCAATGGTGCATCCGGATCAACGAAGGTACATTCAATTCCAAGCTTTTTCATGGTTGTTCCGAAAAGGTTAAATGTTCCACCGTAAAGTGCGGAAGAACATACAATATGGCTTCCTGCTTCACAGATGTTGAACACTGCATAGAAGTTTGCTGCCTGTCCGGAAGATGTAAGCATTGCTGCCACACCGCCTTCTAAGCTGGCAATTTTAGAAGCAACAGCATCGTTTGTCGGGTTCTGAAGTCTGGTATAGAAATATCCGGAATCTTCTAAATCAAACAAACGTCCCATCTGTTCGCTTGTATCATATTTAAAAGTTGTACTCTGATAAATTGGTAATACACGAGGTTCCCCTTTGGAAGGCTTGTATCCTTCCTGAATACATTTTGTTTCGATTTTATACTGACTCATAATTTACCTCCTATTGCTGTAATAAATATGTAGCTTCCAGTCCAAGTACCATGTTACTGTAAATCTCTTTACATTCCTCTTTCTTGTTTTCCTCTAATAAGCGGATACATGGTGACAAATACTGTGTGTATATATCTCTGTATATTTCATCTCGGTTGCTCTGCTTATTAATTCGTTTTACGATGGATGGAGCGATGTCGTAATAAGCATTTACGATTTTTTCGCCATCTTCGGTAGAACGAAGATAACCATCTCTGTAATCTCTTAATATATTTAATTCATAGCAGTCATCTTCTTTTCCAAGACTTTCACAAACTGCTGTGGTAATATAACATAATTTATTGCGAAAACCGGAATTGATTTTATGAAAATCTGCTTTGCTAATCTGATATTTTGGAAAAGCTTCCTGCCATCCTGACACAACACATTCTGTCAGACCGTTCATGGCTGCACCTTTGTATTTTAACATTGCAGGAATCATATATACGGTCAGTTTCAGATTATCATTGATTAATCTGGTTTCGCGTACACTTCGTTCTACTTTTGTTAAAATCATTCTTTCTGTTTCCACCAACTGATTTACCATACGGTGTAAGAATTTTTCCTTATCAGCACTGGCTGCATACAAACGGTCAATGGCCATATACTGTTTGTAATGTTTATTATAATAGGATTCAAAAGCTTCCTTATAAGTATCCTTTTTGAATTTTTCAATTCCTTCATTATAATCAAGCATTTCAGGCAATGCTTCTAAAACTTCTTCTAATTCCTGATTATATTCATTCTTATCCATAATTTCTACGATGGTATCCTTCTTTACTGTTTCCATAACTTCTCTCACGTCAATTCCTTCCCCACAGTAATTGCACTGTATTTTCTCTTGCTCTGACGGGATTTGTATGATGCTATAACATCTGGGGCATTTCCCTTCTGTAAATATCATATTGGCTCCTTCCACTTTCAAAGATATACAACAGTATCTACAAAACTTTTTGTATTATAGCATACTAATTTCAAAAAGCAAAGAAATTTTTTCTTAATATTATCAAAATGTGAATTTTTTGTTAATATTTTTTCGATTTTTCGCAAAACAAAAAGCTTTTCTGTACACTTTTTTGTACAGAAAAGCCTGATATTTTATTCATCCCAGTTATGATAAACCATCTGAACATCATCGTCTTCATCTAACATATCTAAAGTACGCTGAATATTTTTGATATCCTGTTCATCTGTTAATTCTACATAAGTCTGTGGAATCATGGTAACTTCTGCTTCTACCATTGGAATTCCGGCATCTTCTAATGCCTGACGTACTACACTGAAATCTTCCGGTGCTGTTAAAATTTCATAGCTGTCTTCTTCTTCATTGAAATCTTCTGCACCTGCATCCAAAGCAGTCATCATAAGTTCGTCTGCATCTGCATCGTAAGCTTCTTTATCAATGATAATCTGTCCTTTTTTGTCAAACATATAAGATACGCAACCCTGAGTTCCTACATTACCATGACCTTTTGTAAAGGCATTACGTACGTTTGCTGCAGTACGGTTCTTATTGTCAGTAAGAGCATCTACGATAATCGCAGTTCCATTTGGACCATATCCTTCATATGTAACAACTTCATAATTTACGCTGTTGGCATCCCCGGCAGCTTTTTTGATACCTCTGTCGATGGTATCGTTTGGCATGTTGTTTGCCTTTGCTTTTGCAATAACATCACGAAGTTTGCTGTTATTTGCCGGATCCGGACCACCTTCTTTTACTGCTACAGCAATTTCTCTACCAATAATAGTAAAGATTTTTCCTTTTGCCGCATCATTTTTTTCCTTTTTATGTTTAATATTCGCAAATTTTGAATGTCCTGACATACACTTCTTCCTTTCGTTTCCTATAATTATAATTAACGCACACCGAGTATTCTACCATTCTTTTATTCCATTGGCAAGTCCTGGTGTGGCTTTTTCTTTACCTTTACACTGCCAATCTTTTTATTGTCAATGGACAGTATTTCAAATTCATAACCCTGATATTCTATCACGGCTGTTTCGTTTTCCTTTGGAATATGTTCTAATTTAGAGATAAGCAGACCGTTTAGGGTATCAAATTCTTCTTCTATTTCGATTCCCAACACTTCTTCTACTTCTTCTAATTCAGCCATTCCGTCCATTAGGAAGTCTTCGTCACCCAGCTTTGTAATAGCTTCCTCTTCTTCGTCGTATTCATCCAGAATATTTCCCACAATTTCTTCCAGAATATCTTCCATTGTGATAATCCCGGACATCTGACCGTATTCATCAATTACAATAACCATCTGCAATTTTTCGTTCTGCATCTGTTTGAATAATTCATGAATATTTCTGGTTTCCGGAACAAACTTTGCTTCTCTGAGTAAGCCGTCAATTTCTTTTACTTTTCTATCTAAAAGCTTAGTGTTGTTATGTATGGCAAAGGCATCTCTAAGATGAAGAATTCCTATCACATCATCTAAATCTTCATCATATACCGGATATCTGGATTTGTTTTCTCCCAGCATAAAATCCAGTGCTTCCCTTAATGTTGCGTTGCCATCCAATGCCACTACATTTACACGATGATTCATAACATCCTGAGCTTCTTTTTCATCTAACTCCACAATATTACTAATCATCTCAGCTTCGTTGGCTTTTAACACACCCTGTTCGTGTCCTTCATTGACCACAGACAGAATTTCTTCCTCCGTCAAGTCCTCATCTGCGCCCTTCATTTTCACGCCAAACAGTTTGTATGTTATTTTAGAAACAAATTTTAATACTTTATCTGCCGGTATCACCAGACCAACAAAAAAGACAATAATACTAATTATAACCCAGGGGCAATTTCCCTCCATATGTTCTCCTTCCTATGTACATAACTCAAGACTTATATTTAATGCCACATTTACTTTTACTAAGATATCATCATCTAAATGGCATACTTTATCTTTTAGTCGCTTTTTATCAATGGTTCTAAGCTGTTCCAGTAAAATAACCGAATCTTTCACCATATCATATTTTTTTGCATCCAGCTCCACATGAGTTGGCAACTTCGCCTTATTCATTTTAGAAGTAATGGCTGCACAAATAACGGTTGGGCTGTGTTTATTTCCTACATCATTCTGAATAATTAACACAGGCCGGATACCGCCTTGCTCCGAGCCCACTACAGGACGCAAATCTGCATAAAAAATATCTCCTCGTCTTATAATCACTTTTTCCACTCTCCGAACTACTTTAAACATATTCTCAAAACAAAGAACCAACAACGAACTTTGTTTTCATACTATAGTTTTTCCGCTATTCTTTAAGTGTATTCATAAAACGTTCTTATTTTATCGACATTATTTGAGCCAAGTCACTTCACTGTCGTGATAATAATCTTTACATGCCACTTTTCTTCCATTTTCTATAAATAATCTAGGAACACGTTTGCCAATATCACAAACCAGCTCATAATTAAATCTGCCGGACAATTCACCTAACTCTTCCGCAGTAATCTGCAGACCACCATCGCTTCCAAGAAGTGTTACGGTATCTCCTACATAAACATCCGGAATATCTGTAACATCTACCATCATCTGATCCATACATACTCTACCGCAGATTTTAGCGCGCTGTCCGTTAATCAGAACATATCCTTTGTTGGACAAAGTTCTTGGGTAGCCATCACCATATCCTACCGGAATGGTTGCAATTACTCTTTCTTCTTTTGTGATATATGTATGCCCATAACTGATACCGGTCATTGGTGCTACTTTCTTTACGTGAACCACATGGCTTTCTATACTCATTACCGGTTTTAATGGCAATCTGTCTTTTTGCACTTCGTCCGATGGCATTAATCCATAAAGGATAATTCCGGCTCTGACCATGTCAAGATTTGCTTCTGGCATTTCCATAATTCCGGCACTGTTGGAACAATGTCTTACGGTAATTTCGATTCCTTCTCTTTCCACGCTGCGGATAAAATCTTTAAACTTCATTAACTGAGAGTTTGCAGATGTTTTATCTTTAAAATCCGCCTTCGCAAAATGGGTGAAAATCCCTTCGATTTTTATATTTGGCAAGGATGCAATCTTTTTAATTTCTCTCAAAGATTCATTGTTTGCCTGAAATCCGATTCTTGCCATACCAGTGTCTATTTTAATATGTATTTTGGCTGTTTTCTGTAATTTTAATGCTTCATAAGAAATTTCTTTTGCCATTTCATAAGAGAATACAGTCATACGGATTCCCTGTTTAATCAACATAGGATATGCATAGGAAAATACGGCACCTAAGATTAACAGTGGTTTTTTGATTCCCGCCTGTTTTAGTACGTCTGCTTCTTCTGCTGTTGCTACCGCATATCCCCAGATACGATTATCTTTTTCAAGACATTTCGCAATAGGAATTGCACCATGTCCATAACCATCTGCTTTAATTACCGCTACGATACCGGAACTTTCTTTTACTGCTGATTCAATGGATGCAATATTATGCTTCATGGCATCTAAATCAATAGTCGCACATATTCTTTTGTATTGTTCCATAGTCTTCACTCCCTTATCTTATAATATTATGCAAATTTTTAATAATATCTCTGGCAGTCATGCTATATCCGCCAAGTTCCTTTTGTGCCGCTTCTCCAGCAAGTCCATGAATATATACTCCCAGACATGCTGCTTCATCAAGTGACATGTTTTGTGCCAATAATCCGGCAATTATTCCCGTTAATACATCTCCGCTTCCCCCGGTTGCCATTCCACAGCATCCGGACAAATTCAGATAGTATTTTTCTTTTTCCTTTTCTACCACAACCGTTCTGGCGTCTTTTGCCACTACAATGCAGTCATAGCGTTCAGCAATTTCACGTGCTGTAGAAACCTGTGCTTTTTTCACTTCGCCTGTTTCTTTTTGACTAAGCCTTGCCAATTCTTTTATATGAGGCGTAAGTATGCAGGAAGCCTTTTTATTCTTCAACCATTCCGGATGATTTGCCAAAATATTGATGGCATCTGCATCAATTACACATGGTTTTACTGCATTTTTTACAGTGTATTCCACAATGGTTTCTGCCTGTTTAGACATTGATAAACCGGGACCAAGTACAATTACGTCTGCTTTTTCTATGGAATATTTTAACTTCTCTACAGAATCTTCCGAGGATTCGTAGGTAGTCAGAACAGCTTCCGGTACTTGACTTTGTACAATCACTCTGTTTTCCTCTGTGGTAAAAACTTCTACCAGACCACAGCCTGTGCGATATGCACTTTCCGCGGAAAACATCGCTGCTCCTGCCATATTTTTAGCCCCGGCAATAACCAGCACTCTTCCAAAAGTGCCTTTATGACCGTTTTTCTTTCTTTGGGGCAATTTTTTCAGGTCTTCCGATTCATAGAAAAACACTTCCGGCTTAATTTTCCCCTGTTCAATAGGCAGTGATGATATACCAATATTTTTGATACACACTTCCCCGGTATATTCGTTTGATTCACCCATATACAATCCCGGCTTTCCATATTGGAATGTAATGGTTTTGTCTGCACGCACGGCACAGCCTAATACTTCACCAGTGTCAGCCTGAATACCGGATGGAATATCTACCCCATAGACCGACACCTTTTCTGTGGCTTTCTTTTGGTTTATCCATTGGATGGCACTTTCAAACATCCCTTGAACCGTTCTGCTTAAACCGATACCAAAAAGGGAATCTACAATTACATTATATTCCCCTTTTAGAGAATCGTCATACATTTTTGTAGGGATTCCCATATTTTTTGCAATCACCAACTGCTGCTGCATTTCCTTAGAACTTTTTTCCAAATTGCCTACCAGGATAATTTGGACTTTAGCTCCCTTTTCTTTTAATATTCTTCCTATAGCGATACCATCACCGCCATTGTTTCCCGTTCCTGCAAAAATAACTGCTGAAATTTCTTCCGGCAGGTAATCTTTTATAATCTCCTGCACTACAGACAATGCCGCGCGCTCCATAAGCACCATAGAGGGAATTCCCAGCTTCTCTATAGTATACTGGTCGCAGGCCTTCATCTGAGTACTATTTAATAGTTCTTTCATTCTGCCTCATCGTTACTTTCCAAATCAAATATGTCGATTACTTCTGGTCCAAAAATGTTATGCATATAAGTATACATCATTTTATTGCGAAGTTCTTTATCCTGCTTACGCAACACATTCTTTTTTAATTCTATTCTGATATTCTTAATCCATTCCGCAATTTCCTGAATATCATCTGCGTTTTCATGCATCTGTTTATAACAATAATCCATTGTTTCCAACATTAATGCGGTATTTGCCGCTTTTAACTTCGGTGAAAGTTCTAACAATTCACCCTCATAATTTTCCATTTTTTCATTGATTTCCAAAATCAGGCGCTGGCTTTCTTCCATCTTTTTAATCTGTTCTTTGCTTTCTGTATCGCCCATATTGGAAACAATTCCATCCATAAGCTTTTTCTTTAGCTTTTTCAAATCTTTAATGTCCGTACGCAAGCTTCCTTCGCGTTTGACACATTCGTTGACTTCCTCTTCCAAAGTTGCAATGGCTGCCGGCTTATTTCCATGTGGAAAGAGCTTATGCCATTTATGCTCCAATGTCAGGACAGCGATTTTCTTATTTTTCAGAAACGCTGTATATCGTTCTCTTTCTTCTCCTGTCATGTATCATGCCCCCAAACATTTTTACTCTAGGTTGTTTTTTTGTGTTCTTGCTCATAACGATTAATTTTGTAAGATAACCTCATAAGACTTTCTGATAAATGCACATTTTCCACCATAATATCTCTCGGCAGATTAAGGTCAGTGTGTGCAAAATTCCAAATTGCTTTGATACCACAATTTACCAGTCTTTGAGCCACTACAATAGCACCGGTCTTTGGGATGGCAAGTGCTGCAATATGTATGTCATTGCTTGCAATATAATCTTCCAGTTCATCCATACCATGTACTTCTATCCCACGAACCTTCATGCCGCTTAATTCCGGATTTTTGTCAAACATTGCCTTAGTAATAAACCCTCTTGCTTCAAAATTCTCATAATTGGCAATCGCCTGTCCTAAGTTTCCCGCACCAATAATTATCATATTGTGTCTTTTGTCAAGTCCAAGTATCTTTCCAATTTCTTCATAAAGATACTGAACATTGTATCCATATCCCTGCTGTCCAAAGCCGCCAAAATTATTTAAATCCTGACGTATCTGGGATGCCGTTACATGCATTCTCTTGCTTAGTTCACCAGATGAAATTCTCTCCACTCCGCTGTCCATTAATTCACCCAAATACCTGTAATATCTTGGAAGCCTTTTGATTACAGCTCTTGAGATTTCTTTTTCACCCACCATGTTTGCCTCCCTTGTAATTCGTTTGTTCCACTTACGAAAACGTTCTTATTTATTTATATATTTATAAATAATTATACTTAAATGTTAAATTAATGTCAATCCTTATGGGGGCTATATTGGCTGATATTACGGAAAAAATCAGAAATAAATTTTAGATTGTCTTTTCCTGCTATTTAAGGTATATTTATAAGCAGACACATTTATATATGGTAACATACCAGGGAGGAAAACAATGATACTTTCTTGTCAAAATATTTCAAAAGCATTTGGTGAAGAAGAAATACTGAACAATGCTTCTTTTATTATAGAGGATAGAGAAAAAGCTGCCATTGTAGGAATCAATGGTGCCGGAAAATCCACGCTTCTTAAAATCATTATGGGACAGCTTGCACCGGACGATGGACAGGTAATTACTGCCAAAGGCAAAACCATCGGTTATCTGGCACAGCATCAGGATTTAAGCAGTGACCGCACTATTTACGAGGAACTGTTGACGGTAAAGCAGGATATCTTAAATTTAGAAAGCCAGATTCGTCGTTTGGAAGAAGAAATGAATCAAACCCAAGGCGAGGCACTGGAAAATCTCTTAAATACATATACAAAATTAAATCATGATTTTGAAACTGCCAACGGTTATGCTTACAAAAGCGAATTAACCGGTGTTTTAAAAGGGCTTGGGTTTACCGAGGATGATTATTCCCGACCAGTAAATACTTTATCCGGAGGTCAGAAAACCCGTGTTTCTTTAGGTAAGCTACTTTTAACCAAACCGGATATTCTCCTGTTGGACGAGCCTACCAACCACTTGGATATGGAATCTATTGCCTGGTTAGAAACCTTTCTTTTAAATTACAACGGTGCTGTTGTGGTAGTTGCACATGACCGATACTTTTTAAATAAAATTGTTACGAAAATCATCGAGGTAGACCAAGGTATAGTTTCTACTTTCAGCGGAAATTATTCTGATTATGCCCAGAAAAAAGCTATGCTTCGTACTGCAGCTTATAATGCCTATATGAATCAGCAAAGGGAAGTAAAGCATCAGGAAGAAGTTATCGCAAAGCTTCGCTCCTTTAACCGGGAAAAATCCATCAAACGTGCGGAAAGCCGTGAAAAGATGTTAAATAAAATGGATTTGGTGGAAAAGCCTACAGAAATCAACACACAGATGAAGCTTATGCTGGAACCGGATTGCATCAGCGGTAACGATGTGTTATCTGTGTCAGAGCTTTCCAAATCCTTCCCGCCTCTCACACTGTTTGACAACATATCTTTTGAAATCAAACGTGGGGAACGAGTGGCGCTGATTGGAAACAACGGAACCGGAAAAACAACTATTTTAAAGATTATTACAGGACTTTTAGAAGCTGATGCCGGTACCATTAAAACAGGCTCCAATGTTCATATTGGTTATTATGATCAGGAACATCATCTTCTACATCCGGAAAAAACAATTTTTCAGGAAATATCCGATGACTATCCGAATTTGAATAATACCAGAATTCGAAATGTGTTGGCAGCGTTTTTATTTACCGGTGATGACGTATTTAAACTGATTAGCGATTTGAGCGGTGGCGAACGTGGACGTGTATCTTTAGCCAAATTAATGTTAAGTGAAGCAAACTTTTTGATTTTGGACGAACCTACCAACCATCTTGATATGGATTCCAAAGAAATTCTGGAAAATGCTTTAAATGCTTACTCTGGTACGGTGCTTTACGTATCTCACGACCGTTATTTTATTAACCAGACTGCTACCAGAATTATTGATTTAAATCAAAAACAGTTGGTAAATTATATTGGAAATTATGATTATTATTTGGAGAAAAAGGATTTGCTCTCACCAACTGCCGTTACCGCAACGACTACTGCTTCTTCTCCGAACGTTTCCGAAGGAAAGGCTGATTGGAAACATCAAAAAGAAGAACAGGCAAAACAGCGTAAAAGAGAAAATGAATTAAAGAAAACAGAAGAAGAAATTTCTACTATAGAAGATAAAATTTCTTCCATAGATGAGCAGATGGCATCTCCTGAAATTTGCACCGATGTGGCAAAATGTATGGAATTGCAAAAAGAAAAGGACGAACTCTCCGAACGTTTGGAAAGTTTGTATGAAAAATGGGAAGAACTGGCTTAACCGGTTCTTCCCATTTATTATTCATCTTATTCGCACAACTGCGCTACTACCTGATTGATTACTTTTCCGTCAGCTTTTCCTTTCAGTTCTGCCATAACAGCTTTCATAATCTGACCTTTGTTCTTAGTTGCAACTACTTCTGCAAATTTTTCTGTAATGTATGCTTTCACTTCGTCTTCTGACATCATTTTTGGAGCGTATTCGCTGAAAACATCGTATCTTGCCTGATATTCTGCTTTCAAATCTTCTCTACCTTCCGGACAGGTATCAATCTGTTCTTTTACTGTTTTAATTTCTTTTAAGATAACTCTGTCTACTAATTCTTCTTTAATATCATCACGGCACCCTTCATCGATTGCCACTTTCTTTACTGCTGAAACTAAAGTAGAAATTGCATCTTTTCTCACTTTATCCTTTGCCTTCATTGCTGCAATCATGTCTTTTTGTAATGTTTCCATCTGCATGGTTTGTTTCCTCCTTGATATATCCTTAAATTTTATTATTTCTTTACTGTTACCGATTTTGTGGTACTATAGCTTCCCTGAAGCTTTGTTCCAGAAACCTTTTTGTAAGAACAAACTCTTACATAATATTTCTTTCCAGCTTTTAATTTAGCTATTTTCTTTGACGTTGTCTTGTTTTTTGATATTGTCACATTTTTAACGTTTTTCTTAAAATCTTTATCTGTAGAATACTGTAAAATATAACCTGTAGCCTTGGTATCTTTTTTCCATTTTACCGTAATGGTTTTGGATTTTGTTGATTTTACAGAAGAAATTTTCTGCTGTTTTGGCTTTACCGTAATGGTTATCTTCTTCTGAACTGCTTCGTATTCTTTGGTTGCTGATGCCTTAATGGTAATCGTTGTTTTTCCATAGCCTTTAAGGGTAACTTTTCCACTGGCAGATACTGTTGCAACCTTTTTGTCGGCTGATACATAGCTTAATTTTCCATTGCCATCTGTTTTAGCACCTAGGCTAAAGGATTTGCTGCCGTAAGTCTTGGTAATATCCTTTGCTGTGATAGTCTGTGACTTTTTCTGTACCTGAGTCGGCGCTGGTGTTTCGGTTGGCTCTGTGGTTGGTATCACTGTTGGCTCTACCGTTGGCTCTGCGGTTGGTGTTACCGTTGGCTCTGTGGTTGGTTCTGCCGTCGGCTCGCTGGTTGGTGTTACCGTTGGCTCGCTAGTTGGCGTTACCGTTGGCTCGCTAGTTGGCGTTACCGTCGGCTCCATAGTTGGTTCTACGGTCGGCTCTACCGTCGGCATCGCTGTTGGCTCTACGGTCGGTGTTGCTGTTGGCTCTACCGTTGGTGTTGCTGTTAGTTCTACTGTCGGTGTTGCTGTTGGCTCTACCGTCGGTGTTACCATTGGCTCTGTGGTTGGTGTTACCGTCGGCTCGCTGGTTGGTGTTGCTGTTGGCTCTACCGTTGGTTCTACTGTCGGCTCTATCGTTGGCACCAAGGTTGGTTCGCTAGTTGGTTCTACAATCGGTGTTGTAGTTGGCATTAAAGTCGGTGTTACCGTTGATTCAACTATGTATTCATACGGAATATCATACTCAATTGCATAAGTTTCTGCTGCGGAACCCTTTACACAAAATATAGTCAGTTCATCATTGAAGAATACATGTCCTATACCTGGTGGATTTATAGTTCCTATATTTATTACGCTACTTGGAATTTCCAAACTTCTTAAAGAATCGCAATTAGCAAAAGCATAGTCATCTATCCTTGTTACACTGTTTGGAATTGTGATATTAGCTAAACTACTGCAGTGATCAAATGCACACATTCCTATGGTTTTCACACTGCTCGGAATTGTAACATCGGTTAATTTAGTACAATAATTAAACATATTTGTTTCTATCGTTTCCAATCCGCTTGGAAGTTTTACATAGGCCAAATTAGTACAAAACGCAAAAACTTCACCCCTCAGATTTTTTACAGTATCTGGAATCACTACACTTTCCAAGCCATAACATCCCACAAATACCCGATTTCCTATAGTTATTACGCTATCTGGTATCTCTATACCACTCAAGCTTTCACAGTGATAAAAAGCCTCATCTCCAAATTCTGTCACACCATCTGGTATTTTTACATCTGTTAAATTACTACATTTCCAAAATGTACTGGCTTCTACCTTTGTTACACCATCTGGTATCTCTATACTGGTTAAATTACTACATAATGAAAATGCACTCGCACCTATTCTGTTCACATTGTCCGGTAACTCTATACCAGCTAAATTCTCACAGCCTAAGAACGCATCTCCACCTATACTCGTCACTGTATCTGGAAGATTTATACCTCTAAAACTAACATTTTTATAAAACGCCATACTTCCTATGCATGTTACACCATAAGGTATCTCTACAATCTCTCCATCATATGTAGTTCCATCAATTACAATATTATTTACGATAACGATTGGATTTTCTGCTTGTCTGTCTTCTAACCATTTTGTTGCATAAAATGCACGACCTTCTATTTCTGTTACACTATCCGGTATTTCTATATTATCTAAATTACTATTGGCTGAGAATGCATTGTCACCTATAATAGTTACACCATCCAATAGCTTTACGCTGGTCAAACTGTCACATCTAACAAACGCGCCCCTTCCTATGGATTTCACACTACCCGGTATCTCTATACCTTCCAAACTACTACAATCCCCAAATGCATACTCTTTTATCTCTGTGACGCTGTCTGGAATCTCTACATTATTTAAGTTGCTACATCCCTGAAACGCATACCCTTCTATCACTGTTACACTATTTGGTATATCTATGCTTTTTACACTGGTACATTTATAAAAAGCATAACATTCTATCTTTGTCACGGTATCTGGAATCTTAATACTTTCTATATCACTACATCCTCTAAACGCCTGAGGCCCTATTCCGATTACACCATCCGGTATCACAACATCTCCACCGTTTCCTTGATACCTATACAGCACGCCATCGCTAATCAAAAAATCTCTTTCTGTTGATTCATCTGCTGTAATTTCCACATTTTCTACTGTGGAATTTTCCGCTGCCATTACACAATCCATATCCGCACTGGCAGCCATAATTGCTGTTATCACTGTTAATGATACCACTTTTTTTAACTTTCTCATTTTTATTCCCTTCTACTTCTTTCATCCATATTATACCGGAATCATTTTACACTCATTTTTCTCAGAACGCAATATCCGGATTCTATTTTTCCTTTACTAATACCATAACAGAAACACCGGATACTGTTACTTTTTCTTTGGCTGTACCAAGGCTTTCGGTTCCTGCTTTCTCACCATTTACATAAATGTTCCATTCCCCAGACGGCAGAGCTACTTCCACATCAGCATTGGTCGGATTATAAATCACATAAATTCCTTTGGACTTTTCCTTTTTATAGCTTCCGCTAATGGTAAATGCGGTTACATTTTCTGGAGTATCTTCTGCAAAAGTAAGGTATTTTTCTACATCCGCACTGTTTGTCATGCTAAAACCTGCATGGGCTTTTCTAAAGGCAATTAACCCCTTGTAATATTCATATACGTTTTTATAGGCATCTTCTGATAAGGTATCCCATTTTATTGTGTTAACCTCATCGCCGGATTTATAGCTGTTGCTGTCGTAACTGTCCGCACCTAAAACACTGCCATCTGTAGCTACATCTTCTTTTACTTTGGTGCGAAGCATTTCTTCACCGGACATCATAAACGGTGTTCCCTGAGAAGTAAACATAACTGCCGCTGCCAGTTTATTTTTCTTTACATTTTCCTCAAATTTATCATTTCCATTTACAATAGCAATCTTATCAAACAAGGTGTTATTGTCATGGCAGGCATTGTAGTTAACTACCTGAGATGGCTCGGAAGCCCAAGAGGTCTTACCTTTTATAATGTTCTGGATTGCCATATTATTTCCACCACTTCCGGAAATGTAACCACCATCGGTTGCTTTTCCGTTACCGCCTCTTACATTATCTCTAAAGTAGTCATTATACATGGCAAAATCTTCTATCTGTGTCAGATTGCTCTGTGTAGCAAGAGTATACCCACTCTTAGTAACCGTGGTATCCATAGACCAGCCTTCCCCGTAGAAAATCACATCCGGATGCTTTTTATGTACGGTGGAAATTACTTCATTCATGGTTTCTGTGTCAATTAAACCAACCAAATCAAAGCGGAAACCATCAATGTGATATTCTTCTACCCAGTAATTTACGGAATCTACAATATATTTTTTCACCATGCTGCGTTCTGTTGCTGTGTCATTTTGGCAGCCGGAACCATTGGAGTATTCGCCATAATCGTTCACTCTGGAAAAGTACTGCGGAACCAAAATGTTATAACAAAAATTGTCCGCATCGTATACATGATTATATACCACATCCATAATTACACTGATGCCGTTATCATGAAGTGTTTTTACCATAGTTTTTGCTTCTGACACACGGACTTCTCCTGCCTGTGGGTTGGTAGAATAAGAACCTTCCGGCACATTAAAATTCACCGGATCATAGCCCCAGTTATAATTCTCTGTGTTTTCCTTTGCTTCATCCACGGAACCATAGTCATACATTGGCATAATATGTAAATGTGTTACACCCAAATCTTTTAAATAATCAAGACCGGTAGCCTGACCTGACGCAGTATGGGTTCCTTCTTCTGTCAATCCAAGATATTTTCCTTTGTTTTCAATTCCGGAAGTTTCGTCTGCTGAAATATCTCTAAGATGTAATTCGTAAATCACGGACTCTGTCATCGCTGTGCCTTTGTTTGGATTTTTATCCTTACTCCATCCTTCCGGATTGGTAGAATCCATATCAAGCACCATAGCCCGTTTTCCGTTTACACCAGTTGTTTTGGCATACGGATCACAGGCTTCCATAATTTCACTATTAATTACAACAGAATACGTATAATAAGTTCCATTCAAATCTCCGGATTTTTTAACGCTCCACACGCCATTTTCCATAGGTGACATTTCGATTGTTTCTATCAAATCATGCTGAGTTTCATCACCGGAGGTATATAAATTAACCATTACTTTTTCTGCGGTAGGCGCCCACACTTTAAAGGTGGTTTCACTTTTACTCCAAGTAGCACCTAAATCATCGCCTTCATATGTGTATTCCTGTTCGAAAGCTTCTGTGGAATATGGCAATGGCATGGTAATGTTAATTAACTGCCCTTTATATGACAGTGCATACGTCTGGCTGGTATCCAACGTTTCCGTTAACTGAAATGTATATCTGGAAGCAGCCTGTATTACCTGGCTGACTTCCTTTTCTTCCCCATCTCCATTTACTATTTTAAAAGATGCTTTCTCTTCCTCAGAAACAGAACCATTGATTACTGCAATTACAGCATTTTTTTCTGTATTATACACTACATTGGAAATACTAACTCCACTTTCTTTCTTCGTTGGTTCTGTGGAGGTTTCCTGAGAGGCTGTTTCTCCCTCAGGAACTTCCTTTGTAACTGCCTCGGTTGGTATTACCGTTTCTATATCCTTCTGATTGCCGCAACCACTGAAAGATGCACAAGTCAACGTAAGTACTGTCGCTGCAAGTAATTGCTTTACGTATTTGTTTTTCATTTTATAACTCCTTCTCATCTGAATTATATATGTTTATAATGTTTTGATAGCGTCCTTCATTGTTTTTATATAATCAGCTACTGGTTGTACGCTGTTTTTACCATGTTCTGCAATAATTTTTACAATGGCACTTCCTACGATAACACCATCTGCCACCTTCGCCATTGCTATTGCCTGTTGTGGTGTAGCAATACCAAATCCTACTGCACATGGAGCATCGGTAGCGTCTTTCACAAGGCTTATCATTTCAGAAATATCTGTTTTAATTTCTGTTCTTACCCCTGTAACTCCCAAAGAAGATACACAGTATACAAAGCCTTCTGCTTCCTTGGCAATCATAGTAACTCGTTCGCAAGAAGTTGGTGTGATAAGAGAAACCATTTCTATCTGATATTTCTGGCAAACATCGGAAAGCTCTTCTTTTTCTTCGTATGGAAGGTCTGGAATAATCAATCCGTCCACACCACATTCCTGACATTTTTTCATGAATTTTTCTTTACCGTAAGCGTAAATTGGATTCAGGTAAGTTAAATATACGATTGGAATTTGTGTGTTTTTACGTACTTTTACCATCATATCAAATAATTTATCTGTAGTACATCCATCTGCCAAAGCTCTTTCATTGGCTTCCTGAATTACTGCACCTTCTGCTGTTGGGTCAGAAAATGGCACACCAAGTTCAATTAAATCAGCGCCTGCTTCTTCCATAGCATATATTAACTCTTCTGTAGTATCTAAATCAGGATCTCCTGCTGTTATAAAAGGGATAAAAGCCTTTCCGTTTTTAAATGCATTCTGTATTCTATTCATAAATTTCCACTCCTCTATATCTTGCGATGGCTGCAACGTCTTTGTCACCGCGTCCTGAAATATTAATTACAACAATTTTATCTTTTGGAAGTTCTTTTGCATACTTCATGGCATATGCCACCGCATGAGAACTTTCAATCGCCGGAATAATTCCTTCGGTTCTGGATAAATATTCAAAAGCTGCTACCGCTTCATCATCTGTAATTGGCACGTAACGCGCTCTTCCACATTCATGTAACATAGCGTGTTCCGGTCCAATACCCGGATAATCTAACCCTGCGGAAATAGAATATACCGGTGCAATCTGACCATATTCATCCTGACAGAATAAAGATTTCATTCCATGGAAAATACCTTCAGAACCATTTGCAATCGTAGCTGCATTCTTTGGATTGTCTACACCAAGACCGGCTGCTTCACAACCAATTAACTCTACAGATTCATCTTTGATAAAATCATAAAATGCGCCCATAGCATTACTTCCGCCACCTACACAGGCGATGACTGCATCCGGAAGTCTTCCTTCTGCTTCCATCATCTGTTTTCTGATTTCTTCTCCAATGATTTTCTGGAAATCACGTACGATGGTTGGGAATGGGTATGGTCCCATAACAGAACCCAAAACATAATGTGTATCATCAATACGTTTTGTCCATTCACGCATGGTTTCGTTTACGGCATCTTTTAATGTCTGAGTTCCGCTGGTAACCGCGTGTACCTTTGCGCCTAACAATTCCATACGGAATACATTCAATGCCTGACGTTCGGTATCTTCTCTTCCCATAAAGATTTCACATTCCATACCCATTAAGGCTGCAATAGTTGCTGTTGCCACACCGTGCTGTCCGGCACCTGTTTCAGCGATAACTCTTGTTTTGCCCATTTTCTTCGCCAACAGACACTGTCCTAATACGTTGTTGATTTTATGAGAACCTGTATGGTTTAAATCTTCTCTCTTTAAGTAGATTTTCGCTCCACCTAAATCTTTTGTCATTTTTTCAGCGTAATATAATAAAGATGGACGTCCTGCATATTCTTTATATAATGTAGCCAGTTCTTCCTTAAATTCCGGATCATCCTTATATTTGTTGTATGCATTTTCCAAATCGATTACTGCATTCATTAATGTTTCCGGTATATATTGTCCACCGTATTTTCCAAATCTTCCTTTACTGCTCATTTTCATTCTCCTTTTCTTTACCTTTTAATTGTGCAAGCATATTTGCTTTATCTTTACTTTTCATCAGTGTTTCACCAATAAGAACACCATTTACATTGGCAGCTTTTAGCACTTCTATATCTGCATTTGTCTTAATTCCGCTTTCTGCCACAAAAAGAATCTTTGGCGGAACTAATTTTCGTAATCGCTCACTGTTATGTATATCCACCGTAAAGGTCTTTAAATCCCTGTTGTTCACGCCAATCATTCTGGCTCCTGCCTGAATGGCACTCTGAATTTCTTCTTCATCATGAGCTTCTACCAAAGCAGACAGTCCAAGTTTGTCACAAATACTAATATACATCTTTAACGTTTCTGTGTCTAGTAGGGAACAGATAAGAAGTACACAATCTGCATGCATAACCTTTGCCTGATATATCATGTATTCATCAATAATAAAGTCCTTACGAATAACGGGAATATTAACTGCTTCCTTAATTTCCTTTAAATATTGAATATTTCCTTTAAAGTAATCCGGCTCGGTTAATACCGAAATACAATCTGCTCCTGCTGCCTCATACTCCTTTGCAATCTCCACATAAGGAAAATGCTCTGCAATAATTCCTTTGGAGGGGGATGCTTTTTTCACTTCACAGATAAAGCGGATCCCACCACTTCCTATTGTTTTTTCGAAGGAAAAGTCACCCCTTGGCAGTAAAAGAGCCTGCTCTTTTATTGCTTCTAAGGATAGTTCTTCCTTTTCTTTCGCCACTCTTTTTCTAGTGGCTTCTGCGATTTCCTGTAATATCATCACATACTCCTTAAAATTGATTTGAAATTTCTATAAATTTATCTAACTGTGCTTTCGCCTTACCGCTGTCAATAATTTCTTCTGCGATTTTAATTGCTTCTTCAAAGGTTATATTATCCTTTGCCATATAAATACAGGCAGCAGAGTTTAGTACAACAGCATCTCGCTTAGGTCCTTTTTCCCCGTTTAAAATGGCTCTTGTGATTTCCGCATTTTCTTTTGGATCGCCACCTACCAAATCCTGTTTTTCACAAAGTTTAAAGCCATAATCTTCTGGATTTAATACGTAGCTTTTCAATTTTCCATCACGAATTTCACAACATGTAGTTGGGGCGCTTAAAGAAATTTCATCTAAGCCGTCCTGTCCATATGCCACGATTCCTCTTTTTACACCCAGATTTAACAGTACTTTTGCCAGTGGTTCTACCAATTCTTCTTCGTATACTCCGAGTAGTTCCATATTAGCACCTGCCGGATTGGTTAATGGTCCTAAAATATTAAATACGGTGCGAATGCCAAGTTCCTTTCTTACTGGTGCCACATATTTCATGGAAGAATGATATTTCTGGGCAAACATAAAGCAAATGCCAATCTTATTTAATATCTCCTTACTTTCTTCAGGTGAAATTGTGATTTTCACTCCCAGAGCCTCTAAAACGTCTGCAGCGCCACATTTACTGGATACACTTCTGTTACCATGCTTTGCCACAGGAATTCCTGCTGCGGACACTACAAGGGCGGATGTGGTGGAAATATTAAAGGTATTTGCTTCATCGCCGCCGGTTCCAACAATTTCCAATACATCCATTTCATGGAGAAGACGAACTGCATGTTTTCTCATGCCCGCCGCACAGGCTGTGATTTCTTCGATGGTTTCTCCCTTCATACGAAGTGCTGTTAGAAAAGAGGACATCTGAATTTCTGTTGCTTTTCCGCTCATAATTTCATCCATTACTTCTTCTGCCATCTGGTAAGTTAAATCTTCTTTATTTACTAATTTATAAATTGCTTCCTTAATCATTTTCTTTCCCTCCAAAATTAATACAGATTTTATTCAAACAAAAAATTCTTCATCATTACTTCCCCATCCGGTGTCAATACAGATTCCGGATGAAACTGCAATCCGTAGATTTCATATTCCTTATGCTTTACCGCCATAATTTCTCCTGCTTCATCTTCTGCAATTATCTGAAGTTCTTCCGGCAATGTATTTCTGTCAGCAGCCAGCGAATGGTATCTTGCCACCGGTATTTCTTCTGGTAAATTTTTAAAAATCTGTGCTGTGGTATCAACTTTTATCTGGCTCTGTTTTCCGTGCATCAACACTTTTGCATAAGTGATATTTCCGCCAAAGCTTTCACAAATTCCCTGATGCCCCAGACACACGCCCAAGATTTTCACTTTGCCTTTTAATTCTTTTACCACATCTTCGCAAATACCTGCATCCGAAGGTCTTCCCGGTCCTGGCGATAACACGATGCGGCTTGGATGTAACGCTTCAATTTCTGCTACGGTCAGTTCATCATTTCGAATTACCTTAACTTCTTCTGCACCGTTTTCTTTACACAGACCGCCAAGCAACTGGACTAAATTGTAGGAAAAGCTGTCATAGTTATCAATCAGTAAAATCATTTTCCATTCACCTCACTTGCCCTGGTAATTGCATTGATTACAGCCCCTGCCTTATGAGCACATTCTTCGTACTCTTTTTGTGGTACAGAATCCGCCACAATACCTGCTCCTGCCTGCACGTATACTTTATTGCCTTTCTTTACTGCTGTTCGAATGGCAATGCATACGTCTAAGTTACCGGAAAAATCCATATATCCAATGGCTCCTCCGTAAACACCTCTCGGTGCTTTTTCCAGTTCGTCAATAATTTCACAGGCTCTGAATTTTGGTGCACCGGAAAGTGTTCCTGCCGGAAGCAATGCCGCCACGGTATCACATCCATCTTTACCTTCTGCAATCTGACCACATACGGTAGATGCGATATGCATCACCTTGGAAAATCTGTGTATTTTCATATAATCTTCTACATACACACTGCCGTATTCTGCAATTCGACCGATATCATTTCTTGCCAAATCTACCAGCATGTTATGTTCAGAGCGTTCTTTTTCATCCGCCAGAAGTTCTTTTTCCAAAGCTTCATCCTCGGCATCTGTTGCACCTCTTGGTCTGGTTCCTGCTACCGGGAAAGTTGTTAATTTTTTGTTTTGCAGTTTTACCATTGTTTCCGGTGAGGCTCCACATATCTGCACATCACCACTCTGAATGTAGTACATATATGGCGAAGGATTTGTGGTACGAAGTACACGGTAAGCATTTATCAAAGAACTTTCATAATCTGCCTCGAATCTTCTGGAAATCACTCCCTGGAAAATATCTCCTTCTTTGATGTAATGCTTTGTCTTTTCCACCATTTCAAAATATTCTTCCTTTGTTGTGTTACAGGTAAACTCTACCTTTTCCTGTACATTGATTTCTTCTAACGGTGTGGCATCGTAAATCATGTTTTTGATTTTTTCGATTTCAAGACAGGCTGCATTATAACCCTGTTCTCCATCTTCTGTTTTCATATTTACCACAATAATGATTTTCTGCTTTAAATTATCATAAGCAATCACCTTATCAAACAGCATCAAATCAAAATCGTAAAAATCGCTGGATTTCATTTTCAACTTTGGTTCTGCATAGTGAAACATTTCGTATGAAAAATATCCTACCAAACCGCCGGTAAATGGAGGCATGCCCGGAATCTTTGGCGTTTTGTATTCTCCTAAGATTTCTCGAATGGCATCCATCGGTTCTCCCTTAATTTCTTTTTTTATTCCACCACTTTTTACGGTAACGGTATAGTCTTTGCATACTGCCCGTAACAGTGGATTAAAGCCTAAAAAGGAATATCTTCCCTGTCTTACCCCGTCTTCTACACTTTCCAACAGATAAAAGTTTTTATCTATCTTTGCCAGCTTACGAAGTAATGTTATCGGTGTGATAACGTCAGCATAAATCTCTGCTGCCACAGGTATTAAATTATAATCTCCATCGAATCGTTTGATTTCTTCATAACTTGGAAACATTTGAAAACCTCCTGTAATTATCTCTGCGTAACAACTTCTGTAGAGGAGGACATTTTTTCAACAAAAAAGCCCTTGCCCCCACGCACTTTCATGCATAGGGACAAGAGCTATATAATTCACTCCTGCGGTACCACCCTGATTGATGTTAAACATCCGCTCACTCTACATACAAACATATGCATCCACTTGGTAACGGGTTGGAATCCCGTCAGGACCTACTCTTTTCATTTCAGCCTGCCCTCACAAGTCCATTCAACTGATTCTGTGTTACCACCACTACTGCAATCCCACCATCTGCAGCTCTCTGAAAGCTTTTCCTCAGCCTACTTCTCTTGCTCATCGGTTTATTTCTTTATTTCACTGGAATTTAGTTTATACCTTAAATTCGATTTTGTCAATCAAATTTTATTAATTTGTTAAAAACTATTACATCATTTTTTCTAAGGTTTCACGAATTGCCTTAATGAAGTTTTCGCTATTCAATACAGTTACATTTTCTAATGTTGTAATTAAAGCAAGGTCTTTTGTCATCTTACCGCCTTCGATGGTATCGATGGTAGCTTTTTCTAACTTATCTGCAAATTCCATCAATTCTTTATTTCCATCTAATTCACCACGTTTTCTTAAAGCGCCTGTCCATGCGAAAATAGTTGCTACAGAGTTTGTAGATGTTTCTTCGCCTTTTAAGTGCTTGTAGTAGTGACGCTGTACTGTTCCGTGTGCTGCTTCGTATTCATAGTAACCCTGTGGGGAAACTAATACAGAAGTCATCATTGCCAAAGAACCAAATGCTGTTGCCACCATATCTGACATAACATCACCATCATAGTTCTTACAAGCCCAGATATAACCACCGTCGGAACGGATTACACGAGCTACTGCATCATCGATTAATGTATAGAAGTATTCAATACCTGCTGCTTTGAATTTTTCATCATATTCTGCATCGTAAATTTCCTGGAATACATCTTTGAATGTGTGGTCATATTTTTTGGAAATGGTATCTTTTGTTGCAAACCATAAATCCTGCTTTGTATCTAATGCATAGTTAAAGCAGCTTCTTGCAAAGCTTTCGATAGATTCGTTTAAGTTGTGCATACCCTGTACGATACCTGCACCTGTGAAGTTATGGATTAATTCTCTTGTTTCTGTTCCATCTTCTGCTGTGTAAACGATTTCTGCTTTTCCAGCACCCGGAATCTTCATTTCGCTTCCCTTGTATACATCACCGTAAGCATGTCTTGCAATAGTAATTGGTTTTTTCCATGTACGAACCGTTGGTTCAATTCCCTTTACAATGATTGGAGCACGGAATACAGTACCATCTAAGATAGCACGGATCGTTCCGTTCGGGCTTTTCCACATTTCTTTTAAGTTATATTCTGTCATACGTGCAGCGTTTGGTGTGATGGTTGCACATTTTACAGCTACGCCGTATTTCTTTGTTGCTTCTGCAGAATCTACAGTAACCTGGTCGTTTGTTTCATTACGATATTCTAAACCTAAATCATAATATTCTGTATTTAAGTCAATAAAAGGAAGTAACAATTCATCTTTGATGATTTTCCAAAGAATTCTTGTCATTTCATCTCCGTCCATTTCAACAAGTGGTGTTGTCATCTTAATTTTTGCCATGTCTTATTCCTCCTGATTTTCGTTGCCTTTTAGGCGGTTTGCGTATTTATTTCTTATTTCTTAGTGCCGTAAAGCTCGCCACTTTTGACAGCTAACTATGATTATATATTATCTATTTCGATTTTACAATCACCAATATTCTTCATAGAATTCAGAACATGCTCATGAGCAAGCTTTTCCGCCTGTTCGCCATTCTTTTCTTTGATGGCAAGCATAATGTTTCTGTGTTCTATACTGGTATAATCGGAACGATTTTTTGCCACAATAGAGGCTTCACGCACCCGTTTAATATAGTGATGATAATCTGTCAATAAATCCTGAAGCACCTCACTGCCGGACGCCTGATACAATATTTCATGAAATCTGCTGTCCTGCTCTACAAACTGTTCCACATTTCCTTTATGAAGATGAAATTCGGACAAATCCACGCTTTCTTCCAATGCTTTCATCTGCTCCTCAGAAATGTTTTCCGCAGCCCATTTTGCACACAGTCCTTCTAACAGGGAACGGATAATGTAAATGTCATGAATATCCTTATCTGTAAAGCCTTTTACATACGCTCCTTTGTTGGGAACGATGGCAACCAGACCTTCCAGTTCCAGTTGCCGCAAAGCTTCGCGAACAGGTGTTCTGCTAACTCCAAGTTCACCTGCAATTACCGCTTCCCTTAGCTCTTCATTTTTTTTATATTTTCCGCTTATGATATCTTCACGAATCCGGTGATAAACTCTGCCTCTCAATGAATACTTATCTGTAACTTCCATTTTTACACCTGCTGTTGTATCCATGGATATGACCTCCCGATTAAGCTTCAAATATCGGTCTGTTTAAGGAAACACAAACCTCATTTATTTTTGCAATTAATTCATCGTCTGCGATAGTGGTTACTCTGCCATCTTCATATTCGCCATCTACCCACTCTTTTACTTTTACTACGAGAGCGTCATCTTTTGCCACCTGAGCATCTCCCTTTAATTTGAATCTGGTATTAATCCAGTGTGCAATACCAGCCAGTCCGGAAGTGTTAGACACTGCTACCAATACCGGTCTGTTTAAGAATTTTTCTGTATCAAAAATATTGTAAATTTCTTCATTTTTCAATAAACCATCTGCATGAATTCCGGCTCTTGTCACATTGAAGTTCTTTCCTACAAACGGTGTTCTGGATGGTACACGGTAACCGATTTCTTTTTCGTAGTACTCTGCCAATTCTGTGATTACGGTAGTATCCATTCCATCTAAGCCACCGCGTAACTGTGCATATTCAAATACCATCGCTTCCAATGGTGTATTTCCTGTTCTTTCACCGATTCCAAATAAAGAACAGTTGATACCGCTACAACCATAGAGCCATGCAGTAGTTGAGTTGGAAACTGCCTTGTAGAAATCGTTGTGTCCATGCCATTCTAATAATTCGGATGGTACTCCGGCATGGGTCATAAGACCATAAATAATTCCCTGTACGGAACGAGGGATCACTGCACCGGCATAATTTACACCGTATCCCATAGTATCGCAGGCACGGATTTTAATTGGAATCTTATATTCATCCATTAATTTCATAAGTTCTAAACAGAATGGAATTACGTAGCCATAAATATCTGCTCTTGTAATATCTTCCAAGTGACATCTTGGGCTGATACCTGTTTCAAGACACTCACGAATTACGCTTAAGTAATGATTCATAGCTTCTTTACGAGTCATTTTCATTTTATAAAAAATATGATAATCAGAACAGCTTACCAAAATACCTGTTTCTTTCATTCCAATTTCTTTTACCAATTCAAAGTCTTTCTTACTTGCACGAATCCAACTGGTAACTTCCGGGAATTTGTAACCACGTTCCATACATTTGTATACAGCATCTCTGTCTTTCTTGCTGTACAGGAAAAATTCGCTGGCACGGATAATTCCGTTAGGACCACCTAACTTATGAAGGTAATCGTAAATTGTCACAATCTGTTCTGTACTGTATGGTGCTCTGGACTGCTGTCCGTCACGGAATGTTGTATCTGTAATCCAAATATTATCCGGCATGTGGTGTGGTACAATTCTATCGTTGAATGCAATCTTTGGTACTTCATCATATGGGAAAAGATTACGAAATACGTTAGGTGTTTCCACGTCCACCAACTGATACATATGTTCTTCTAATTCTAATAAATTAGTATGTTCGTTCATTTTTACTGGTCTGTTTTCCATTTTAAACCTCCTGAATATCTTAGAGATGTCATCTCTTTCTCTAACTTTGTATCATTGTATACAATTATGCAATGCTTTGTCAATAGCGAAGGCGGAATATTTACCAAGGTATGCAATTTTATACAATTTTTCCACTTAATACCGCATCATTCGAGCCACATCCACTCTTCCCCAGCCCTGTATCTGTTTTGAATATCCACAGTCCTTTGCCGTCCGGTAAAGGCAGTATTTTACATCCTTAGGTGTCATATCCGGATTCTTTTCAAGCAGTAAACTTATGGCAGCACTCACCACCGGAGTTGCCATGGAAGTACCGCTCATCTTTTTATAGGCATTTCTTCCATTGCAGCTTACAATTTCGTTTCCCGGGGAAACAATTTCCGGTTTCATAACACAAACCTTCGTAGGACCTCTGCCGGAATACTCTCTGTGCTTTGCCTGATTTTCTTCCAGTGTTCCCACTGTGATAATTTTCCTGCTGATTCCGGGCGTGGTAACGGTACCGCTGTTTGGTCCATTGTTACCTGCGGCAGCCACTACTACAATCCCCTGACTCCATGCATATTCCACCGCATCCAACAAAACAGCTTCTTCCATATCTGCGTCTTTTGGAGAAGCCCCTACAGATATATTGATAATTCTGATTTGATACATCTTGGCATGCTCTACAACCCATTCGATTGCTCGAACTACATTCTCAATATCTCCATCCCCTTTTTCATTTAAAACTTTACATATAATAAGATGAGATAAGGGTGCTACTCCCATATAACGTCCCTTCGAACGCACACCACTGCCGCAGACAATACCGGAAATATGCGTTCCATGGGAATTGTCATCATAAGGCTGCTGTCTGCCTCTTACATAATCGCGAAACACCTTTACACGTCCCTGCAAATCAATATGTTTTGCCACACCACTGTCTAACACGGCAATTCCTACACCACTTCCATAGATTTTTCTTTTATATGCTTCATCACATCCAATCATCTGTCTTACCTGATCCATAATCTTTCTATCTCCTTATCATAATTTCTACCATATATTCCTTATTTATTTTATGTAAAGAAAGGTCATATGGAAGCTCTTCCTGTCTTCCTTCATTTTTTTCTAAAAGGAGGAAACATTTACAAGCCCAGCAACATAGTATAAAGTGTAAATAAATTTATTGGAGGCTCAACTATGAGTGATTTAGCTGCAACAAACTGTGGATGTGGAAGCTGCGAAGGAGGAAATAATTCTTGTATCTGGATTATCCTTTTATTACTTTTCTGCGGTAACGGATGTGGAAATGGAAACGGAAACGGAATTTTTGGAGGTAACTGCGGCGGCGGATGTGACTGTAGCATGATTATCATCATTCTCTTACTTGTATGCTGCTGCGGTAACAACAACGGCATGTGCTAATTTCCAAAAGAAAAGATAGAAAGTTTACTTTCTAAAAATTGAGGGGTGCCAAATGGCACCCCTCTTAAGTTTATACTTATTTTTCTTTCTGCTGCTGTTCCCAGCTTTGTATTATCCTATTTTCCCGTTCCTCCTTTTTTTGGTTTATGCACTCTTCGTCCAGTTCATAAATCGTATCTTCTTCCTCAATCATTTTCTGATACATAAAAAACACCTCCCCTTTATTCTATTTTCTATTTTGTAAAACGAAACCCCCTTGCAATTAAAGTCATATATTTTATACAAACTCATAAAATAGAATAGAAGAAATGAAAGGAGCAGCTCATGGAAGACACCAATGATTTCGAAGAAAAGATTACCACCCACAATATGAAATTAATCAAAACAGCCCTGCCCTATATTCAGGTTAGTGAACAGCGTTTCTTTTCCATTTATTTGAAATTTTCTGAGTTTATAAATACAATTCAGTTTTTTTCTAAAAACGAAACTTCTTTAACTGCCTGCGAACAATCAGACTACTCTCAGGGAAATTTATTGGAAATGGTCACCGCATTAAAAAATGTGTGTAATGATACCGAACGGGAAACTTTAGATATGCTGTTAAACTTCCTACAGGCAATGCAGTTGTACAAAACTTATTCTGAATTTTATAAAATCAGCGGAGATTTTAAACCGGATGAGGATACTTCCGGAGCATCACAATTTCAAAATATGGATATGCTAAAAGCCTTCTTATCTCCGGAACAACAAACTATGTTTGAAACATACAAAAGTCTTTTTTAGCATAAATATAATTTAAACTCAGAAAGGATTTTGCTTATGAATGATTGGAAAAAAGATGAACGTTTGAAAGATATTTCACCAGAAAAATTAGAATTATTAGAAAAACTCGCCTCTGGAATTCAGGGTAAAACACCAAATGAAGCTATGCCTCTTTTAATGGGTGCTTTATCTGCGGCAAAGGCAAAAGGGCTGAATTTCACCCCGGATGAAATGAATCTGATTATTGATTTACTGAAAAGTTCCGCCTCCGAAGCGGAAGCGGAACGTATTGAGCACTTATTAAAAGTTTTCCATCAAATGGGACCTAAATTTTAAAGATTTTAATCTCATCTTCCAAAGAAACTGCCATATCTTTCAGCATTTCTGCGGACTTCGCCAGTTCAGACACTGTCGCATTTAATTCTTCTGTAGAAGCTGTAGTTTCCTGTGCGGAAGCTGCATTTTCTTCAGAAATTGCAGAAAGATTTGTAATTACTTCTACAATATTTACTCTTGCTTCATCCAAGGCATCCGCCTTGTTCTGAATCTGTGTAATTCCGTTCAATGATGTGCTGATTTCACTGCGCACTTCTTCAAATTTGTTCTTTGTTGCATCCAGTTTTTCCTGCTGCTCTGCAACGATATTTGTAACATCTTCCATAATTTCCACTGTCTTTTCAGAATCCACTAATAATTCAGCGATAATTCCTTCAATCTGCTGTGCAGAACTATTAGACTGCTCAGCTAACTTTTGAATTTGGGATGCTACAACAGCAAATCCACGTCCCTGCTCTCCTGCTCTTGCTGCTTCAATAGAAGCATTTAAAGACAGAAGGTTTGTTTCTTCTGCAATGGAACTGATTAAGGATACTGCCTGTTTAATTTGTTGTGCAGAATCATTGGTTGTCTTCGTCTGTTTTCCAATTCTTTCTACTGCATCAATGGTTTTGTTATTGGATTCGTTCAATTCTCCAATAATTTCTGTTGCTTCTCTGCCGGCTCTTTCCATATTGGCTGCGTTCTGATTCAACTGTGCTGCACTTTCAACCATATGCTGAATCATTTCACCCATTTTTTCAACGTCTTTGGCTGCACTGTCTGTTTCATTTGCCTGTGTAGTTGCCCCTACGGCAATTTCATTAATTGCACCGCCGATACCTTCTGTAATACCGCTTGTCTGGACTGCTACTGCATCAAGGCTGTTTGCTGACTCTGACATTGTAGTTGAAGATTCCTGAATATTACTAATCACATTTTTCAATGAATCTTTCAATTCATTGACACGTTCAATGATTTCACCAATTTCATCCTTGCGTGTACTCAATCTCGTATCAATAACACCTGTTAAATCTCCTGTTGATACTTTTCTAAGAACTTCCATTGCATGCTTTAATACTTTGATAATTGCCATTGCCATAATAATTGCAACCACCATAGCAATCACAACAATAACAACTGTAACGCCAATAACCTTAACACAACTGCTCTGAATCAACTGATTTACTTCTGCCTGAGGTTTTCCTGTAAATGCCATCCCTACAATAGAGCCATCAGAGCTCTTAATTGGAACATAGTATGCATAATACATTTCCCCTGCAATTTCCAGTTCTGTATCGAAGTAATCATTCCCCTTTGTCAACACTTCTTCTACTACTGTGTCCGCTGCCTTTGTTCCTACATTTCTTTCAGAACCTGTTTTTAATGATGTAACTGTTCTGGTGTCCTGATAAAACAAAGTTGCTTCTACCGCAGATTGTTCTTTTATGTAGTCAACCAGAGTATAATCTCCTGTGATTACCGTATCACCTTTTACAACTTCCCCATTTTCATTTGTTGTAAAATCTCCCGGTATTGCCACATAAGAACCTGCCAATGCCGTTGCTGTGCTCTTTAAACCATCCTGGATTTCCGACTGCATACTCTTTTGTAAAATGTTAAGTGTATATACAGTCAGACAAACTCCCAAGATAATCACTGGGAGTAAGGACATCGCAATCAATTTTAATGCTAGTCCCGCTTTCTTCGTTTCTGTATTTTTCTTGTTCATTTTCCCACCTCGCATATTTTTATTTAATGCCATTATGGTTCACCTTGCAACATAAATATTATAAAACAATTTTCGATATTTTTCAATAATTCGCACTATTTTTCACAATAATATATTCATTTTTTGTGCATTTCAGATACAATTAA
The DNA here is from genome assembly GCA_964450185.1 of uncultured Lachnospiraceae bacterium. Classification (GTDB taxonomy): domain Bacteria; phylum Bacillota; class Clostridia; order Lachnospirales; family Lachnospiraceae; genus RUG11237. Next base: position 2,235 of record CAYVCL010000012.1, on the reverse strand, counting down.
GCCAAAAGAAAGAGCAATTTCACGAATAAAATTGCTCTTGAGCTTCTTATTTCATAACAATATTAATAATTCTTCCCGGAACATAAATTTCTTTTACAACATTTCCTGTTAATTTATCTCCCAGTGCTTCTTTTCCTGCTGCGATTGCACTGTCTTTGTCAATATCTGCAGCCAGCGTGATAACTACCTTTGTTTTACCATTAATCTGAACAGCGATTTCTTTTTCGTCTTCTTTCATTGCCTCTTCGCTGTATTCCGGCCAACTGTTTTCATATACGCTTTCGCTATGACCTAATGCTTCCCATAATTCTTCACATAAATGTGGAGCAAATGGTGCCATCAAAATAACTACAGTTTCCAGAGTTTCTTTGTCGATACCGCCATTTTTCGCCATATCAATCATCTTATTGTTGTATTCCATGAAACCACTGATAACTGTATTTAAGCTAAAGCTTTCCAAACGCTGTGTGATGTCGTAAATCATCTTATGACGCATACGAATCATTTCTTTGGTTGCTGTCACTTCTTTGTCCTTGTTATCCATAACAAGATTCCAGAAACGATTGATAAAGCGGTATACACCGTCAATTCCTCTATCATCCCATTCTGCATCTAATTCTGGCGGTCCTACGAACATTTCATACATACGTAGGGAATCACAACCGTAATCTCTTACCAAATCGTCCGGTGAAACTACATTTCCCTTGGATTTACTCATCTTAATTCCGTTCTTTCCTGTAATCATACCCTGATTAAACAGTTTCTGGAATGGTTCATCAAAGTCTACTACACCAATATCATATAAGAATTTAGTATAGAATCTGGAATATAATAAATGAAGTACCGCATGTTCTACACCACCGATATACATATCTACCGGAAGGTATTTGTTTGCTTTTTCTTTGGAAACTAATTCTTCATTGTTCTTGCTGTCCACATATCTTAAGAAATACCATGAAGAACCTGCCCACTGTGGCATTGTGTTTGTTTCACGTTTTGATGGTTTACCACAACATGGACATGTGGTATTTACCCATTCTTCAATATCTGCCAATGGTGATTCTCCGGTACCTGTTGGCTGATAAGATTCTACTTCCGGTAATAATAATGGAAGCTGGTCTTCCGGAACTGGTACATTTCCACAATCAGGACAGTGAATGATTGGAATTGGTTCACCCCAGTAACGCTGTCTTGAGAATACCCAGTCACGCAATTTGTAATTTACTGTTTTCTTACCAACGCCCATTTTTTCAATCATCATTGGTGCTTCTTTTTTCAGTACCGCTGATTCCATGCCATTCCATTCGCCGGAATTTACCATAGTTCCGGAAGCGTCTGTGTATGCTTCTTCCATATTTTCAATTACTATTCCGTCTTTTGCAATTACCTGAACAATCGGAATATCAAATTTCTTTGCAAAAGCGAAATCTCTGTCATCATGAGCAGGAACACACATAATAGCCCCTGTACCGTAATCAGCTAATACATAATCAGATAACCAGATTGGAATCTGCTTTCCATTGATTGGATTGATTGCATAGCTTCCGGTAAATACACCTGTCTTTTCCTTATCCTGCATTCTGTCTACAGAAGAACGCATGGAAGACTGATAAATATATTCTTCTACTTTTGCTTCGTTTTCCGGTGTTGCCAGTTCTTTCGCCATAGCATGTTCCGGTGCGAGTACCATAAATGTCGCTCCGTGTAAAGTATCCGGTCTTGTAGTATAAACAGTAATTTCTTTGTCTGTACCGTCTACTTTGAAGTTTACTTCTGCACCGTAGCTCTTACCAATCCAGTCTGCCTGCATTTTCTTTACTTTTTCCGGCCAGTCAAGTTTATCTAAATCATCCAGTAATCTGTCTGCATACTTTGTGATTTTTAACATCCACTGACGAAGATTTTTCTTAGTAACGGCTGTACCACAACGTTCACAGCATCCGTTTACTACTTCTTCGTTTGCAAGACCTGTCTTACAGGAAGGACACCAGTTGATTGGAAATTCCTTTTCATATGCAAGACCTTCTTTAAACATCTTTACAAAAATCCACTGTGTCCATTTATAGAATTCAGGATCTGTTGTGTTTACTTCCATATCCCAATCGTAAACAGACGCAATTTCATTAATCTGACGTTTGATATTAGAAATATTGTCCGCAGTTGATTTTCTTGGGTGTGTACCCATTTTGATTGCATAGTTTTCTGCTGGAAGACCAAATGCATCCCATCCCATTG
>CAYVCL010000011.1:0-48317 GCA_964450185.1 uncultured Lachnospiraceae bacterium | reverse complement strand
GGATTTATTTTCATAACCTTCTTTCCCACTTCAATGCCGTCCATCTCCGGCATCTCAATATCAAGAAAAAGAACATCTATCTTCTCTACCTCTTTCAACAATTCTAGCGGCGAAACGTACTCACACAAAGACCACTCATCATTCCATATTTCATTCATAATCGAGGTAATATGATCCCTTAATTGCTCAATGATTACTTCCTGATCATCACAAATCCCAATTACTATATTTGACATAATTATACATATTCCTCCCCATATCATAAAATTTTCAAAGATTTTTATGCACAATGCACTATTTCCAATTTTACCTAATGGATAAAATAATGTCAATAATAATTAGTCCCTTCTCTTGCACCTCAATCAAATTTCCCCTATAATTAATACAAAATCACACAGGAGCGACCAGCCATGAACATTGCAGGATTACAAAAAACAACTTTATTAGATTACCCGGAGCATGTGGCAGCCACCGTCTTTTTGGGTGGCTGTAACATGCGTTGTCCGTTTTGCCATAATTGGGAATTGGTGGAACATCCACAGAGTTTGTATACAAAGAAAAGTTTCTTTCAATTTTTAGAAAAAAGAAAAGGTATTTTGGATGGTGTATGTATCAGTGGAGGAGAACCTACCATTCATCCCAAACTGCCTGATTTTATTGAAGATATTAAGGCTCTGGGATATCTGATAAAATTAGATACCAACGGTACCAATCCTGCCATGTTGCGGCAGTTGATAGATGCCGGAAAAATCGACTATGTTGCCATGGATATCAAGTCCGGCTGCTCCTCCTATTCCTCCTGCTGTGGATGTGATATTCCCATGGATTCCATTTTAGAATCCATCGCCCTTTTAAAGGAACATCCCATACCTTATGAATTCCGTACCACTGTAGTTTCTGAACTCCACAGTGAAGAAGATATGTTAGAAATCGGAAATATGATTCAGGGGGCTTCAAAATATTTTTTACAAAGTTTTGTTGCATCTGAGCAAGTTCCCACAGAAAATTTTCACGCTCCGTCTATAGAAACTTTAAAGGAATATCAACGTTTGCTGAAGCCTTTCGTGCCTGATACATTTATCCGCGGGCAGGAATCTGTTTAATCCAACTCCACGCTTCGGATATAATAGCCAAACTCCCCTTGGCGGAGTTTTCCGTTTCTGGACATCTGAAACTGAGAAAAGCCAAACATTCCTGCCATCATTTTTTCTCTTGGATGAAATATGCCGGGAATTCCCACAAAGAAGCTATTATCACTAATGTTTCTTCCCAGAATTAAATATCTGTAACTGCAGTAGCCGTGAAGCAGAAAGCTGTTGTTTGCCAATGCCCAGTATTTCTTTTCTAGCCTTGAAATGTCTTTTGGTTCAATTCTTATTACCTCCACATTATCCAGATAATCAAAGGGATTTACCACCGGATAATCTCTAAGCATTTCTTTCCATTTCCCCAATCCACAGGACTTGTTGTTTTCGGTGAAGTTTTCCACAGAAAAGTTTAGTTCTCCACAGGCACAGGACTGCTCCTCCAAAACGGTTTCTGCCGCCTGTACCATTTCTTTTTCCGGTATGTTCTCTTCCTGTAGCATTTCTTGTTCCGGCTGGACTGTTGGTTCCGCCTTTCTGTCCTGTTGCAAATCCACTTCCGGCCGGAAATCCTCTGGCTGCTCCACTACTTGTTCCGGTTCCGCTGCCATCTCTCCAACTGCTTCTTCCAGTCCTCTCTCCTGCAGAACAGAGATTTCTTCCAATGGAATATCTTCTTCCACAGCAGATTCCGGCTCTGCAGACTGTTCCACTTCTCCTCCGGAAAAGGGAGGCTCATCCATTTCCTCTGAAAATACCTTAAAATAAGATGTATCCACCTTGATATTATCCCAAGTACTTGCCATTGCATTATCTTCTTCCTCATTTAAGGTAAGGTAGATTCCCTGCAAATCCTCCAGTGTTTTTCTGGTATTTCCCATGTGATTGCGGTCTGTAATAATTCTGGCATCTCCTATGCCGTTTTTGATTGCAAAGGTTCCAAGATATATCCCTACCAACAATCCCCGTTCCTCATAAAAGCCATAGACATTACTTTGCACTGCCCCTTTTGGATAAGCTCCCTTTATATGAATTTCCATACGGCAGGCCTCTCCTCTGGCCTCTATTTTGGCAAATCCGGTGTTCTTCAGCTTTTCTGCTCCTTGGTAACTATAAATATAAGACATAAAACGTCTAAACTCGGACATAAAAATACCTCTGTCTGTTTTTTTAATATATATACAGAGAGAGGTACTTTTATGACTTTTTCTTATTTGTTATGAAGTTCCCACAATAAATCGCTTAACTGTCCGAATTGCTGCAAATCCAACGCTTCCCCACGAATAGTCTGGGAAAGTCCCATTTTTTCTAAAGTAGCAGCTATCTCTTCTTTAGAAAAATTAAGTTCCAGAGAATTATTCAATCCGTTTACTAAAGTTTTTCTACGCTGGTTGAAGGATGCGCGAATCAGGCGGAACATTAATTTTTCATCCTTTACCACTACCGGCGGCTGCTCATGTTTTGTAAGACGAATTACTGCAGAGCCTACATTTGGTCTTGGCATAAAGCAGTTTGGTGGCACATTGGCAACAATTTCCGGTTTGGCATAATACTGCACTGCCAGCGACAAAGCACCATAATCTTTGGTTCCCGGTCCTACCTGCATACGGTCTGCCACTTCCTTCTGCACCATAACAGTAATGCTGTGAATTGGCACATGGCTTTCAAATAAGCCCATAATAATCGGTGTGGTGATGTAATATGGAAGATTGGCAACTACTTTAATTGGCTTACCGTCGTTTTCTTCTTTTGCCAGAGCGGCAATATCCACCTTTAAAATATCTTCATTGATAACACGCACATTGTCGTATTCTTTTAAGGTATCACCCAAAATAGGGATTAATGCTTTGTCAATTTCCACGGCAATTACTTTTCGTGCGTTTTCTGCCAGATACTGAGTCATAGTCCCGATACCTGGTCCGATTTCCAGTACACAATCCTCTTTATTTACATCTGCGGAAGCAATAATCTTGTCCAGCACATGAGTATCTATTAGAAAGTTTTGTCCAAATTTCTTTTGAAAATTAAAATTATACTTTTGCAGCACCTCTATAGTATTCTGCGGAATTCCCAAATTTGCCATATATTCTCCTTTCGCCTATTTGATTCTATATAACCTGCATGCGTTGTCATAGGTAACCTGCTCTATTTCTTCTCTGGTAACTCCCTTAATCTCTGCCAGCATATCTGCCACATAGATAAGATTCAGGGAAGAATTTCTTTTTCCTCTGTTTGGAACCGGTGCAAGGTAAGGGCAGTCTGTTTCCAATACAATTTTTTCTAACGGAGTGTACTCTGCCACTTCTTTTAGCTTTTTGGCATTGTTAAAGGTCAATACACCGCCAATTCCAATATAAAAATCATGGTTTAAATATTCTCTTGCCATTTCCACGGAATAGGAAAAACAATGAATTACTCCACCACAATCCCAGACTTTTTCTGCCTTCATAATATCTAATGTATCTGCCGCTGCATCCCTGCTGTGGATAATCAGTGGCTTACTTTTTTCCATGGCTGTGTGCAACTGTCTTACAAACCATTTTTTCTGAATCTGCCGCTCCGGCTCATCCCAATAATAATCCAACCCGATTTCTCCTACTGCTACATTCTTTTCGTGGTCCATCATCTTGCACAATTCCAGATAATTTTCTTCATTTAATTCTCCGGTATCGCTTGGATGAACTCCCACTGCCCCATATATAAAATCATAATCTTGTGCCAGTTTTAAAGAACTGCGACAGCTTTCAAGACTGGCGCCCACGTTTACAATAGCAGCAATTCCATTTTCTTTCATGGAAGAAAGCAAACTCTCTCTATCTTCTTCAAATGCTTCATCATCATAATGAGCATGACTGTCAAAAATCATGTACAATCTCCTTTTTCTGTTATTTCAAGAATCTTATAAGGCTTAGTTTATCACACATATTAGGTTTGTTCCATAAGTTTTTTTCATAATTCTGCCGCTGTGTATTTTTCCGGCAATCTTCGTATTGCATTTTTGAAAATATATGATATGATTTTAAATAGTTGATTTACATTTTATTCTGGAGCCGTATCGAAGTGGTCATAACGAGGCTGACTCGAAATCAGTTTGTCGGGTTATACCCGGCACGAGGGTTCGAATCCCTCCGGCTCCGCTTTATTCACAATACTTTATCTAAAATATTCTTACAAAAGGTCACTTGTTTTTATTCCTAACGAAAGGGTGGATTCATGAAACAACTATATGAGCAGATTTTATCTTTAGTAAAAACATCTATTTACCGTGAAAATTATACTCCGGATGCCGATATTTCATGGCAAGACGCTTATCGCATTCTGGCTACCGGAAAGCTTGTTGGTATTGTGTACCGCAATGTATGCCAACTTCCGGAAAATTATCGCCCTAGTGACGATATTATGAACTCTTGGAAAAACATGGTTTTTCAACGTGGTTTTCACCAACTGCTTTCTTTTCAGGAGTTGGGACATGTATTAAGAGAAGCCGAGAAAAAGGGGCTACATCCTGTTGTTTTCAAAGGTATTGCTTTGGCTGATTTATATCCAGAAGCTAATATGCGCTTTTCTTCCGATTCCGATATCTTAATACCGCCGGAAGAACGTTCTGCTATGGAAACATTATTACAGGAGCTTGGATATTCTTTTGTAGAAATTGCTTCTAAGGAGCACGTTCCTGTATACAAGGTTCAACAGCCTAACCGTTATCTGAAAATAGAGCTTCACGATTGTCTTTGGGAAGATTACACAGGACTACAGGCAGAACTATTAAAAGAACTCAATCTTTCTTCACCGGAAACTTTGCTCCATACCACTGCCTGCAATATTCCTATTACTACATTAGGTTATGAGCAGCATTTGATTTATCAGATATTCCATATTGCCAAGCATTTTGCTTTTGAAGGACTTCCACTGCGCTATCTGGTGGACCTTACCGTATTTGTAAATGCTTATCATAACCAGATTGATTCTTCTCATTTTTGGGAGATTATGAAGAAGCTAAAATATGATGTTTTTTGCGATGCAATATTCAAAATTTGTATACATTACTTCGGAATGGATAATTCTCTGCTTTCAGCAGACTATAAAAAATATGGATTAAATGAAGATTTATTGGTAGATATTCTCACTGTTGGCAGGGAAGAGGGTGATGCTTCGGAAGCCTGGGCCAGCACAGATACTCTGTCCCGTTACCTTATGCGTGACACACAGGCCACATCTAACCGTTTTTCGCAGAAAATACATATGATTTTCCCAACACCTTCCGAATTGAAGGATAAATTCTCCTATGCGAAAAAGTATAAAATTTTACTGCCTGTGGCATGGATACATCGTTTCTTTAGTGCCATCAGCTACTCCATATACTGTAAGAAACAGGGAACCTCTTCAAACGATGCTTACAACAAAATCAACCACCGTTTGGAATTAATGAAGGACTTAGAAATGGTAGATTTTAAATAATGATTTAGATTTTAAAATTGCCCTTAAGGTCAGAGTACTTTACTTCTGACTTTAAGGGCAATTCTATTTACCACATTATTTTTTTATCTTTGCCTGAGAGGAAACTCCCTTGCTTTTTAACAGCTTTTTGTATGCTTTCAGCTTACTCTTTGGTACTTTAATTGTAGCCTTGGAATGTATGTCCTTAAACGCCTTGCTTCCTACATTTTTTGTGGTAAGTTTTGTAGTCTTTATGGTTATGTTTTTCAGATTTTTACATTTGTAAAATGCCTGATTTCCTATTTTGTTAACCTTAGATGGAATCGTAATCTTTTTCAGTGCGCTACACTTATAAAACGCCTGATTTCCTATGGTAGTCACATTACTGCTCATCACCACGGTGTTTAATTTATTGCATCCACTAAACGCCGATTTTCCGATGATTTTTATATTGGATTTCATGGTAACCTTGGTTAATTTTTTGCAATTCTTAAAGGCATTAGGCGCAATCGCTGTCACTTTATAAGTAATATTATCTATGGTAACTGTCTTTGGAACAGATACACTCTTTATATTCTTGTTGACAGGATTTGCATAGGCCACCGTTCTGTCCTTAACCTCTGCTTTTGTAACAACATATACCGCTTTTGCATCTGTAAGCTTTGTACCTTCCGCTGGAAGCTCTGCCGTTGGACTTGGGCTGAGTGTTGGCTTCACGTTATTTGTGGCGTCTGGTGTAGCTGTCGGTTCAGCTTCGATAGTCGGAAGTGGTGTTGCCGTGGGCTCCAGGGTTATTGTGGGCTCCGGAGTTACTATTGGTTCTGGTGTTACCGTTAGCTCCAACATCTTTGTTACCTCTGGTGTAACTGTCAACTCCGGTGTTGCAGTCGCTTCCGGTGTTACTGTTACTTCCGGGACATCGGTTGCCTTAGGAACTGCTGTAGGTTCCAAGGTAACCATGGGCGTGGGTGTTATGGTTAGAGTAGGATTCACATCCCATTCTTCCACACCCAATACTTTTCTGATTTCTTCCACATCATTTGAGGTTGCAGAGGTATTTACAATGTCTTCCTTGACCTCTATCAGTTCAAAGGTAGAATGAACATCTTTTTTATACTCTGACACAAAGGTATCCTTTTCTTCTATACTATAGTAATCCCGGAATATCCTGCTATCTTCTCCTAAGAGATAAGTGTTATAATCTGACCGGATAAACTCGGATTTCTGAAAGAAGAGATTCGTTTTATTGGTTTGCTCTATAAAATAAATTCTGCGAGGATTATACACGATATTATCGTGAAAATAAATATCTGTATTTACCAACAGATATTGCCAGAACAGTATATGAGCTGCCGCATACTTATCCTCGCGGGCTTCATATCCCCAGCCTCTCCCTGCATTTATGGAGATATTCCGGGTAAATTCATAGCTTTCTACTCCTGTGGCAGAACCGCTTTCCCAGATTTCAGAATCTTGGGAGTTACTTACAAATACATTGTTCTTTACTACTACATTTTTTCCGGAACCCTGCGTTCCTTGAATTGTAAAACCAACATCATAGATATTTCTTATAAGGTTATCTTTTACCTCTACATTCGAAACATTGGTTCCATAAAATTCAATCCCATTTCCATACCTTATAGTTCCTCTCAAATAACTTCCTCCAATATCCTGTATGATATTATTTGAGATTTCTACATTCTCTGTATTTTCATCTGAACCCACGATTGCATGGGCTCCTGTACCGGAAAATTCCATATTTTCCACTTTTAAGTTGGAATGCATAATAAATAAATTTGTCCTTGTTGCCAGTTTCAGTTCTCCCAACTTACTATATGGATTTTCATCCGATTTCATATACAAATAGCTTTCATCGCAATAAAAGTCGTACTGGTTTTCCAGATCACTTAAAGTGCCTTTTTTATTAAAATACTTTGTTCCGGTGTTATCTTCTAAAAAGCCAACATTAACACTATTGGTGTCTGTTGTCATAAGTCCTGAAAAGCACTGTGTATCCGTCAAATTTACTTTATATATACCATCTTCATGTACCTGCCAGGAATCTTTTGAATTTACAATCTTGTAACCGGAAATGTTTGGCAGTTCACCTTCTCCATAAGAAGAAAATGTAGTTATTTCATCATCAATCTGAAGAATGGTTGGATTAAATGTTCCATAAAAGGTATCACCCTTTTTGAAAAGGATTGTGTCACCACTTCTATAGGTTTTGCTATTGGCAGTTTCATAAGACATCGGATCGTTTTCATCCGTTCCCACCTTAGAAGTCCCTGTACTGGAAACATAATATGTGTTTTTTGTATTGATAATTTCTGACTCTTTTGCTGCGTTTTTCTGGTACATTTCTTTGTAAGTGACAACTTCTAACTCAGTTTCGCTTTTTGAATCTACATAATCCAGAACTTCTCCCAATACCGTCAGATTAATTTCGTTTTCGCTATGGAAATAAAATATCAGCCAAGACTGATTCTCAATTGCTTTATCAATTTCCTGCTGTATTTTCTCCAAATCACTGCTGTATCCGCCCAATCCCTTTCTGCTATGAAAGTATACAGAATCTAACGCAATCTCTTTCTTTGTATACTCTACACCATATAAATCAGAATAACTATAGATGGAGCTTGCCCATTCTTCGGATTCCTTGGCACCTGTCACCTGTCCTGTTCCACCGGCCAAAATAATTCCGTTGGTATCAAAGCCATAATAATTGAACAACTGCTTTGTTCTCACAAAGAAAGAATACATGGTGTTGTAGTCTGAGAACCCTTCCTGAGTCAAAACGCCTCCATTATGAGCTATGATTTCTCCGCCTGCTTCTTCTACACGCCTTGCAACATCCAATCGTGTTTCTTTCTGAGAGGAGGCATTTTCAATTAATAATTCCGGAACTGTTGCAAGCACCAATGGTATTTCTTTGTCCATAAACAGTTTCGCATATTCATCCATAGACGCCCTAGTATCATCATTTACAAATGTAATGTATGCCTTATCAAGTTTTTTATAAACGGTGGGATCCTTTTGGTAATTTTCGTATTTTTCCTGAATGTCACTTTCCAACTCTGCTCTTTTGATTGGTAGTTTATCAAATTCTTCGTCTGTAAGATTTAACACTTTTTGCAGTGTAAAAGATTGGTTGTTATACATAGTCAAATGCATCTTTGTTGCATTTTCAGGAACTTCTATGATTACCCCCGCTTTACTTTTACTAAATTCCCCTGTTAATACATCGGATACCACGTTATCATTGGTATCTAAAAACAGTACCGGCGTATACCAGATTCCTTGTGTATATCCTACTCCATAGGTTTTTATAAAATATTCCTCACCTGCAGCAACCGGTATATAATCCTCCGGAGCAGTCGCCCCATGAGGTGCTGTGTCAACATTATCAACAAATTCACCATCTCTGCTCCATGCCTTGCCTGCAGTAAAGTTTACTAAAATAGTTTTATAAACAGTTGTAACTCCCGTTTCCGATTTCTCTAAATCATATACATTTCCATTATTTTCATCGTGCTGAACATAAATTTCGCTTCCTACATCTATTACAGGATTTAGGGAGTTAAATTTTTCTTTTGCATCTACGTTCATACAACTTAAACTCGCCAACACAAACAGTAACGCTACTCCTAATAACCTTCTTTTTCTTTTCATTGCCTCTCCATTCTGCTGTTCTTCACTGACAGCCAAATCTTACCACGTAATAAATTTATTTGAAAATGGTCAACAGCACATAAAACTACACTAACTGGTACAAAAGCCTTTGGGGAACTATCAAATATTCACTTTTCTTATAATTATCAGATAACATAATGGTAATTTTTTCAGTAAGAACAATTTAAATTTTTCTTTCTTATTTAACTTACTCTTATCTACACTATCAACAATTTCGTTCAACTGATCTTCTTGCAAAATTCTCTTTAAACGTTTATACGCATCTAATAAACTCTCCTGTGACTTCCACGCATTCAATTCACTGGAGATTGCAATGAACCAACGGTTTAATACACCCAAATAATAAGCTGTTCTTATATCTTCATCTTTCCATAATGGAGATAATGCCCGCTTTATTTCGCTCTGCATTTTTTTTATTGTTTTTGTATCATCTTTTCTCGCACAATGTATTGTAGAATTACTATGTTGTACATAACGATAGTATCCACGATAAATAAATCTGATTTCTTCCGCACACTGAAAAACGTAACACATGAAAACCATATCTTCAGCCCATCTTAAACCTTCTACAAATATAATATTATTATCTTGTAAAAAAGTCTTTTTGTAAACCTTGCTCCATGCCGCAAATAACAAGAAATCTGTGCCTAACTCCTCTACTGTTTCTTCCGTTAATAGAGAACGAATCAATTCTTTTCTTGTAATTTTTTTATTATCGATTATCTTACTGTCTTTTTCTACATAATGTCTTGCATATACTAAAACAGGTGCTGTGGAATCTGCTTCAATTTCTCGACTTATATCCTGCAGATATTCAGAATCAATTTCATCGTCAACGTCCACAAAAACAATCCATTCTCCATTAGCATTATTCATTCCTAAATTTCTGGCAGCAGAAATACCTTTGTTTTCTTGAGAAAAAAAGCAAATTCTACTATCTTGTTGAGCATAACTGCGAATAACTTCCAATGTTTTATCTGTGGAACCATCATCCACAAAAATTAGTTCATATCCCGTTTGCATTGTTTGATTTTGCAATGTTTCAATACATGTGGCCACATACTGTTCTCCATTATAAACAGGTATTATAACACTAATCTTTATTTTTTTCTCATTCTTCAAAACATTTCCTCCTACCATTCAAATAAGCTTGTAGAATACCCAGATATCATACCAGTACTAAAAATTACATTATCTCATTAAAATATGACTCATCTAAAGTTTTTATTATACGAGCAGGATTCCCTGCAACAATCGAATTATCCGGTATATCTTTATTAACTACAGAACCAGCACCAATAATAACATTATTACCAATGTGTATATTGCCAATAACGGTACTATTAGAAGCTATGTAAACATTGTCCCCAATTACAGGAAATCCTTTTGCGTTTCTTCCGATAACTACCCCAGGACCAATACGCAAATTTTTTCCAGCGCATTGTGGAATAATCACAGAAAAATTATGTGAAACCAATAAGCCACCATCTATTTTCCCACCTATTTCAATCGTTTTAAGTTCTGGTATAAAAAACTTACATATACTAGAAATAATTTTCTTTTCAGATAAACGATAATAAAAAACATTTCTAAAAGATTTAATAGCTAAACAATGGTTTAATAAAACATATATGTTCGTATGGGAATCTTTAAAACTATCCCATTTTAAAAAGCGAAAAACATCTTCTTTTATAAGTTTTTTTTGAATATCATTACTTGCAAGATATAAGACATCTGCAAGAAAATATTTTACAAAAGACATAATTATTTTCATAAAATCCTCTTTCTTCTAATCACAACTCTATTTAATTGGAGAGCAATTGCACCAAAAATTGAGTTTTGTCGTCAATTGCACACGAATTATAGCATAATACAACAAGCGGTGCAATATTTTTAGTTTTTAAAAAAATTTCTTTTCGTCTATAATCCATTTTCTGATTCTTCTGCTTCTCATAAAATGAAGAACATAGTCGATCAGTCCATAAGATTTTAGGTTTTTAATGCTTCTTTTCTGATCCTGCCTTTGAATCAACTCTGCATATTTCTTTCGTTGAGATTCCGTATAGAGTTCACCTTCTGGCTTGTCCAACTGATACCGATTAGGTACGATCCAAAATTCATTTTTTTCAAAAAGTTCTTTCTCCGAAAAAGCAATTTCCATTTTTCTCTTTTGTATATGAGCAAGCAAATATTCCTCAGGCTGTTGTTTTGGAAGCAATCTTCCATTCTCATCACATAAATAACGATATATTCTTCCATCCTTCCACTGAAAAACAAAGCTTTCCTCTGAAATATAAGACTGAAAATTTAATCGTTGCCAACTAAAATCCTGTACTACTTTTTCTTCCAACTGATCTCTAAATACATTGCAATATTTCCAACCAAGGATACTCATTCCCATATACTCATCAAAATAACATGCAAATTGACTGCGAAATGCTTTTGTATATGGATAAGCCATATTATCTTTTTCTATACTTCTCTCATACAAGCTATTTATTTCATCACAATTCCGATATAGTATAAAATAACCTGCATCAAAAATTTTATCATACTGATCTAAAAGTTCATCCGTAATAAATTTTCTAATATCACCAAACATAATATCGATATCACAGTGCCCCCAAAAATCATATGACTCAACAATTTCTGCAAACGCCCTTCCATATATAGGTTTATAATCACATAGTTTATATGGAACCTTTAATTTTATAGGAAATCCCACTGTCTGCTCAAAGCGCTCCCTCACGCTTTCCATTGTCATATGGATAAAATGTACATTTTCCTGACTTTCCAAACCTGTATTATCTGTAATGAAAAAGAAATCTATCGTAGGATTTCTTTTGGCAGTAGCCAGCCATAACCAAAAGTATTCTGGTAACTTTCCCATCCAAACTGTTAAAAGGCAAATTTTCTTCATATCCACACTCTCTCCATCAGTTTTGCTTTAATGTCCTCCGCGCGTTCCTATTCCAGCATACTTCTTTAATACAGCCACAAACCAACTTATACGTTTTTTCCATAAACGTCCAAAATACTTCCAACACTTTTCCCCTGTAATTTCATTCAAAACTTTCCACCAGCCCCAAACATCTCCCATAGTGTCTGTATGCTTTTTAGGTGCAAAACGTTTTAACGTCCTTATTTTTAATTGTTCTGACTCTATTGCTTTTATTTTTTCTGTAGCAGCCTTACGTTCCAACAAAACCACCAACATAAATTTTCCTGAAATATATTTTTGCTGTAATACTTGATACACGTCCTGAATATACTTTAAATTTGTATCTTCTCCCTTATCTTCCACTTTCATTAGAAACACCGTTTTCTTTTGGCTGGTAAACAACTCTTTCCATTTTTCTTTTAAATGAAAAACTCTTTTTCTCAATTCCTCAACAGCCATTTGCGTTGTTTCCTCTGTAGGCACACCTTCTTTTAAAAGAACATCATAGCGAGGATGGAATTTAATATCATAATTTTTGCACTTAATCATATTATCATCCATTAACTCTACTTCATCTGCAAAAAGCTTGTCTATATCAGCTAACGTCTGTGGAAACTTTTCTCTGTCCAATACAAACGACCAGGAAAAAGGCAGCGCATTAATACTCCCAAAATAGTTTTCCAACCGGAAAGAAATTTCACAATTATATCCAAGACTTGTAATTACATCGAACATTTTATAACCTCCTACTGCAAAATCTTTTCGTAAAGCTTTTCTACTTGTTCACTCCAGCTATCCAGAGCATAATTCTCTTTCATAGATTGCTTCACCTTATCCCAATTTTCCAGTTTTTGTACATGCTCTTTTTGAGCTTTTAAAATTTTATCAGCAAAATCATTTACATTCTCACTGTTAAACCAATATCCATAAGGAATTTTCAAATGCACTTGAGCAGAAATATCGCTCATAACCACACTGCACTTAGAATATCCTGCTTCTACCACAGAATAAGGTAAACCTTCTTCTCTGGATGGAGATAAAAATACATCCGCAAAATTATACAACGTAGCCACATCATTTCTAGCAGGAATCACTTTTATCCACTCTGGCATTTCTCCCAAAATGTCCACAATATTTTTTTCTACTTGTTCAAAGTTTGTAGACAATGATACCAATAATGAATAACGATGGCCTTGCTCACGTAACTGTTTCATTGCTCTAACCGCCAAGTCTACTCCCTTTCTGTAAAAATCAAATCCAAAGATCAGGAAATTACCTTCACTGTTTTCCAAACCAAAATCTTCTTCTCTTAATGAGTCATAAGAATCAAGACGTGAAAAATTCACCCCATTATCAATCGCATATTTCTCATTTTTTGGATAATCTCTTTCAAGACTGTGATACACAGACTCACTGCATGCTATCATAATACATTTGCCATACAATATACGACGAAGAATGTTCTTAACAGGATTTTCTGCTACTTTTGAATGGTTATGCATATGCATAAATACAGGAATTTTTTTACCAAAAGTGGCTTGATACACTGCTAAATACTGTTGCATAGTAATAAAATGTGTATGAACAGCCTTTACATTTTTCTCTTTTATCAATCTGCATATTAACTTTGCATCCTGCCCTCTGTTTTCTGCCAAAAAGTATACTTCTTCGCCATGTTGCTGCATCTTAGATATCCAGCTCATAGCCCCATCATTTTGGGCATCTCCGGTAAATAAATAGATATTTTTTAATCCCTTTATTTGAATCTTTTTGTCAAGGCTGGTAAGAGAATCCATAAAATTTCCCCGGTAAGACGCTGCATAATTCATAATATGTAAAATAGTTCCCTGCATAACGCACATCCTTTCCCTGTTACTTCAATTATTTATTTGTTATACGCTTAATCATATTAGTAATCATTCCTATGTAGTATTTAAACGCATCTGTAAAAAAGGTACAGACCACCGTAGTAATTGCTACAACTCCTACTGAAATTAATCCATATACCACAAATGTCACAATCTGGTTTTGAAATACAAATTGTTTACATATTACATCAGCTAAAAACAGTTGAATTAACATTCCTCCGCACATACAAATTAACAATCCATATTGTTTCGTAGGTTTTGTATCCAACTTCATCCGAAACAAAAGAAATGTCTTCAATATTGATTGAATCAAATACGTTATAAAAGTTCCAATAAAAATACCTGCCATTCCAATCTTCATACCAAGAACAATGGATACTACCAAATTCACTACGGAACCTGCAACTGAAATATACTTATCATATCTAAAAAGACCTGAAACCTCCATAATAGACCAAAGAGGTCTATTTATGACTTCAATAAAAAGATTTAAACAACAAATAAAAATAATACTTTTAGCAAGCAAAAATTCTTCTGATTTCAACCAGATAAGAATAAACGAATCGACACAACAATATGTGCAAACAGAAGCTAATGCTCCTACTACAAAAAAGAGATATTCCAGACGATAAAATATTTTGGTGCATTTTTCTTTACTCTCTGTCACCAGCATATTTCCCATACTTGCACCAATGCCACCATAAGCAATTTGATTCGCAAGTTGTCGAAAGACACCTATAACAAGGGCATAATTAGAATAATAGCCTACCTTTAAAGTATCTACCAATGCTGAAATTAACATATTATCTGTAGAACTGGTAATTTTTCCGGAAAGTGCCTTT
This sequence comes from uncultured Lachnospiraceae bacterium, assembly GCA_964450185.1. Lineage (GTDB taxonomy): Bacteria > Bacillota > Clostridia > Lachnospirales > Lachnospiraceae > RUG11237. The sequence continues at coordinate 33,451 of CAYVCL010000011.1, read as the reverse complement.
ATAAACAAATTCTTAATATTAGAAAAGACCTCTTTTCTCTCGTCCTTCGGAAGCATTTCTTCATTTTTCCCAAGCCATGGATAATATCGATCTACAACATAAGAACGCACTAAATTTCCCAAAAAAGTCACTAATATAGACGCTAACAGATATGCAATAAAATTGTTCGTTATAAGCAATACCACTATTTTAATAATTACTTCAATCGGTTTAATTGCCATACTGACTTTAGACTGTATATGACTCTTTTGGTCTGCATTCATCAAAGAAACTTTATACGAGAATAAATAAGACATAGACAAATCCACTACAAACAACATATAAACCAATCTGATGTAGTTCAACGAATAATCTATAGATTTTACTAAAAGATGTATCCAAGGGCATAATGCCAGACCAATCAAAAAAGTTACCGCTGCTATAATTCTATATGCATTTTTAAACAATCCCATTAATTGTCGCACTTTTTTATGATCATTCTCCGCTAATGGCTTATAAAGATTATAAATAATCGCTGTTCCTACACCCATTTCTGCCATAGATAACGCAGCAAGCACCTCTGTAAAAAGCCCATTCAAACTGGTGGCTTGCATACCCAGACGCTGTATCATAATGGTTCGGATAACAAAATTTGCTACTACAGTAACTCCTTGAAGACATAATGCAAATATAATATTGTGTATACTGTTTTTTGTTCGTGCCACTTTAGGTCTTCCTCCCTGGTTATTTCTTTCTATGTTTCCATACATGTATTTTTCTTCTTAAAAGAAAAGCTGCTGCCGCTATCGGACGAAGTTTAAACATTTTTTTTCTCTCTGCAATTCGATTTTCCTTCCATTTCTGATTATGGCGGCAATAAAGAACATATAATCTCTTCGCAAAAGAAAATTCTATATATCTAATCTGTTTTGGTGTCATCCTGTCATACGTTTTACAGCAAGCCTCATAAAACATTAATTCGCCTTCCACTTTTCTAGGTCCCAGACTAATACGCACACCACTTGCCACATTGCGATAACTACAAAGAACCTCTGGTACAAAGTCAACTTCATACCCCTTATCAAGTAATTTCAAAATAACAGTAGAATCTTGTTTACAAGGAACAATAGAGAAATTTCCCACCGATTCTAATATAGATTTTTTCACAAGCCACATAGATGTAGACGCAATACAATCATCTTCAATTGCCTCATACAAACAGTTGCCTCTATAACGTTTTCTAATTACACAATCAACCTGATTATTCTTTCCTACATGTTCCACATCACAATAAACTAATGCAAGTTTGTCAGACTTACTATCCAAAAACACCTGAAGCTGTTTTTCAATTTTTTCCGGATAATACATATCATCATCATCAAGAAATGCTATATATTCTCCTTTTGAAGCCTCAATACCCACATTTCTTGCACCAGCTCCTCCAAGATTCTTTGGATTCTGTATATAACGTATACGTTCATCACTTTCATATTTTTGCATAATTTTCTGAGTTGATAAACGAAATTCTGACTCTGGTGGATTATCATCCACAACTATAATATCCAAATTCTGATGCGTTTGTTTCTGTATACAATTAATCGCTCTTTCCAGCATATCATTTCTAGCATAAGTAGGAATCACAACACTGACTAAGATATCTTCTCTTCTACTCACTTTACTTTTTCCTCCAATTTTTCAATGTGTCCAATACTTTATAGAACACACATCCCATCACCAAACAAATCCCAAATACTAAAAATGGTCTTGCAGAATAATACACATAATATCCTATACTCTCAGATACAACTACTTTTTCAGCAAATCTTTCCATAACAAGAATTAAACTGTAGTGAACTATGTAAATAAATAATGAGTACTCAGTTCCTATCTTCGTGATAATGGAATCCTTTTTCTTTTCCGGCTGGTGCAAAGATAATGCAAAGATACTTATTACCGCCAAAATAGCCCCCAAATACATCTCATGTCTTCCTATCAGGAACCACTCTCCTACGCCAAGGATTAAACCTAACACCAAAAACAACTGACATCTTTTCGCACTCAGTTTCTCTAAAATATAATCCTGATGTTTACGCAACCAATTTCCCAACAAAAAGAATGGTAAACCAAATAATAAGAAATTTCGATAATATACTAATGGAATTTTTATTCCAAACAACACAAGCACATTTCCCAATACCAAATGAATTACAAGTAATATCGGTATTAGTGCATAGCATATGCGATACAAATTAAAATGATTAATTACCCAAAATAAAATGTAACAATACAACAGTGCTGAAGTAAACCACATGATGTTCACAAAAGGATCTTGGTTAAACACAAACCAGTTTATCATTGTTTCTTTATTAAACATCATATGAAAACGCTCGATTACATCTGCCATACTTCCATGAGAATCACCCAAAATTGCAATAGCCAGCTGCATAATGAAATAATATAAACACCCCACAAAATTAATCCAAAAGATTCGCTTCATCTTTGCAGGAAGTTTTTTTTCCACCAACTTTGTGTCTTCTCCATAGCAAAAATATCCGGACACCATAAAAAATAAAGGGATTGTAAATCGAAACATACTTTGAATAATTCCATCTAATGTATAGAATGGAAGGCGGGTATGACAAAAGATTACACCAAAACAGGCAATTCCCTTCCAAAAATTTAAATAAAAATTTCGTTGCTTCTTAGCCATAACTATCTCCTTTGAATTTTAACAATATATACGTCCTTTTCCTCATTAATTCTCATCAGAAAAAGAAACAGTAACATCATATGTATGATCCCTGTGTGATATCTGTAAGTCATATAATTTACTTGCCATATCGCATAATACAACATCATAATAAACAAACTCAGTACGAGATCTCGTCCTTCTGTTCTGCTATGCCGCAGCATCTGATATAATAGATATATCATTTGTGTCAAAATAATAGCTGCCCCAAGAATTCCGGTTGTAAAAGGAATGTAAAGAAAGTACACATCCATTGCTGTTGTTTCATACCTGTACATCTTAGTTAGAAAGCCGGAATTATCCATATATCCCATACCATTAAGGTAATTACCATGCTGTAGAAAAATCGGATAATTAATGCTAAAATTACCCTCACGATTTGACTCCTGCCAAATACTTGAAAGAGCACCTGTAGCTACTAATACAACAACAACTATCAATGCCAGTGTTCCACCAACTCCTAAAACCAATTTCCAATTCCGTATAATCGCATATCTAAGACGCAAGATACCATAACACAAAAAGAACAATGCCAAACTGATAATTGCTGATCTGGATGCAGTAGAAAAAAGCATAAGCATCGTAATCGCATCAATTCCTATGACTGCAAGTTTTACTTTCCATTCTGGTGTTTTTCCCTGCTTTTTCCATTCACACCACAAAAAGAATGAAATTATTATTAAATATACGCAATAATTTCCACAGTAATTTACATCACCCATTCCAAAATGAGAGCGAAAACGGTCTGCTCTGGAAAAAATATTTACAAAATAAATAGGATTTACAAAATTCCCCACATGTGTAAATGCACACCACAAAATAAACAATGCCAATGCCAGATACGTCATCTTCAGAAAAAGCAGATAACAATCCTTTTTATATACATAAATGCAAGAAAAAAAGGTTAAAATGTAAACTGTCATCAACTGTTGAAAATGCATATGGGTTTCGTTTGCAATATTTGAGTTGGTAAACACCAATCCATACAATATTGTATGAATCACCAACAAACCTATTGCCCATGCTATTCTTTTATTCCAGACCAAAATTCCATCATAAAAACAAAAGAAAACAATCAGAACAACATAAAGATTTTTTATATTATACATAACTCCCCTAAGAGGCACATTATCTACAATAGACAACATCGACATGAGCATCGTCGCGCAATATAATCCCATAACCAGTTTTTTTTCTTCTATTGCTATCTTCACGTTACCAATCTCCTATCGCTTATCCTGCTCCCAGAAAAATTGAATCATCCCTTCGATTCCATCTTCCTTTTTAATCATATTTTCCAGTATCGGTCTTCTTTTATTTACAAAATCTTCTAATGTGCCAACCACTTTCGCAGGCACTCCTGCCACAACACTTCCTGCAGGCACATCTTTTGTTACAATACTTCCTGCTGCTATAATGCAGTCATCACCTATCTTAACATCATACATAATAGTGGCATCTGCACCAATCATAACATTATTACCAATTTGGATTTTTCCCATATAATAAGGACTGTACATTTTGGAAAATTCTGCTCCGTATTTAGGATGATTTTTGAGCATGTCCCCTGTCATATCATGGGTAATAAACCGCACATTTGCCGATACCCATACATTATCTCCCATAGACATCAGAATCGGCTCTGTAGGAAGCTTTCGTGGATGGTAGTAACAGCCATCTCCCATATGATAAAAAATATTATTCTTTTTGATATATTCCGCATTCTTATATGCATTTCCACGGGAATAAAGAAACATCTTTATTGCCGCCATTCTTACCTGTCCGCCTGTCAGTACCATTTGAAACCTCCGTTATGTGGCTTGTTAAATTTATCTTCCTCGAAACATTGCTTTTAGTCTGTCATAATTCTTATAACCCAGAATTTTCTGCAATGTATAAATGATCTTGCGCTTCATTCCTTGTTTTCCAGACACCCAACTACTGTTCATATAATGCACAGTACAAGTTTTATCTGTGATGGACTCATGCCAGTTATTTACATCAAATCCACAAAAATACTCTTCCGGATAAATCACAATATCTCCCGGCAATTCCTGATATTCGTTTCTATCTAAATCTACGCCTTTACGCTCCATAAGGGCAGAAAATCCTTCGTTAATTACAAGCATATCATAAGACCCGTCTTCTTTTAGAAAATTACGTTCTTTATAGGATTCCAAGAATTCCTTCATATAAGGATGTCCCTTTTCCACCGCAATAAAAGCTGTCAAAAGGCTTCTCTCACTTTCAAATCCTAACACCATGGACTTATCTTCCAGAAATTCTTCAAAAGGCTTTTTCACTTCTATATCTGTATCAAAATAAATTCCACCATGCTGATACAATGCCTGTATTCTGGCATAATCGCTGACAAATGCATACTTTTTAGCCTCATAAGCCTGACGCACATAAGGAATCGAATTTTCTACATCAAAATTCTGTTCATTCCATTCCATAAAAGTATACTCCGGCATTTTTGCCTTCCAAGTTTCTATATATGCTTTAATATTGTCTGGTTTTTCTCCGTTTCCAAACCAGCAATAATGAACTATTTTAGGGATTTTTCTCATAATGACCTCTCATTCCCATGCTTTTTCATTGCTTTCTCATACATTGGAAGCAGCTGTTTGTAATGTCCCTCTTCCATATAATTCTGGGCAAAAATTTCTCTGGAACGTTTGCAGTATTGCTCATACTCAGGTGTTCCCGGATTCGGAAACTGTTCCAGAACTTCTCTTAATTCTTCCACGTTACCGTGATTAAAAATTTTTCCATTTCCATCTATTAACTCCGGAATTCCTCCCAATTCTGAACCGATGATAGGACGGCCTAACTGTAATGATTCAATGGCTGAATATGGGCCATTTTCATACCATTCCGAAGGCAGAATTACCGCTCTTGCATTTCCTACCACATCAATCAATTCCTGACCGCTCTTAAACCCAAGAAGTTTTACATTCGTCATATTATGTTCTTTCAGATACTGTTCTATTTCTTCCTTACACGGTCCACTTCCCACAATATAAAGCAGGTTTGACGTTTTTTCCACTGCTTTGATTAATGTAAGTATTCCTTTTTCTACCGACAGTCTTCCAAAATACAAAAAGTATTGCTCTTTATCTTCTGCAGGTGTTACCTTAGGACATTCCCTATCCAAAAAATTAGGCAGGTGATATACTCTTTCCTTTGCTACTCCAAATTCCATAAACTTATTTTTGTAGAATAAACTAGGAGTCAAAATCACATCGATTGCATCATAGCTTTTTCGCCACTTATGCAAATATCCTTCCATCACATTGATACTACTCTTAAGTGTAGAATTTTTAACACACTTCTGCTTTAAACAATTCAGATAATGACCGCCTTTACACTTTTCACACAACTGCCCATGAGTCATCATCACATAATTTAAACACAGCATTTTCAAATCATGAGCTGTGTATACCGTAGGAATATTATGCTTTTTTAACACATCAAGAATGGATGGTGATAATTGATGCTGAAATATATGGAGGTGAGCAATATCCGGCTTTGTATCCTGTATAAGCTTTTCTAACTTACGTTTTGCTTCTGTAGAATAAATAATATTCTTTGCTGCCTTCAACTGCTTGCTCTTACTCATTCCGCCATTATAATCCACCCCTTCTACAAAATACTCTGCATAAGGGGATTCAAAATTCTTTTCATCCTGCATGGAAAAGTCAATTACCGTATGTCCTTTCGCCTCCAGCAAACGCTTAAGAGCAAAATAATAGGTTTCGCTTCCTCCTTTGATATAAAAGAATTTATTCACCATCAATATTTTCATCCGATTCTCTCCTCTGTTTTACCACATGGATACTTTGTTATTTTTCCAAAAACACCTTTTCATAGCAATCTACTATGTAATCCCAGCTATACTCCTTAGTAATACGTTCTTTTGCCTTAATTCCCATAGCTGAAATTTCTTCTGCTGTCATGGCGTCTGCTTTATGAATTAATGACGCAAGTGCTCCGTCCTCTTTACTCCAATAAAGAGCACCATCTTCACCTACTTCTCTGTTAAATCCTACATCAAGCAGTAAATTCAAATCTGTACTGCCCAAAGATTCCAATAAACTTGGATTGGTTCCGCCAACTTCATGTCCATGAAAATATCCATAGGCATTTTCTCTAAGTTTCTTTAACAATTCTTTATCATATACGGTACCAACAAATTTAATTCTCTTATCCTGATCAAAATGAGTAGACTTCAACAATGATTCATAAAAACTATTGTTCTCTACATTGGTAATCAATACAAAGTCTTTCTTTGTGTTTGATTTCATAAATTCGCTTACCATGGTTTCAAAGTTATTTTCCGGCACAAATCTTCCTACTGCAAGATAATATTCATGAGCCTTAACTCCCTTATCCTGATACCAGTCATTTAATTCTTTTGCATCCTCAGAAAGCTTGGATTTCACTGTATCTGAACCATATGCAATAAACGTAGTCTTCGGACTATATTTCTGATAATCTTCATGTATATATTTTTCGATAGCCTTACTGTCACAAATGAGTAAATCTGCATGTTTTACCATCAAACGCTCTGAGATTTTCCAGTAAGCTCTTATTGGCGCACTCCATTTTGCACGTTTCCATTCGTGACCGTCCGGATTTACATATACTTTTCCGCCAAGCTTATGTATCTTTTTTACATAATGATTGAAAAAAGGTCCGATTCTGCATGCCAGAACATATACTATCGGCTGTTCAATTTTATTTGCTTTTATGTAATCAATACACTCTTTAAAAGCATCTACATCATAGAAAATCGCTCTTGCCGCGCCCAGCTTTTTCCATTTAATACGAAAACATCTGGCATTGTTATAAGTAAATTCTTTTTCTGTCTGCGCTGTCCATTCTTCCGGTTCTACTGCACACGCTACATGGTAATTGATATCATTTGATTTTCTAAAAAAAGTAAGTCTGTCAACAAAGGATTCGAAACCGCCATATGCGGAAGGAATTCCTTTGGAACCTATAATAAATACATTCTGCACTGTTTTATTCCTCTCAAATTTAATTATTTTCCATATACACCAAAGTACTTGCCAAATTCCTTAAGGAAATACTTACCGCCCTTGGAAATATTCACATCTTTAAGCACAGCTCCGTCTATTTGAACATTTCTATCTTCTAAGACATTCATTATTTCTTTTGCCTGACGAATTCTGCTTGTTTTTTCGGAAAGTACCAATACCATTTCTTCTGCATGTTCAGCAACGAGCAATGCATCCGGTACATACAACATTGGAGCGGTATCTACAAGAACATAATCATACTGTTGTTTTAACTGTGTCAACAAATCTGAAAATTCTTCACCACCAAGCAGCTCCAGACCGTTTACCACTGACTGGGTACAATAAATGTAATCCACGCCATCTTTTTTCACTACAATATCTGCTAATGGTGCTTTGCCTGCCAGATAGGTTTCTAATCCATTCTTATTTCCTTCGCCCTGACTTGCTGCTCCCCATTTCGGATTGCTTAAATTGGTATCTAATAAAAGTACCTTTTTATCCATCTTCTGCAGATTCACTGCAGCTTTTTGTATGAATTCATATTTATTTTCTTTTTCTGTTGCACTGACAAAGTTAATAATCTTAGCATTCGGCTTTTCAAACAACATTTGTGAGCAGAAATTCTGATATGCTGCTTCCCCGTAAACTGCATTTTTAGCAGACGAATCAGGAATTACGCCCAAATTTTTCAGCTGCAACTTATCTGTCACCTTATAAGGATTGCTAAACTTTGTATTTGCAAAGTAAGCTACAAGAATCAAAAATCCGGTTATCCCCATACCTGCAATTCCGCCAAGTAACCCGTAAATTATCGGAGAAGAATTGTCCTCATTATAAGGGCTGGAAGGAACATTGGCTTCTTCATAAACCACAGGTATACTGCAACCCATTATTTCCTGCGCTCTTTTTCCTGAAACAGTGACCAATTCATCCGCTACCTTTTTCGCCCATTCAGGGTCAGGGAATGTTACTGCAATTTCAATCATACAGGTCCCTTCCGGTATGTTATATGTAATACAGTTTTTCAACTCTTTATATGACATATTAAGGCCAAGACTCTCAATAACTTCCTCTAATACCGGTCTACTTTTTACAATTTCAATATAGTTGTTCAACACTTGCTGTCCCAAACTAAGACCGGCTGCAGATGGCGTAGACGCCTCCACACCTGTTACGTACATCTTTGCAGAAGTCATATACATAGGTTCCGCCTTCATCATCGTACCACAGCCAAAACCGGCTGCTGCCAAAAGCGCCCCCACCAGAACAATCAGCCACAATTTTTTCATAACCAAACGGATTACTTCCGCTACACGAACGACAATAACATTGTTTTTTTGGTTTTTTTCCATAATTCCTCTCCTTTATCAGGCAATTTTCTTTTTGTTATATCAAAATATCCATCAAGTTTCCCTTGATGGATATGAATATTTATTAGTTGCTCTTACCTTTTCAATTTCTTATAGTGGTATTCACTAATTACAGTCTATCAGTGTGTCTACCCATCTTTCTATAATATACCATATTATGATAAATAAGGTCAAGCAATTTTGCATATGTAACAGCTTTGTTAGAAAAGCAAAAAATGTGACAAATCCTATTAGATTTATCACATTCATAATCTTTATATTTATTACTCCGCACGCCCCGCTTCGAATCAGTCCACATACACGTTACCTTGACAGTTTGCTCGGCCCAGGCACCCTTGCGGCACCCGGAAATCACTTACTTAGTGCTGCTCCATTCCTGACCTGACACGGTTCGTAAGGCACCGTCGCGCAAGACCCAGACGTCAACGCCACTTATCAAGGGCAGCTATACACAGCAATAACCCTCAGCGAAAGCATCACCCCTACTATAGCGGATTGTAGGTACAGGGCACCGCTAACTCCCCGGCTGTGCGGAAATTTTATAACAATTTTAATGCATTTGTCGCGCAAATGACTTGCGTTCTTAAGTATAGCGTTTTTTCTTTGATTTGTCAATATGGTTGAGAAATTGGACAGCAAGAATTGGGGAAGCGTAAATGGTGGACAGTACGCCCATGACAGGCACAGAGGTTTCGGTGGCAGGCAGAAAACAACGTTCCAGTGAACTAAATTCTAAGGCACACTAGGTTCATCACCTTAGGGGTTCTTCACCAAGTGTTGCCTAAGAATTGGATTTCACTTCCACTAAAAGCGTTTCCCGACTGCCTACCACCGAAACCTCTGTGCCTGTCATGGGCTGTGCATCGGCAACATTAACTGCCCTGAATGCTTGCTTAATTTCTCTCATGGAATATTCCACCCGCAAGCTGCACTTAGACAAATGTCTGGTTATTTTGATGCGTATGCTGTTTGCAGAGCATCATTTATGATGTGTTTGCGGTTTCCCAGAAACAATTTGTCCCGTTTATGAGCGTCCGGCAACCAAAACCCCTCAAATCATTCTCTCGCCCCACTTACGCATTCAACATAAACTTATCAATCACCTTCGCAACCCCATCTTCATCGTTGGAAAGTGTAATATAGTCCGCAGCCTCTTTCACTACGTCCTGAGCGTTTGCCATGGCTACGCCTAAGCCGGCGTATTTTATCATGGATAAATCGTTAAATCCATCTCCACAGGCAATCATCTGGGAGCGGTCTAAGTCTAAATGTTTTAACAGTTTGCCTAAGGAATAGGCTTTATCAATATTCTGTGGCATTACTTCCACGAAAAATGGTTCTGAACGGAAAATATTAAGGAAGTTGCCAAAACGATCTTTCATTTTCTGTTCTACTTCTGCCATATGTTCCGGTTCACCGGTAAGAAGACACTTATTTATCGGAAATTTCACGTAATTTGGAAAATCTTCTACTTCACGTAAACCGATACCATTGATACGTGCTTCTATTTCGTTGTATTTATCAATGCCATTTCCGGCAATGGCATCATTGCCTTCATAGGTAACAATTCCTACCTGATTATCCACTGCTTCTTCATATATGGAAGGAACCATTTCTTCCGGCAATGTTTCGTTATATACCACTTCGCCGGTCTGGAAATTGATAATCTTACCTCCATTATATGAAAGAATATATCCGCCATATTCGTCTAATTTTATGGTTTTTGCAATTTTTTTAATTCCTGCTGTTGGTCGTCCTGAGGCAATTACTACTTTGATGCCTTCTTCCTGTGCTCTTATTACCGCATCCAGTGTTTTTGGACTTACTTCTTTTTTTGAATTTGTTAATGTTCCGTCTATATCTAATACTAAAACTTCGTATGCCATCCCCTGTATTTCTCCTTTTCCTCTTTGTTATAGTCTACTTATTAAGTATACATTATATACTGTATTCTGGCAATTTATTTTTCTTTTTGCAAATTTGGTGTAAATTTAGTGTTGACAAAAGTGCCGGAAATTATTATGATGTTCTATGTGGCTTTATTATGAATAAATAAAGCCCTCCTTCATAACACATATTCACCATATAGCGATGCGTGGCTCAGCTTGGTAGAGCGCTGCGTTCGGGACGACAAGTCCAAAATATGAAAATTTAATAACGGCGTGTGGCTCAGCTTGGTAGAGCGCTGCGTTCGGGACGCAGAGGCCGCAGGTTCGAATCCTGTCACGCCGACTTGAAAAAAGCATTGATTAAAAATCAGTGCTTTTTTGTTGCAAACATCCCAAAGAGAGTCAGAATAATAAAAAGGGGACTTCTATATAGCCAAAATTTTCATTTATATTTTTTCTGTACTCATATTCGTCTTTTCATAATCGACATAATATGATACAATTCACGTGTTGTCACCACCCAATCCGACAACGGAAAGGGGGTGTCTACATGGATTACATAACTTCATTTTTTCTCTCTGTCGCAGCAAGCATTGTTGCCTACTTTGCTTGCAAGTGGCTAGACGGCAGAGATGGTGACAATTAGCCCAAAGAAAGCCCCTAGGTCTGGTACACCTAGGGGCCTTCGTTTTGTGTCCACATGGACATAACTTCATTTTGCCTATACTCAATATAGCATACATGATTAACTTTTTCAAGCCTAACCACAAAGATGTCAACTAAATTATTCCGCCTGCGCATCCGCTTCTTCGCCGGCTTCTGTTTCCTCCAATGTCACTATCTTTGTTTCCGCTGCATTCACAGTATCATCCAAACCGTTATATGGCTGGTCCATTGCAACTGTTTTTCCGATGGAAGTTAAATTTAATGGCTGGTTCCCTTCCATAGAATAATAGATGTTCAAAGAACCATTTTCTCCACTTGGAAAATTACTCTGTAATGTGTACTGAATACTGTCTAAAATAGTAGCTATTAATTCTTCTTCGCTGGCTACCGCAAATTCTTCTGCCTGATTTTCAGGAAGTCCTGTGAATAATGATGAAGTGCTTGCAAAGCACACTTTCAGACCACCATCTTCTGCCTCTACTACCTTATCTGCCAAATCCAGATTCCATCCTGTCATTCCTGCTATGGTAGAAATGAGCATTTCCGGTGTCATATTATCACTGTTCTGACATGGATATTCTGTCATAGTTTTTCCCAACATACCAATGTAAATATTTCCGGATGTTGTTTCTGTCTGAATTGTATTTTCTTCCACTGCAACACCATTTGCATCCTGTGTTGTATTTCCTTCGTTACCGCCGCATGCTGTCATAGAGCAGACCAATGCACATGCCAATAATGTACTGATTAACTTCTTTTTCATCTGTTTCTTATACCTTTCCTTTTATTTTTATATAGAGAGAAAGCCTGACAAATCAGGCTTTCTGTTAGTTAGTTCTGTATAATTAATTATCCACGATAGTAGTTAATTAAGCATCCCTTTAAGATAATGGTACGTTCATCTTCTGTTAATTCGCCCATTTTTAAAGTGATTTCTCTTAATCCACCATTTTCTACAACAAAAGCTTTGATTTCTGTTGCTTTGTCTTCGATGGCTTTTCTTACGTCTGGTACAAATAAGAAATCACCGTTCTTGAATGGTAAATCTCCCTTGTCAATTAAGAATGGAAGCATACCCCAGTTAATTAAGTTGGAACGATATCTCTTAGTTGCATATTCGTTGGCAATGTTAGCCCATCCGCCAAGTACCTTTTGACAGGAAGCTGCCTGTTCTCTGGCAGAACCGTCACCTGGTTTTACAGCAAAGATTGTGCTACCTACGCCGATATTTCCTTTTCCTGCATTTGGATATACTGTGTTAATAGCTTCCATTACAGGTTTTAATTCTTCTACTGCATCCAATGGACATTCTCCAGCTTCGATTGCTTTCTGAGCTTTCTGAATTTCTTTTGCTTTTCCTACGTATGCAGGATCTTTCCTGGATAAAGTAAATTCAGCAAGTCCTAATGGATTAGAACGGTAAGAAGATGTTTCTCCGGATGGAATCAATTCATCTGTAGTTGTTACAGGGTCATGAATTTCGGAAACAACTTTCAATACTAAGTTTTCTGGTAATGCTGACATTGCTGGCCAGTCTTTGATGTTTGGTCCAAATTTAATTTCTACGGATGGATCAGCTACACCCTTGCTGTCAAATACTCTGTTTGCATAAATTGAGCTGTCATAGTGGTATTTCTGTCCCTTGTATTCTACATCCATGTCAGTTGCAGGTGTTAAATATCCCTTGTTTGCTGCTGTTGCTGCGATAGAACGAGCATCCATAAGTGCAACAGATGCAATCTGACCATTCTGTAACTTAGAACCTTCTCTGTTAGGGAAGTTTCTTGTAGAATGACGGATACTGAATCCATTGTTGGAAGGTGTATCACCTGCACCAAAGCAAGGTCCACAGAATGCAGTTTTTACAACTGCTCCAGTTGCAAGCAAGTCAGCTACACAACCGTTTTTCACTAATTCCATAAATACAGGCTGGCTGGCTGGATATACATTCAATGTAAATTCATCTGCACCTGTACTCTGTCCACGAAGAATATCTGCTGCTGCACAGATATTTTCGAATCCACCGCCGGCACATCCTGCGATAACACCCTGATCTGTGTAAAGTTTTCCGTTTCTTACTTTATCTTTTAATGTAAAGTCAACCTGTCCATCTAAGCTTACTAATGCTTTCTTTTCGCAGTCATCTAAGATGTCCATAAGATTTGCATTTAATTCTTCGATAGTATATGTGTTGCTTGGGTGGAATGGCATAGCAATCATTGGTCTGATTGTAGATAAGTCAATTTCAATCATTCCATCGTAATAAGCAACTGCTCCAGGATTTAATTCTTTATATTCTTCTACTCTACCGTGAATATCGTAGAATTCCTTGATTTCATCATCTGTTCTCCAAATAGAAGAAAGACAAGTAGTTTCTGTTGTCATAACGTCGATACCGATACGGAAATCAGCACTTAAGTTAGAAACACCTTCACCTACGAATTCCATTACTTTATTGTTTACGTAACCGTTTGCAAATACTGCACCGATAATTGCTAAAGCAACGTCCTGAGGTCCTACGCCCTTGATTGGTGCTCCTGTTAAATGCACACCAACTACGCCCGGCATATTGATATCATATGTTTTTGATAATAACTGTTTTACAAGTTCCGGACCACCTTCGCCCATAGCCATAGTTCCTAATGCACCGTAACGTGTATGGCTGTCAGAACCAAGAATCATCTTTCCGCCGCCTGCAAGCATTTCTCTTGCAAACTGATGAATAACTGCCTGATGAGGTGGAACGTAAATTCCGCCGTAACGTTTTGCACAGGAAAGTCCAAACATATGGTCATCTTCATTGATTGTTCCACCTACTGCACAAAGACTGTTATGACAGTTTGTAAGTACATAAGGAACCGGGAATTTTTCAAGTCCTGATGCTCTTGCTGTCTGAATAATACCTACATATGTGATATCATGGGAAGTTAATTTATCAAATTTAATCATTAACTTGTCCATATTTCCTGAAGTATTATGTGCTTCTAAAATCCCGTAAGCAATGGTATTTTTCTTTGCTTCTTCCTTGGAAGGAACGTTATCTCCTAATTTGCTCTTTAAAACCGCTGCTGCTTCTCCATTATCCGGAATTACTTCATTTCCGTTTAAAAGATATGCACCACCGTCAAGTAATTTAACCATAGTTTACCTCCTAGTCGTTCATGTGAATTTCTTATTTTTTCATAGATAGTCATAATTATAATATAAGAAATTTTATATTGCAATGGAAACCTGTCCTAACTTGAGGGTTTTTTAAGAATATGTTATGATATTTACAGGAAAATTAATTTAATTTTACGCAGTAATTGCAAAGGGGGCACTGATGAAAAATATGAAAAGAAACACAACGAAGGGACTATTATCAGCAGCATTGGCGTTTAGTATGCTTATGACACCAATGCAGACACCAACGACTGCTTATGCAGCAAACGGCTATGAAATCAGCTATGAATTTAGTGGAAGCGATGCTTCAACCACCGGATATGCGGAAGGGACAGTAACATTTACAGCTCCATCTGCCGGAACTTATTATTTGTACTGGGCAGATGATACGAAAGCATTGGATGGCTATTATGAAATCACTTCCATGAAAGTTAATTCCGGGGAAAGCAAATCTTATACTTTTGGATATCACACCGCAATTCCAGCCGGAGCAACGAAGCTTATCGCTACTACCAGCAAATCAAATGTAAATGTAAGTAATGCAGTAGCCGTCTACGATATCCCGTGGACTAAACAGTTATCAAACAGAGGTGGAAATCTTCTTTATACCTTTAATTCCTACTCTGATGTACATATTGACACAGAAGTGTATTACACCAACTGCCAGAAAAACTGGAAAAACGCATTAAAATATGCCGCAGATATGGATACGGACTTTATCGTATCTTCCGGTGACGCTGTAACCAATGCCAAGGGATTTACAGAGGAATGGGACGTGTATGAAAAGATTTTAGCAGAATCTGATTATACGAAACCGGTTTGGGAAACTAACGGAAACCATGACATGCGTGACGAGTCCTCAAAAGACGGTCAAGGTGTCACTAACGGTGTTAAAACTTATGATTATAAAGGAAATCTTGCATTTAGCAAAGCAACCGGAACGGACAGTACTATTGCTAATTTATATTCTAACAAACCTTACTACTATGTTATAGAACGAAATAGCGGTGATTTATTTATTTTTATGGCACTGGAAAACGGCCATGCACCGTCATCCTACGACAATTTTTCAAAAGAACAGATTAATTGGTTAAAAGATTTACTGGATACTTTTTATGGCACTGGTATCAATATATACATTATTGAACATGCAACCTTCCGTGGCTATGGTCCGGGAGATACTTGGACACAAAACAGCAATGGCTCTGTTTCTTCTTATTATTCCGGACATATGTATGCCAATGGCATGAAAAGCTCTGATGGAAAAACCATTTCCGGCATGGACCAGAATACTGAATTTAAAAATCTTCTGGAAACCTATAAGGATGTAATCTGGATGTCAGGACATACCCATCAGGATTTCTATCTTGGAAATAACTATACCAACGAAAACGGTACCTCTTGTAATATGATTCACAATCCTGCTGTGGTTGGAACTACATATCTTAATGAGCACGGTAACATTGAATATGACAGCAGTTCAACTGCAAATGACGGCGTGGGACTGAATTCTCAGGGTTATTATGTGGAAACCTATGAAAACTTTGTTGTATACTATGGCGCAAATCTGACAGAAGAAAAAATTTATCCTGCATACTGCTATATTATGGAAGGTTCCCGTTATTCTGAACCTATTACTCTTGCAGAAGACAGAAACTTAATTTTTCCTGTTTACGAAACTTTAATTCCACAAAAGGAAGTTATTTCTGCAGATGCTACTTTAACAGAAGCTATTACAATTACTAAAAATATGTTGGAAAAATATTACACCTATTCTTCCTATGACCAGTATCAGCATCTGAAAAAATATTATTATGATTACAAAAATAATGCAGCACTTGCAGATACAACAACGGCAGTAGCAAATCTGAAATATGCAAGCGGGCAGCTTTACGCAATTATTCATGGAAATGTTTCCGGTGGCGATGATCAGCTGATATCTTCCACCCACTACGCATTGCGTTATTACAGCGACGGCGTACATGGATGGGATGCGGTCGATACTTATTTTTCCAAAAAAGGAAACGGACTCTATGTTTATACTTATACTGCACCAAACACCAATAATATTAGTGTAAACGTCTATGATACTACTACATCAGGCTACAATTGTGTGTCAGAGAGTACCAGTGTAACTTTTACCGATGGTTTATCCGAAGATTATACATTAACCGGACCAAGCAGTTCCAGAGGAAAGAGTATTACAATCAGTGGTCTGGAAGTTGGAAATAAAGTAACATTTTTGTACAATTCCAATATTAATGAATTAACCGTATCATTTGAAAAATAGAGGAGGAAAATCTTGATGAATACTTTACATAAAAAGATTAGTGCCGGATGTATGGCTGTTGTAATGGCTCTTACCTCACTGACCGGTGCTGATATTACAAAAGCAGAAAATAACATAACCCTGCATGATCCAGTCATTGAAGATACCGTAACATGGGACTGTATTTATTACGGAAACTACCCACAGACAAGAATTACGGAAGAAACCGACAGTGATGTATACAACACCTTACTGAATTCTACCGACTGGGATGAAAATGGGGATATCACTATCGGAACTGAAAAATATCACAGAATCCAGAAAAAAGATGCCACCAGCACTGCCATTTATATCTGGGAAGATGCAAATGTATATCATTATTTTAAATATGAACCAATCAAATGGCGTGTACTGGATGTTAATGAAACCGAAATTTATCTTGTATCTGATTTGGCGTTAGATACACAACCAATAGAACAAATGCCATGGGGACCTAGCTTGGAAACTTGCACTTTACGAAGCTGGTTGAATGGTTATGACAAAACCATGAATGATTCCGGATTTGATTATAGCCAGAAGGGATTTCTTAATCGTGCATTTACACAGGAAGAACAGGAACATTTACTGGTTTCCGGAAATGATAAAGTAGATTTACTGGAATTAGAAGAAGTCAGTGAAAGCGCTCCTGCAAATTATGGGTTTATTTCTGATGAAGCCAGAAAAAGTTTAAGCAGTGATTACGCAAAAGCAATGGGAATCTTTTGGGATACAACAGGATATTCCAGATGGTGGCTTTTTTCATACGGAGATATAACTCTTAATGCACTTTATATACAAGTAGACGGAGCAGTGTATACCAAAGGAATTACTCTTAGGTCTGCTCAGAATGGTATCCGTCCGGCAATCCATTTAAAACTTGAGGACGAACCGGTCTATCGTTATGCCGGAACCATTTCCAGTGATGGAACACAGCAAATACCGGACCCAACAAGTACACCGATTCCTTCACCAACCGCAGTTGTAACTGTACCTGCCACTGCAACCCCTGTTGCTGCAACAAGTACACCAATGCCAACGGTAACTCCAATGGTTAGTCCGTCTACAGTTACTCCAACAGAAGCGCCTACAACACCAAGTCCCGTAATAACTGAAGTACCGGTAACTCCAACCACAAAACCAACAAAGGTACCGACCATAAGTCCGACTGCAATTATTAGCCCTACAACTACACCTATAGCAACCAGCACACCTGTGCCGACAGCTACATCCACACCGACAGCTACACCGACGATTAAAAAAGGAACTATTTTCAAAGACAAAAAGACAAAAGCTGTCTACAAAGTTACAAAAGTTGCTACCAAGAAACCGGGAACTGTTCAATACGTAAAACCAACCAGCAACAATGTAACCACGGTTACAATTCCTGCAACCATTAAAATTAACAAAAAAACTTATAAAGTAACTTCTATTGCCAGCAAAGCATTACAGAAAAAGAAAAAGCTTAAAAAAGTTGTCATTGGAAAAAATGTGTCATCCATTGGAAAGAACGCCTTTTATGGCAGTAAGAAATTGAAATTAATCCAGATTAAGACAACCAAATTAAAAGCAAAAAAAGTTGGAAAAAATGCTTTCAAGGGAATTCATAAAAAAGCAAAGATTATTGTTCCGGCGAAAAAGCAAAAAGCTTACAAAAAAATCTTAAAGTCTGCAGGCATAGGAAAGAACGTTAAAGTTACCAAATAAAGTAAATACAATTGCCAATTTATGTATATTCATAGTATAATATATAAGCAAATTTTAAACTTTTATAATATTTAAGGAGGATGTGTTCACATGAACAACTTAAAAAAGAAACTATCCCTATTTGTAGTAATGTTTGCTGCCATGCTGGTATTTTCATTAGCACCGGCAACCAATGCAGATGCTGCTACAAAAAAGACACATAGTTACAGTGGTGCCAGCTACGTGGTAAATCAGGGAAAATCTCTGCAACTTCCGACTGGGGCAGGTTACACCTACAGCAGTGATAACACCAAAATTGCTACTGTGGATGCTAACGGTAAGGTAGTCGGAAAAAAGGGTGGCTGTGCTATAATTACAGCAAAAAGCGCAAGCGGTTATTCCAGAACTTTTGAAGTTGGAGTTAAATCAAAAACTTACTACCCAAATATCTATGGTAAGTACAAAGTAGGAAAAGATATTCCGGCAGGTCAGTATGTGGTTATCCATGATCCATTGGTAAAGTCAACAAACAACTTTACTTACTGGGCTCTTTACAAGAACAAAAACGGCACTTTCATGCGTAACGACGGATTTTCCTACACAAGTATCGTTACTTTAAAGAAAGGACAGTATTTTGACTTTAATGGCGGTTATGCCGTACCAATCAAAAAAGTTAACAAAACTGTTTTCTCTCTTAAAAACTTAAACAAATATGGTCCGAAAGAAGGAACTACCGTAAAAGTTGGCTATGGTTTCCCAGCAGGAACTTATAAATTTACACTGGCAAAAGGAATGTCTTACGGCAGTATCAATGTAGCAACTAAGGACCGTGGATTAAATTCAAATTACAAATATGTGAAACGTTGCTACGTTTCCAAATCTGCTAAGACAGTTACTATAACAGTGAAAAAAGGTCAGTATCTGGAAATATCCGGCTGTACCATCAAGAAAAAGTAATTGACTATCTGGAAATTTTTATGTAAACTATTCTATGTTTACAATAATATTAATTAATAAGGAGAACGAAAGAAATGGAAAACAGAAAGAAACTATTCAATTTTTCTAAAATCTGTTTCGCTTTCATGTTAGCATTCGTATTTTCAATCGCGATTTCTAACACATCTGAAGCAGCAACTTTAGGAAAACCAACTAACTTGAAACAGACTTACGGAAGCTATAACACTACTTACGGAAAATATTTTATTGGTTTAGAATACAATAAAGTAGCCGGTGCTTACGGTTATCTCGCACAGATATCTACAGATAATCGAAATTGGGATTTTGTAGACGAAACTTCCAAAGATACTACTTTTGTTATCGGTAATTACAAAAGCTTAACAGCAGGAAGTACTTACTATGTAAGAATTGTTCCTGTCTATGTAAATGATAATGATGAACTTGATTATGATGAAGCAGATATTTCTGATTCCATTCAGGTAGTTACAGCACCTGCTGCTGTTTCTAAAGTTAATCAGACAGGCGCTGGTAACAACGCTATCACAGCATCTTGGTCTGGTGTAGCAAACGCTACAGGTTACAACGTATACGTTAAGAAATATGGTGACAGCACATATACATTAAACGGAAGCACAAAATCTAAAACTTACAAATTAACAAAATACAAAGGTTCTAAGTTAAAAAATGACTACCTTTACTATGTAAGCGTTTGTGCTACAAAGACAAGTACAGCAGGATTTACAGCAGAAGCTCTTCCATCTACAGGATATCCACTTTGTACTTTACCTTCTAAGATTACTAAAGTTACAGGTTCTGACTGGAAACCAGGCAAATCTAGTTTAAAAGTAAGCTGGAAGCACACAAACATCGCTGACGGATATGAATTACAGTTCTACAATGCAAAAGGTAAATCTATTAAGAAAGTTACTACAACAAAGAATGCTTACACATTTAAGAAAGCACCAAAGAACAGCAGCTGTTCTGTAAAGATTCGTCCTTACATCAAAACTGCTAATGGTAAGAAATATGCTAAATGGTCTAAGAAATTCTACTTCTTAAGCCAGGCAAATATGTCTAACACAACATATACTATTGGTTACGGACATCTTACATTAAGATGGAAAGCTGTAACAGGCGCAAGCAAATACACAGTTTACGCTGGTACAACTAAGAGCAATATGAAGGCTGTTGCTACTGTAAGTGGCAAATCAACATCCTGCACAATTAGTAAAATCAGCGGTTCTTCCGTTTCACCATACGGTTACTACTATGTAAAAGTAGTTCCACAGAAAAAACTTGGTGGAAAAACTGTAAAAGGTGACTTCGGTTACTACTGGACAGTATACTAAGATATAGTTCTTATAGCAAAAAGTCTGCCGCACTAAGTGCGACAGACTTTTTTATTTATTTCCTACTGTTCTTCAATTTCTACCGTTACTTTATCCAGATGCCAGATTTCATCTACATATTCCTGAATTGTTCTGTCAGAAGTAAATTTGCCGGAGCATGCTGTGTTTAAAATAGCACTCTTTGCCCAGCCTTCTTCATCACGATAAGCTTCTTCTACTTTCTTCTGCGCTTCTATATAAGAGCGGAAATCTTTTAATATAAAGTAAGTATCTGCTCTGTCACTGCTGTTTGTATTTAACAGTGAATCGTAGATTTCTCTAAACATATCCGGATCATTTGGTGAATAGAATCCGTTAATTAACTGCATTAATACTTTTCTTACATCCTGGTCATTATTGAAAATTTCCATTGGATTGTAGCCACCATGCTGTTCATAGTGAATAACTTCATCAGATGACAAACCAAAGATAAATGCATTTTCTGCACCAACTTCTTCCACAATTTCTACGTTTGCACCGTCCATGGTTCCCAGTGTCAATGCACCGTTTAACATAAATTTCATGTTACCGGTACCGGAAGCTTCTTTACTTGCAGTAGAAATCTGTTCGCTGACATCTGCAGCTGCAAAGATAAGTTCTGCATTGGATACTCTGTAATCTTCAATAAATACCACTTTCATCTTTCCTTCAATGGAACGGTCATTATTGATAACTGATGCAACCGAGTTAATTAACTTAATGGTAAGCTTCGCTCTGCGGTATCCAGCCGCTGCCTTAGCACCGAAAATAAAGGTTCTTGGATAGAATTCCATTTCCGGATGTTCTTTGATTTCGTTGTACAGATACATTACATGTAAAATGTTAAGCAACTGACGTTTATACTCATGAAGACGTTTTACCTGTACATCGAAAATGGAACGTGGGTCCACTTCAATTCCGTTGTGTTCTTTGATATATTTTGCCAGACGTACTTTGTTCTGGTATTTGATATTCATAAATTCCTGTTGCGCTTTTTCGTCGTCTGCATAGATTTTCAGCTTACTCATCTGAGAGAGGTCTGTAATCCATTCATTTCCGATATGGTCTGTTACCCATTTTGCCAACAGTGGATTGCCGTGTAACAGGAAACGACGTTGTGTAATACCGTTTGTTTTATTGTTGAATTTCTCCGGCATCATTTCGTAGAAATCTCTTAATTCCTGATTCTTTAAAATCTCTGTATGAAGTGCCGCAACACCGTTTACGGAATAGCCTGCTGCGATTGCCAGATGCGCCATTTTTACCTGACCATCGTAGATAATTGCCATCTTGCGGATTTTTTCCTGATTACCCGGATATTTTTTCTCAATTTCCAGTACAAAACGACGGTTAATTTCTTCTACAATCTGATAAATTCTTGGAAGCAGTCTGGAGAATAACTCGATTGGCCATTTTTCCAGTGCTTCTGCCATGATGGTATGGTTGGTATACGCACAAGTCTTTGTGGTTACATCCCATGCTTCATCCCAGGAAAGTCCTTCTTCATCCATAAGGATTCTCATTAATTCTGCTACAGCAACCGTTGGATGTGTATCATTTAACTGGAAGGTTACTTTTTCATGGAATTTTCTAATATCATCATGTTTGTCTTTGTATTTTTTGATTGCTGTCTGTACACTGGCAGAAATAAAGAAATACTGCTGTTTTAAACGTAGTTCTTTACCTGCGTAGTGATTATCGTTTGGATATAATACTTCTACAATGGTTTTTGCCAGATTTTCCTGTTCCACTGCCTTCTGATAATCCCCTTTATCGAAGGAATCCAAATGGAACTCGTTGATTGCCTGTGCATCCCAGATACGAAGTGTATTTACCACATTATTTCCATAACCTACGATTGGGAAATCGTATGGAACTGCCAATACAGAGCTGTAATTCTGCTGAATAAATACGTTGCGCTGTGTTTCTTTGTCATACTCTATATGAATATTTCCACCGAATTTTACTTCGGTAGCGTATTCCGGACGGCGCAGTTCAAATGGATTTCCATCTTTTAACCACTGGTCAGGTACTTCTACCTGATAACCGTTCTCAATTTTCTGTTTGAACATACCATAACGATAACGAATACCGCAACCATATGCAGAATATCCTAATGTTGCAAGGGAATCTAAGAAACATGCTGCCAGTCGTCCTAAACCGCCGTTACCCAATGCAGCATCCGGCTCCTGGTCTTCCACCACATTGATATCCACACCTAATTCCTCTAATGCTTCTTTTACTTCGTCATAGTAGGTAAGGTTAATTAAGTTGTTTCCCAATGCTCTTCCCATTAAGAATTCCATAGACAGATAATATACCGTCTTTGGGTCTGACTTTTCATATTCCTTCTGTGTTGCTAACCACGCATCGATAATACTATCCTTTACGGCATAAGACACCGCCTGAAAAATCTGCTGATTATCAGCCTCTTTCAGTTGTTTACGGAAAAGTGTTTTTACATTATATTCCACACTTCTCTTAAACATATCTTTGTCGAATTTTGGTCTTGCCATTGTTGTACCTCCTCCTTATTAAACTCATATCTTTTATATGATTTTATACATAAATTTATTATCGTCATTTTTTAGGGGAAACATAAATCTTTTATGGGAATTTTTTACACCCTTTCAAGAAATTTAGTATTTTTCAATAATTTCAGCAATGACTTCCAAATCAATTTTTAATTTTCCCTGATAAATTGCTAATCCCACTTTTCCTTCCAATGGGTAAATGCAAGGTAACCCCTCTTCTACAAAATCATACACTAGCAAAATCTTTTTCTTCGGATCTATAATCCAGTATTCTCTGACTCCTGCTTCTATATATTTACTGAGTTTTAGAGTAAGATCCTTTTTTCTTGTGGATGGTGATAATACTTCCAACACAAAATCCGGTGCTCCAAAAACTCCGAAATGATGTATTTTTTCCGGATCACAGATAATCATAACGTCCGGCTGAACCATGGTTTTGTTATCTTTATCCAGTTGTACATCGGATGGTGATATAACAGGAAGACATTTCCCCTTATTCTTTTTAATATATTCACGGATTTGTCCATGTATCTCTGCTACAATCAACTGATGTGGAATGCTTGGGGTTGACATATCATAAATAACACCATCAATCAGTTCTACCCGTCGTTCATCCGGCAGGGCATAGTAGTCTTCCAATGTATATTCTCCCTGTTCCTTTTCCGCAAACTCAGCATTATAAGGAACAGTTTCCCGAATACGGTCGGCTGACACACCTTTACTTTCCATATGATAGGTGTAGGCTTTACCCTGATATATGGATTCTTCTCCCAGAAGAACCTTAGCAATGGCATCAACGGTTGACTTTCTGGGATTGGATGTCTGTCCGGAGAAGATTTTCTGCAAAGTTCCTAACGGGACACCACTGTATTCTGATAACTGGGACATACTGTAACCACGTTCTTCTTTGATTTGCTTCATTTCATCTACAGTCATAGTTCCATCCTCCTATTCACTATTTATAATTATATATTACACCCTTTTTAAACCGTTTTCAACCTTTTAGTTTCCTTTTAATCCATTCCAAGTTTAGAAAAAGGTGCTGTGGTTATCCACAGCACCTCTCTTTTTTCTATTGTTTTTCCACACCAAGTACTACATTTTCACCATTAATATTCCATTCTTTCACATAACCTTTTGTTTCGCCTAACACAAGGTCTACTGCGAGAACTTCTTCTTTAATGGTTTCGCCAAACTTGTTAAGGATTTCTGTTACTTTATCACTACCTGTTTCGTAAATTGCAATCTGATCCATAACTTCGAATCCTGCTTCTTTACGCATGGTCTGGATTTTACTGATGATTTCACGGACGAATCCTTCTTCAATCAGTTCTTCTGTAAGATTAGTATCTAATACTACCGTTGCTTCATTATCACCTTCAGATACATAGCCATCCATCTGAGCCATATCAATAAGCAGGTCTTCTTTGGTAAGTTCTACTGCTTCTCCATTGATGTCTAAATGTAATGCACCCTTTTCATTTAATTCGTCCATAGCTGCATTTCCGTCTAAAGAGCTTAATGCTGCCTTAATTCCGCCTAACAGTTTTCCGTATTTTGGACCTACGGTCTTTAACTGTGGCTTAAATGTATAAGATGTAAATTCACGAACATCATCCGTAAAGTTCACTGTCTTAACGTTCAATTCATCTGCGATGATTTCTTTGTAGAAGTCACTTAATTCTTTACCTGCCTTAATAAACATTGTTCCGATTGGCTGACGGTTCTTAATGTTTGCGGCATTTCTTGCGGCACGTCCCATGACTACGAATTTCAGAACAGCATCCATGTTGTCTTCCAATTCTTTGTCGATAAAGCTTTCATTTACTGTAGGGAAATCGCATAAATGAATACTTTCCGGAGCGTCTTTATCAATGCTTCTTACTAAGTTCTGGTAAATGTCTTCTGTCATAAACGGAATCATTGGAGCCGCTGTCTTACAGATAGTTACTAAGGAAGTATACAATGTCATGTAAGCATTAATCTTATCCTGTTCCATTCCTTTTGCCCAGAAACGGTCACGGCAACGTCTTACATACCAGTTACTCATATCATCTACAAATTCTGCTAAAGCTCTTGCTGCTTCTGGAATTTTGTAAGAATCTAAGTTGTTGTCTACTGCTTTTACTACTGTATTTAACTTAGATAACAACCATTTATCCATAACAGATAATTTGTCATATTCTAATTCATATTTTGTTGCATCAAATTCATCAATATTTGCATAAAGCACGAAGAATGCGTATGTGTTCCAAAGTGTTCCCATGAACTTTCTCTGTCCTTCAGTTACAGCTTTTCCGTAGAAACGGTTTGGAAGCCATGGAGCAGAGTTGATGTAGAAGTACCATCTTACCGCATCTGCACCAAATTCATTTAATGCATCAAATGGATCTACTGCATTTCCCTTGGATTTAGACATCTTCTGTCCATTTTCATCCTGAACATGACCAAGTACGATAACGTTCTTGTAAGCAGGTTCATTGAATAAAATAGTAGATTCTGCAAGTAAGGAATAGAACCATCCTCTAGTCTGGTCTACCGCTTCGGAAATGAAGTTTGCAGGGAACTGCTTTTCAAATACTTCTTTATTTTCAAATGGATAATGATGCTGTGCAAATGGCATTGCTCCTGAGTCAAACCAGCAGTCAATTACTTCTGGTACTCTGTGCATTTCTTTTCCACAATCAGGACACTTAATGGTAACTGCATCAATGTATGGACGGTGGAGTTCAATTTCGTCCGGACAGTTATCACTCATGCTCTTTAATTCCTCAATACTTCCGATAGAATGCATACATCCACATTCACATTCCCAGATGTTTAATGGAGTTCCCCAGTAACGGTTACGGCTGATACCCCAGTCCTGAACGTTTTCTAACCAGTCACCGAAACGACCTTTTCCGATGCTTTCCGGAATCCAGTTAATTTTATTGTTATTTGCAATCAAATCATCTTTTACTTCTGTCATTTTAATGAACCAAGATTCTCTTGCATAGTAAATTAATGGTGTATCACATCTCCAGCAGTGTGGATATTCATGTTCAAATTTTGGTGCGTCAAATAACAGACCTTCGCTTTCCAAATCTTTTAAAATAGCCGGGTCAGCTTTTTTACAGAAAGTACCTGCGTATGGAGTTTCTTCTGTCATTTCACCTTTTCCATTTACAAACTGAATAAATGCTAAATCATATTTTCTTCCCACGCTGGCATCGTCTTCACCGAACGCAGGTGCAATATGAACAATACCTGTACCATCAGACATAGTAACGTAATTATCGCAAGTAACGATATGTGCTTTTTTTCCTGCCTGCTTTTTCACAGCTTCTCCGGTACATTTAAATAATGGTTCATATTCTTTGTATTCTAAATCTTTTCCTTTGTAGGTTTCTAATACTTCATAAGCTTTTTCATCTTCGCTTTCCACAAGCTTTCCAAGAACCTTGTCTAATAAAGCTTCTGCCATATAATAAGTATATCCGTCCACTGCTTTTACTTTGCAGTATGTTTCTTCCGGATTCATACAAAGAGCCACGTTAGATGGCAATGTCCATGGAGTTGTTGTCCATGCTAAGAAGTAAGCATCTTCTCCTACCACTTTAAAACGAACTACTGCGGAACGTTCTTTTACAGTCTTATATCCCTGAGCCACTTCCTGTGCAGAAAGAGGAGTTCCACATCTTGGACAATATGGCACAATTTTAAAGCCTTTGTATAAAAGCTTTTTATTCCAGATTTCTTTTAAAGCCCACCATTCAGACTCAATAAAGTTATTGTCGTAAGTAACATATGGATTATCCATATCTGCCCAGAAACCAACTGTACCTGAGAAATCTTCCCACATTCCTTTGTATTTCCAAACACTTTCCTTACATTTATTAATAAATGGCTCTAAACCATATTCTTCAATCTGTTCTTTTCCGTCTAAGCCTAAAATCTTTTCTACTTCCAACTCTACCGGAAGACCATGAGTATCCCATCCAGCCTTTCTAGGAACCATATATCCCTTCATGGTACGGTAACGAGGAATCATATCCTTAATAACACGAGTTAAAACGTGACCAATATGTGGCTTACCATTTGCAGTTGGAGGACCATCATAAAAAGTATAAGTTTCCCCCTCCTTACGATTTTCCATACTCTTTCTAAAAATATCATTATCCGCCCAGAATTTCTCTGTAGCTTTTTCGCGTTCTACGAAATTAAGATTCGTGGATACTTTTTCGTACATGTTGTTCTTCCTTTCTTGTTCTATTCTAAATTATTCCATAGAGTTTTTATATGTTTGCATATTTCCACCTGTTAGCGTAAGACAGATAGGAAGTGGGAGGGTGATGCCTGTGAAGGGATGTTAGAAGTTCTTAGTATCCCGTTCACTACCTAGCAATTTCCGGACAGGACGTCCGGAAAAGGAACACCTGAGCAGCGTACAGCAACTGAAAATAATCAGCCTAAGAACTGGTCTACATTTTCGATAGCACTATTCAAAAAATACATACGTAGCCCGCTACGTCTGCATTTTTTGAACAGCACTCTCAAAAATGTATCCTCACTTCTCAGACTAATTATTTTCAGTTACTGCACTTGGATGGCGAATGTGTTCCGGTTGCGTCCGTTCGCCACAACCCTTACTCGGGATACTTAGAACTTCTTATCTCCCGCAACCGGTATCACCATCCCACTTCCTATCTGTCCTACACCAACTAGCGAACATGCCAACATAAAAAAACTCCCGCCTTATTGTAAAAAGACGAGAGTTAAATTTCGCTATACCACTATTTACAACATACCATCATATGCGTTCCCGGTAACGGAGGATGCCGTCAGTACCTAGCTATGAGCACTTAACGACCGTATTTTGGTCGTTTACGTGCGATGTAAGTTCAGCCTGAAACTCGGAAGTGATATTCGGTATTCTCTACTCCTACCGGACTTCCACCAACTCCGGCTCGCTAAAAGTTTTAAAAATACTTACTGTCTTCGTCTTAGTTTTTTCTAATATTATGTATCGTGGTGAAAATTTCACCGCTATTGTTGATTATATAGCTTGTGTTACAGGTTTGTCAAGGTGTTACTTTATCACAATCACTGTGGTATACGGTGCCACCGTAATTTTTCCTTCTTGTACTTCAATTCCTTTCGTACTTTCTGAATTATTATCATAAATCACCGTTCCTCCCTGCAGCAGTTCGTTCTGAATTTCTGCTACATCTTTGGAAAGATTATGAATTACAATCAGTTCCTCAGCATCATCGCTTCTCTTATATGCAAGAACACTTTCTTTTCCTGTTTCTACCGCTTCATATGTTCCATCTGTTAAAGATGAATGTTCTTTTCGAAATGCAATTAATTCTTTGTAATGATAATATATATTATTAGAACTTTCTGCCTTTAATTCCTGTAAGGAAAGAGTTTCTGTGTTAGAAGAAGCAGCTTCCCATGTAGTATCCATATCACTTCCGTCTGCACTCCACTTGAAAGGCTCTCTGATTTTTTCATCTGGCTTCTCACCATACATTCCAATTTCTTCTCCATAATAAATAAATGGATTTCCCGGCAATGTAAGATAAATGCTTGCTGCCAATTTTGCTTTTTCTTCACTTCCTACTTGGGACATGATACGATCCTGGTCATGATTTGTTGCAAAAATACCATCAATATAATTTTCATCCTGCTCTTTATATTGCTGCAAAATGTCTTCCAGACTTGCTGCCAATTCTTTCCCTGTAGAAGTTTTTTCTGTGGATTCATTTTTAATTACATCTATCATATCCTGAGCAAATGTAAAATTAAATTTTGTATCGAAAGGCTGAGCATATTCTGCTAATACTTTTTCATCTTCCCATGCTTCCCCTACAAGATAAACTTCCGGATTAATACTTTCACAAAAACAAGCAAATTCATTCCACCACTGCATATTGGACTGTAACTGGTCTTCTTGCTGCTTAAATTCATGGTCACCATAAATGTGCATTGCCGCATCCATTCGAAAACCATCCACGCCCATGGACAACCATTTTTTTGCAGCATTTTTTATTTCTTCTCTTACTGCCTCGTTATTGTAATTTAAATCCGGCATATCTTGTGAAAACATTCCATAATAATAATAGTTGCCACTTTTATACCATACCTGATTATCCCATGAGGATTCATCGGATAAATTATAATCTGTAGTATCTTTTTTGTTCACCCAACGGTAATAATTTCTATACTGGCTGTTTTCATCTGAAATGGCACTTTGAAACCATGGATGTTCTGAGCTGGTATGATTAATTACAAAATCCATAATCACTTTGATATCTCTTTTATGAGCTTCTGCAATCAAATTTTCAAAATCTGCTTCTGTTCCATAATCTTCATTCAGACTATTGTAATCTGTCACATCATAGCCATGATAAGAAGGTGATTTATTTATTGGCATCAGCCAAATTCCATCGATTCCTAACTCTTTTAAATAATCCAATTTTGCAGTAACCCCATTAAAATCTCCAATTCCATCTCCATCGGAATCTGCAAAGGAGCGTACAAAAATTTCGTAATATACTCCCTGTTTCTTTGACATATCACTTTTATTGCGAAGCTGCATTTCAAATTCTGCAGTGTCAAACTCATCACTGCTATCTCCCTGATAATCCTGATTATCCTCTATAGCTCCCTTTAAAAAGGATTTTACAGACATTTTATATATTTTATTTACCATAAAATTGTCCGATGATTCCTGAACGATAAAATAAATAATACCGTTTACACTATTAATGGAAATCTCATATATTTCTTTTCCTTCTAATTCTTTCGGTAATTGTATTTCTGTGGACTTTTTGCTCTTCCCGTCTTCTAATTCTGACAAAAATATACCTTCATAACAACCATTGTCATCTTTGATAACAGACATTACCTTATTTTTTTCCACCCAGACTGCTTTTGATATGTATTTTCCACTAAAACCTAAATCCAAAGCCTTCTTTTGATACTTATCCCCTTCTTTGCTTGCGATATAAGTATCATACAAACTTTCTTCCTCATTAAGATTCAGAATACATAAGTTTTCTTCACCATCCACGTCACCTAACAAGTTATACAAGCTTGTATTTAATTCCTGGATTTTTTCTATATTTGTAAGTTTATGTTCAACCAGATTTCCCTGATGAATTCTTATTCCCGGTTCTGTTTCATTTCCTTCCCAGGTCCATGCCCAAAAGTAAGCCTTTTCTCCATCATCTGTCACAGACATGTTTCCTATTACTAAATCCTGAGCATCTATTTCCAGCTTTTCTGCTGCACTGTAACCATCTTCTGTTTTATCAAACACAAAATAATCATAAGTATCTCCATCATACCCCAACACGTAAACCTGATTTGTTGCTGTAACTTCTTCTACTCCCATTGGTGAATAATTATCAGGCATTACAAATTCTGTACATTCTACCGGATTCGCTATCTCCGCTTCCTGCTTCCCGCATCCGCCCAGCATCATAAATGCTACAATAATACATGTAAACATTTTTATTCTTTTCATATTTTTTATATCCTCCCTTTTAACAACGAATACTTCCCAAATAGTATTTAATATTTTTCATCTAGTTAATATTGTCGTAATAATTATTATCAAATATTGTAACATGAATCGGGTAGGAGGTAAATAATTATTTTATTTACCGTCCTCCCAGTCGAGTAAGTAAAAGGACTTTCACCTCAAACTTCTCACGGAACCGTACGTGAAAGTCTCCCTTTATACGGCTCTTATCATTTAACAATACGAATACATTTTGCTCCAATGAGCAAATAACTTAGGCTCTCGTTTTCTTACAGACAAGAGCCATTTTTCTGCCCTTCGTCTGTGTCCACGTAAATTTTTATATTTACACATTGCCCATTTTACTAATCTACGCTCTATACACTGAAGTGTATCATTCCTCAATACAAACGGAGTTTTGAGCCACCTTTCAATGTACATGCTTATCCATGCTTCTTTGACATGTCTTCGCACAACTCTCATTAGTAACACATGGTCAATGTTATCAAATAGACCTTTCACGTCCAATTCTATTACGTAATCATAGCGCCAACATCTCTTTCTTTTCATCTCTATCGCATCCAGAGCTGACTTCTTGTCATTCGTTGTTACTCACGGACTTCATACTCTGTTTCCATCCGCTGACAAGACCTCCCTTGGTGCCACACGTCACTTTCTCTCCATATATCTGCCACATTTACTACAGTTAATTCCGAGTAGTTATTGGACTTTGACTTGTATGGCAGTCTTATCCTTAACTGTAGCCTGATGTGATTTTTGTTCGTCAGACCAAAGATTTGCCTCCACCTTCCTTCAGATTCCACTTCACAATGGACACCCTTGGTCTTGACTGTATCCTTCCCACTACTAGGGCGGATTCGGGACTTTCACCCATTAGCCACGTGCGCCGCAAGGCGCACCATAAATAAAAATACACCGGAAATCCGGTATATTTTTACTTTAATTCCTATTTAGTTTATTTCTCCACAGCCTTCTTCAAATCCTTCAGCTGTCCAAAAGTTCCTTCTATCATCTGTGAGAAGCCCTGCAAACTGTCATATACATTATCAAGAGTTTCTTTACTGGTCTGGGCACCCGCTGAAACCTCTTCTGATGTGGTCGAAAGAAGAGATATACTATCCACAATGGCTTTATTGGCATGAAATACTTCTTCAATTTCATGACTCATACTGTCTACACCTGTATGTAATTCCTTCATTCCGGCTTCCATTTCAACAAAATTTGCATTTACCTGTTTTACTTTTTCTCTCTGTTCATTAATGCTTTCTGCAGATTCATAAATTCCTTCTTTTGTTTCATTGGTAACTGCAGTAAGTTCATTAATAATCTCGGTAATTTTTTCTGTTGACACTCTGGTTTCTTCTGCCAGTTTTCGTATTTCATCTGCTACTACCGCAAAACCTTTTCCTGCTTCTCCTGCTCTTGCTGCTTCTATACTAGCATTCAACGCCAATAAATTCGTCTGAGATGATATATTTAAGATAGATTCCGTAATGCTGGAAACTTTTTCTACGTTTTTAACCAGTTCTTCTACAGTATCTGAAATCTTAGATGTATTTTTATCTACCAGCAGGGACTGGTTGTTTAATTCATCTGCAAGATTCTTTCCTTCACTGATTGTCTGACCTAATTTTTCCGTGGTTTTTCTTGCTTCTTCCGCTGTAGCATTGCTGTTTTCCAATCTGGACTGAATTTGTCCAGTCATATCAGCCTGATGATTTACTGCCTCAGCAGTGTTTTCTGAACTTCCTGCTATATTATCTATAGCATTATCTGCACTTTCCATGGATTCATTTATACCTTTTAATTCTTCCACTACGTTTTGGAAATTATTATTCAAATTTCCAACAATTTGTGAAACAGTATT
Organism: uncultured Lachnospiraceae bacterium; assembly: GCA_964450185.1. GTDB lineage: Bacteria > Bacillota > Clostridia > Lachnospirales > Lachnospiraceae > RUG11237. The sequence goes on along the minus strand of CAYVCL010000011.1, from coordinate 344 downwards.
TGCTACCTGTTCCTGCTCTATTACCTTATCTTCAATTACTTTCTGATCTTCCCTGCTAAACGTAATTAATAGGTTGATTGCACGCCATGAGCCATAAATACATATTATAATCCCCATAACAATTACATTTGATTGATTAAAACTTTCTATGTCTCCTGTGCTTTTAAATATTGCTGCACGAATCACAAAAACAACAAATGATGCTACTGCTCCGATAAGAATTAGTCTGGCATTTAAATAAATCATAAATACCAAAATTATTGGAAATATCATTGCCATTGCCCCCGGACCATTTCCAAATACTAACGGCACATAGACCAATAATACACCCATAGCCATAAAAA
>CAYVCL010000010.1:0-50062 GCA_964450185.1 uncultured Lachnospiraceae bacterium | reverse complement strand
TTATTTTTTTGCATAAAGAAAGAAGCTGCGCACTAATTCTTAGTGCGACAGCCCCGGTAAATCCGCAAACCCAGCCAATACCACAGCCAAGAACCATAGCTAAAAATGCTTTTTGCATGGAAAAGGCTTTTGCTTCGGTGGCATCGGCACCTTGTGTAATTGGTTTAAATAGGAATTTCATTCCTAAAAAATGGTGGTTAGCATGGAAATATATCCCAATCCGTCCGGTTGTGCCTGACTAAATAGATAACCACAATAACTTCCAACTACACTACCCAGAAATGCCGTGATAGTCACGAAACTTCCGTTTTTTACATCAATATTTTTGTTTTTATAATAGGTATATGCAGACAGCATGCTTGCAAGCACGTCCGATGCTAAAGCAACGGTTACCGCATCATAGCTTGCCCAACCGCATATGCTTACCAATATCGGTGTAATCACAACTGCAGCAGATAATCCAGCCAAACCGGTAACGATTCCGGCCCCCAAACCAGCCAAAATATATGCTAATATCATAATAAACCTCCTACCGCACATTTAGAATTTTACTAACTTTACACGCGCAGACTATGCTAGTATTATAGTATAAGGATTACCACTTGTAAAGATTTGATGCATTGGGGGCAGTTATGAATTATAATATTAGGAAAATGAATGAGGAAGAATATGGACGTTTGAATGATTTCCTTTATGAGGCAATCTTTGTTCCGGAAGGAGAACAAGCACCGGAAAAGTCAGCAATTAATTTACCGGAACTGCAAGTATATATTGCAGATTTTGGAAAAAGGCAGAATGATATCTGTTTTGTGGCACAAGTGGATGAAGCATTGGTTGGTGCTGTATGGGCAAGAATAATGAATGATTATGGACATATAGAGGATGGCGTTTTGTCCATAGCCATTTCTTTGTACAAGGAATATAGAGGATATGGAATCGGTACAGCATTAATGAAAAGGATGCTTAAGGAGCTTGCACAAAGAGGATATGAAAAAACTTCGTTATCGGTGCAAAAAGCAAATTATGCAGTTAAAATGTATGAGAAGCTGGGATTTGAGATTGTGGAGGAAAAGGGAGAAGAATATATTATGGTTTGTTGGTTGGAGAAGTGGAGCAGGCAGTGTCTGACAGCTTATGAAAGACACTAAATGAGAACGGAAAGGAGAGGTAACAATATGAATAATAAATTGCATATTACGATGCTTGGAACGGGAAATGCAGTGGTAACAAAGTGCTACAATACATGCTTTGTTTTAAGCGAGAATGATGAATATTTTATGGTTGATGCAGGAGGCGGTAATCAAATACTGGGTATCTTAGAAGAACAGAATATTCCGTTAACCAAGATTCACGATTTATTTGTGACACACGCCCATTCAGACCATATATTGGGCGTAGTTTGGATGATAAGAATTATAGGTCAGTTAATGAACAAAAAGGAATATAGTGGCGATTTAAGAATCTACGCACACGAACAAGTAATAGAAAATTTGCAAACCATTTGCAAAATAGTTTTAATGGCTAAAATAACTAATTTATTTGGAGATAGAATTAAATTTGTAAACTTGCAGGATGGAGATTCTCATAGGATACTGAATCGAAAAATAACATTCTTTGATATTCAGTCCACCAAACTTTTACAATACGGTTTCAAAATAGAAGAAGAAAGCCTGTTGTTTTGCGGCGACGAGCCCTTAAAAGAAGAACTCAGTCACCAAGCTTTCGGCGTAAAATATTTGCTTCATGAAGCATTTTGTCTGGATTCCGAATGTGAGAAATTCAAACCCCATGAAAAACACCACAGTACAGTAAAGGATGTCTGCTGTATGGCAGAAGCTATGAAGGTTCAAAATCTTATTTTAATGCACACAGAGGACAGCCATATCAAGGAGCGGAAGAAGTTGTATACAACGGAAGGGGAAAAGTTCTTTTCCGGTAATTTGTTTGTGCCGGAGGATGGGGAGAAAATAGGAATAAATAATTAAATTGGCTTTGTAACACATAACGAAGGAGAAATTATATGGAAAAGAATTTAACCACAGGCAGCGTATTTAAAACTATTTTGTCCTTCTCACTGCCGTATCTACTATCTTACTTTTTGCAGACGCTTTATGGAATGGCAGATTTATTCATTATTGGACAATTCAACGGTGTGGAGAGTACGACTGCGGTGTCTATCGGCAGTCAGGTGATGTATATGGTAACCGTTATGATTGTGGGACTTGCGATGGGTTCGACGGTTATGATTGGCAGATTTATCGGCGCTGAGAAAAGAAAAGACGCCTGTATTGCCATAGGTAATACCATTACGTTATTTATGGGGGTGGCAGTTGTTATAACGGTGGCACTTTTTTGGGCGGTAAAGCCGATTGTGGCGGTTATGTCTACTCCAAAAGAAGCAGTAAACGGCACCATTGCCTATCTGATGATTTGTTTTGCGGGAATCCCATTTATTACAGCTTATAATATTATCAGTTCCATCTTTCGTGGTATGGGATTATGATTACGGTTTCCTTTGGTGTACTTTCTGTGCTTGTAATGCAGTTGGCAGCGGAACAGTTTATCAGATTGTTTGCGGAAGATGCACAAGTGATACGTCTGGGGAGTCAGTATATGCGTGGTTACGTCTGGGACTGTATTTTGGCAGGAATTCATTTCTGTTTCAGTGGATATTTTTGTGCTTATGGATTGTCCGGAATTTCTTTTCTCCACAATCTGATTTCTATTACCTGTGCCAGAATTCCATTGGCATATCTGGCATCGAAACAATTTACGGATACTTTGCTACCTATGGGGCTTGCCACTACCGTGGGTTCCGGTGTGTCTGTGATTATTTGCATTGGTGTGTTTATCTGGATGGGATGGAGAAAAAAGGGAGTTAGTGATGTGTAACTACTCCCCTTTTAGGGGAGTAGCTACTACTTTTTTATTCAAAAAAATAGACATTTTTTCTAAAATGTGTTATTCTAATAAAGTCAACGGATTCATTCAAATCTGAATGAAAATTCCCAACAGAATAAAAAATGGAAGATGCATATGCAGTTTTACTTAAGATTATTTATAAAAAGTAGTTGAAATATATTGCAAGCATATTTTTTCTAGGTTATCATAGAAAATATAGTATGCGGGAGTTATATAGTCATTAAACTCATATGCAATTTCCAAGAGGAAAGGAAGATGTTATTTATATGCGAACGAAAAATTTTAAAGCTTTCTGACAGTTTTGCCAACAATAATATAAAGGCTTGTATGGAACTGGAAGTATTGCAGTTAAATATCAATTACGGGCATAACAAAGAAATTATGAAAAAGTGCAAAGTATTAGGTGAATATGCGGTGTTTATCAGTAAAGTGAAAAAATATAAGAGAACCATGATGATAGAAGAAGCTGTGGATAGAGCAGTGAAAGAGTGTATTCAAGAAGATATCCTGAAAGAAATATTAATAAGTCATCAGGCGGAGGTGAAGGATATGATATTAACCGAATATGATGAAGAAAAGACTATGAGGTTGTTTCAGAAGGAATATGAAGAGGAAGCAGCAGAAAAGATTGCCAAAGCCCGGAGAGAGGCAGCAGCGGAAGTGGCACAAGCAAAGCAGGAAGTAGAGCAAGCAAAGCAGGAAGTGACACAGGCAAAGCAGGAAGTGACACAGGCAAAGCAGGAAGTAACACAGATTAAACAGGAATTGCAACAAATGCAAATGGAAATAGAAAATTTAAAAAAGCAGTTAGAAACACAGGAAGGTAAGAAATAGTACTATATTAATATAATGAAGGTCATCTTCTGCATGAAAGGAGATGGCCTATTTTAAAAGTTGATTAGCTTAAAGGAGAAAAATTATCAGATGAATAATAAAATAAGACCTATGAAAAAAGAAGACAAAAGCTGCGTTCTGGAGATGATGCGGGTGTTTTATGCTTCTCCGGCAGTATTGAGCAATGGGTCAGAAGAAATATTTAATAATGATATAGATAGTTGTGTTGGCGACAGCCCATACGCAGAAGGATATATTTTCCAAGAGGGAGAAGTAGTGCAGGGCTATGCAATGGTTGCCAAGAGTTTTTCCACTGAGTTTGGCAAACCGTGTATATGGATTGAAGATTTGTATATTAAAGAGACTTACAGAGGGATGGGAATTGGCAGTTGTTTTTTTGAATTTATCGAAGGAAAATATCCTGATGCAGTGTTAAGGTTAGAAGTGGAAAAAGAAAATGAAAAAGCTATAAAAGTATACGAAAAATGTGGATACGAAATTTTACCATATTTAGAGATGAAAAAATGAGAGGAGATTGAAAGCTATGCATATCGAACACATTGCAATGTATGTAAATGACTTACAAGCAGCAAAAGCGTTTTTTGTTAAATATTTTAACGCCGTACCAAACGAAGGTTATCATAATAAAACAACAGATTTTCGTTCCTATTTTTTAACATTTGACAGCGGTTCCCGATTGGAAATTATGACGAAACCAGATATGGTAGAGAGCGAAAAAAGCTTAACAAGAACAGGATACATCCATTTGGCATTTAGCGTAGGAAGCAAAGAAAAAGTGGATAGCCTTACAGCGCAGATGCAAAAAGACGGGTATGAGGTTATAAGTGGTCCAAGAGTGACCGGTGATGGATATTATGAAAGCTGTATTGTAGGATTTGAAGCAAATCAGATAGAAATAACTGTATAACGAGAAGATATAATGAGTTGAAAAAACGGAGGAAAAATGAAAATAACAATTATACATGGTCAAAATCACAAAGGTTCAACCTACCATATTGCTAAGTTGCTTGCAGAGAAACTTGAGGGTGAAATCACGGAAATTTTTCTGCCAAGGGATTTTGACTCTTTTTGCGTAGGATGTACTAACTGTTTTGGGAAAACGGAAACCTTATGTCCTCATTACGAAAAATTAAAGCCGCTCACAGAAGCAATCGATGAGGCGGATGTACTGATTTTGGCAAGCCCTGTGTATGTTTATCATGTTACTGGAGCAATGAAAGCATTTTTAGACCATTATGGTTATCGATGGATGGTACATCGTCCGGAAGAAAAAATGTTTCGTAAACAGGCAGTATGTATATCCACAGCCGCAGGCGCAGGGATGAAAAGTACCAATAAAGATATGGCGCATAGCACATTCTTCTGGGGAGTTGCCAAAACTTATCAGTATGGGGTAGCAGTTAGGGAAGTAGCATGGGCAAGAGTGGATGATAAGATAAAAAAGAGTGTTGAAAAAAAGACCACAGATTTAGCAGGGAAAATTAAGAAAAAGCAAGGAAAAGTAAAGCCATCATTGAAGGTGAAAGCGTTTTTCAATGTTATGCGTCTGGCACAAAAGAGTGGATGGAATGAAGCAGATGCAAAGTATTGGAAGGAAAAAGGGTGGACGGATAAAAAGCGTCCGTGGAAGTAAAATATATTGGAATATCAAGGGATAAATAGACAAAATCCATTTTGCTATTTTCTTCCAAATAATGTATAATAGATTATACGAGTGCAATTTAGATATGGGGATCTGGATTGTAGAAAGTATTTCGAAAAGGTTAGAAAATAAAAGGGGATGAAGGTATGAATAGTACAAAGGAGAGTTCATTGGTATACACCAATGAAAAATGTCAGGGGTGTAATCGTTGTATTTCTGTCTGCCCTGTGCTTACAGCAAATTATTCTGTGAATGTATCCGAAAGAGAGCAGAGAATAGAGGTACATGGGGAAAATTGTATTAAATGTGGAGCGTGTTTTGACGCTTGTGAACATAATGCCAGAAGTTTTGAAGACGATACAGAAAAGTTTTTTGCAGATTTAAGAAGCGGAGAGAGAATTTCCGTTTTAGTAGCACCAGCGTTTCTGGCAAATTATCCAAATGAATATGGCAGAGTGCTGGGTGGACTTAAAAAACTTGGGGTAAATCGTATTATCAGTGTAAGTTTTGGTGCAGATATTACTACTTGGGGATATATTAATTATATCACAAAGCATAAATTCGAAGGTGGCATTTCACAGCCATGTCCGGCAGTGGTAAACTATATCGAACGCTATACACCGGAACTTATTCCAAAGTTGGTGCCGATACAGAGTCCCTTGATGTGTACTGCGATTTATGCAAAAAAATACATGAAGCTTACAGACAAGTTAGCATTTATCAGTCCGTGTATCGCGAAAAAATCAGAAATATCAGATCCAAACACACATGGATATGTTTCTTATAATTTGACATTCGAGCATTTTATGAAATATGTGAGAGAGCATCAAATTACAGGAACGGATGTAAAGGATGAAATAGAGTATGGTCTTGGCTCTATTTATCCGATGCCGGGAGGATTAAAAGAAAATGTTTATTGGTTCTGTGGCGAAGATGTGTTTATCCGTCAGGTAGAGGGAGAAAAACATGCATACGATTTTCTGGAAGACTATAAAAAACGAGTGCAGCGTAATGCACCGTTACCGTTTATGGTGGATATTTTAAATTGCGATAAAGGCTGTCTGTATGGAACAGGAATTGAGGAAGAGAAAGCAGCTTCTGAAGACACTTATTTTGAATTGCAAAAAATAAAGAAAAAATGTAAGAAAAAGTTTGCATTGACACCTTTTTCAGCACATCTTTCTCCAAAACAAAGACTGGCACTTTTAAATATGAAGTTTTCAAAACTCCGTATAGAAGATTTTGTGCGACATTATACGGATAAATCAGATACTATATCTCTGAAGATGCCAATGCAGTCAGATTTAGAAGGAATATTCCGCAAAATGAAGAAAATAACTCCCGCCAGCCGAATGGTTAACTGTGGAGCTTGCGGATATAATAATTGTCAGGAAATGGCAACAGCTATTTACAATGGCACCAATACACCGCAAAACTGTGTTCATTACATCAAAGAGGAAATGGAAGCGTTTTCTGGTGAGATAGAAGCACAGAATCAAAAAATATTAAGAAAGAACGAAGAAATTTCACGTTTTATAGAAGAAGATTTTGAAACATTAAATCGCTCTTTAGATGAAATGCTTCGTGGAAATAATATTAATGCCACAGAAAGTACAGAAATCAGTGGTGCTATGATTAAAATTGCTGAATTCTGCGATATGTTGAATACTTCTTTTGAAGGAATCGGAAAATTATTGCAGGAATTAGAAAGCAACAATTTAAACGTTGCCAAAATCGCAAATCAGACAAATTTACTGTCTTTAAATGCTGCCGTAGAAGCCTCACGAAGTGGAGAAGCCGGCAGGGGATTTGCCGTGGTGGCAGACGAGATAAAAGCATTATCCGAATCAAGCCGTGCTATGTCAGAACAAAGCGATTTCAACCGAATTGAAATTGTAAAAGCAATCAAAATGTTGATGGAAGAAGCCGAAGAACTTAACCACGAAATCAAAGAAATCAATGACCGCCTATCAAACCTTGCTGCCTGCACCGAAGAAATCGTTGCTGAGGCAGATGTAGTCAAGAGTATTTCTGACAGCGTTAGAAATAAGTTGGAGGATTTGAATCAGAGGGTAGACTAAGTGCAAATATAAAAAAATGCGAGGCATGAGATGGAGTTTGTATTAGAATTAATATTGGAAATCATTATTGAGGGAACTTTTGAATTAAGTACGAGCAAAAAGGTGATATTACCAATCAGAATAATATTATCTCTCATATTGTTATTAATCTACGGGGCACTTATAGGAGTAATTGCCATGGTCGGAATAGGAATCTGGCAGGATGGGAATGTACCTGCTGCACTTATGGTGTTTGGAATCGACCTGTTTATTGCCGGGGTGCTTGCTTATGTGGTTGCAAAACGGTATGTTAAAAACTATAGGGGAAAAAGATGAATTCATTATTATAATTGAAAAAGAGTTAGATTAGTAGAGGTAGCCTTTCGGCTGCCTCTTATTCTTGGTGGAAAGGAAAATATTGACAAACATATGAATATGTGTTTGAATGTTCATATAAACAGAGAAAAACAATTAGTATTTTCATTTCCGCAAATAGGAGGTGTTCCAGATGATTTTTCAAATAATGGCAATTTTAATTCTGATAGCTTTTTATACATTTTATGTTGCCAAAATTATAATTCAAAAGAAACAGTCAATTAAGACAAACCAACTGGGAACCGGAACGAAACCTAAGAATGTATTGGTGATTGAGCGAATTATGAGTGTTGCAACTGTGGCGACAGTGGTAGTTGAAATAATTAGTATTTTGGGAGAAAAGACCTGTTTAAAGCCGGAAATCCGAATGATAGGAATTGCAATAGGTCTTTGTGCAGTACTTTTCTTTGCAGTAGCAACCATAACAATGAAAAGTAGTTGGAGAGTAGGAATTCCCGAAGAAAAGACAACGCTAATTACAGATGGCATCTATAAGTGGAGCAGAAATCCAGCATTTGTTGGTTTTGACTTATTATATCTTTCTGTATGTTTGATGTTTTTCAATATCCCGTTACTGTGCGTGTCAGTCTGGGCAGCGGTAATGCTACATCTTCAGATTTTACAAGAAGAAAAACATATGCAAAAAATGTTTGGAGAAGAATACCAGAAATATAAGAAACATACATTAAGATATTTTGGCAGAAAAAGATTTGCCAAATCATAGAAGGGAGAGTTGAGCATGAACATATTTATCATCGAAAGTATTATTTTGTGTATTATATTTACACTAATTGTAATTCCATCCGTGCGAAAAAATCCAATAGGAGCAATCCACGATTATCCCCCTGCCATAGCAGAAAAAGCAATTGCCCTAGGTCTTACTACAGAAAAGCATAAAAGAAGCTCAAAAGGCGTTATCATTGTAAAATCTTTGGTTGCCCTAGTGATAGCTTTTTTGTTAGCATTTATAGTAAAAAACGTAAATCATGCAGAAACCTTTTGGCAGGGAACGCTCATAAGTTACCGCTTATGGCTGGTAGTTAACTGGTATGATGCATTCATCCTAGACTGTGTCTGGTTCTGCCACAGCAAAAAAATAATCATCCCGGGAACTGAGGGAATGAAAGAATATAAAGATTACTGGTTTCACATAAAAGCTGGTTTTCTAGGTACACTAATAGGAATTCCGGTAGCGATAATCGTAGGTATAATTGTAGCCATACTGCCATAAACTACGGTACGGTTTTTATGTCATTCATAAGGAGTATATAATTGATTTTCTTTCCTTTTATTACACAAATTGTACATTTTCAGTTCTGCAATTTTGAGGATAATAGAATTAAGTTGTCGAGCTTTTTGTGGACATATAGAAACACATTGCAAGCATGAAATGCAGCTGTTTTTATCGCATACTTGAAAGTTTTCATGAGGGATAGCATTAACCGGATATTTCCAATGTTTGAGTACCCCTCTGATAAGGGATTCCCAAATATGATATTCAATAAGAACAAAATTAAAAAAAGGCTAGCTACAACTTGAATTAAAATCAAAAGTGTAGCCAGCCAACCACAATTCCCCAAATTTGTCGTGGAAAGACCATACAATAGTTTATCTATGCCAGGATTTTGCCAATGAACAGAAAAAAGAGTCTGGCAGCGTCTGGGGAGGATCAAGCGGGAAGTGCCGGAGAATCCATCCCACAGTCGTTAGGTTGTGAGGTGCGATCCCCACTAGGCGAAACGCCTCACAAGCTTACGAATGTGTGGATTAGTCATAGGCACTGTACGCGGCTCCCCAGACGCTGCCAGACTCTTTTTTCGTCCTCATAGCCAATCCCCTCACAAATCAACTATCCATCGTCTTCCCCACCACAATTTTCTCAATCCCCCGCATATCCGCCGCAATATCTGTAAACGAACTATAAAAACTTCCAAAAATCTTACTAGTCCTGGAAAGGCAGAACAAATCAATCAACGCATCATGCATCCCTTCTACGCTGTCACGAGCAAGAGTTTTACTGGTATTGGATACAATCGCGTTACCAAATTCCTTTCGAAGGCGTTCTTCCTCTGTAATATCATCCGTTGCAATATAAAACTTAGCATCCGGAAATTGCTCTAATTCTTTGCGGATGGCAACGGAAAACTCATCACTTTTACTGTTGGCAATCGCCCAAGTGTTGTCGGTTCTTCGAATGTGAACACCCACAGCATGCTCACCAAAATCCTTTGCGATATCATCGATTCTCTTGGTTAAAGAAGCAGTAGGAACAAACAAATGATAGTCATTTGCCGGATAAAAATGTTCCCAAGTAAAGATATAGCAGGAAGAAGACAGACGGTCAAAGAAATCAGTATGTAAAACGCCGTCTGTTTTGTTGTTTTCGATATCTTCATTTTGAAAACGCTGTTTTGCTGAGAATTGGTAAAATAATTTTTTTATGTTAAAATTACTTTTGAAATTTATAATGCGAAATTCTTTAGGCGGAAGAAACAATTCTTCGAAAGGACAATTCAATTCATCGCACATTTTCCATAGCACTAAAAGCTTGCAATTCTTCTTTTGTGCAAGGAGATAGGCTGAATTAATTACTCTCATTCTATTGCATAAACCGCCGGAAGGTTGTATTATTATCATAGTATGTCCAACTTTCTATAAAATTTGGAAACAAGTTCCTCTTGCATTATACCATACTTTTTTATGATGTAAAGGGAACCCATGGAGGAAACATGAAGGTTTTGCTTATCAATACCGTCTGTGGAAGCGGAAGCGTAGGGAAAATCACAGCGGATATTTATCATACATTAAAAGAACAGGGAGAAGATGGAATCATTCTTTATGGGCGAAATGATGCGCCTGACTCTGTGAACGCAGTAAAAATAGGAACTAAGGCTTCTTTTTACAGCCATGCCTTGTTGGGAGTTGTTACCGGTAAGGGCGGCTTTGGTTCCGGAAAAATGACGGAAAAAATCATTGCAAAAATCAAAGAAGAACAGCCGGATATTATTCATCTTCACAATATACACGGTTTTTATCTGCAGGTGGAACGGTTATTTACCTATTTAAAAGAGGCAGATATTCCGGTGGTATGGACGTTACATGACTGTTGGAGTTTTACCGGGCATTGTGCCTATTTTGATTATGCAGGGTGTGAACAATGGAAAGAGGAATGTAGAAAATGTCCTCAACATTTCCAAAGCTATCCCTACAGCATTATGGATTATTCACAGAAGTCTTACAGACGTAAAAAACAGGCATTTTTAGGTGTGAAAAATCTTACGCTGGTGACACCGTCCCACTGGTTAAAAGGATTAGTAAAACAGTCTATGTTGAAGGACTACCCGGTGGAAGTGATACCAAACGGCATTGAATTGAAGAATTTCAACGACACAGCCGATGGAAAAGCATTTCGGAAAAAATACGGGATTCAGGATAAATTTATGGTGCTGGGTGTTGCAAATGTATGGGAAAAGCGAAAAGGCTTGGTACATTTTGTAAAACTGGCAGAACTTTTAAAGAATGCAGACAAAAATGCGATGCTAAATCATAAAAATACAGTGATAGTATTGGTTGGCGTAAATAAAAAAGATAAGAAAAAACTTCCGGATAATATTATTGGTTTGGAGAGAACCAATGGAGCCAGAGAACTGGCGGCAATTTATCAGGCAGCAGATGTTTATGTAAATGCCACGTTGGAAGATAATTTTCCTACCACAAATATTGAAGCCCTTGCCTGTGGCACGCCTGTGGTGACTTTTGATACCGGCGGCAGTACAGAAAGCATAGATGAAACTTGTGGTCTGGCAACAAAAGAAAAAAGTGCAGAAGGCATTTATGAAGCTTTGCTTACCTTGAAAAAACATCCGTTGCAACGAAAAGACTGCTTAAACAAAGGCAGGGAATACGATAAAAATAAGAGATTTGAAGAATATATTTCTCTTTATAGAAAAATAAAAAATGCAGGAGATTAACATGAGGGAATTAAAAGTATCCATCATTACAACCACTTATAATGATGCAGAAAATTTAAAGAGAATTATGAAAGAAATTCTGAAACAGGACTATAAAAATATCGAATACATTGTGGTGGATGGAAAGTCTACAGACAACACCATAGAAGTATTGGAGGAATACAAGCCGCTGTTTCAGGGGAAAATGAAATATATATCAGAAAAAGACAAAGGAATCTATGATGCCTTAAACAAAGGGATTTCCATGGCAACCGGAGATTTGGTGGGGTGTTGCTTTGACCGATTTACAGACGAACACGTGATTTCTGATATGGTAGATATCATAGAAAAAGAAGGCACAGATGGTGTGCATGGAGATTTGTATTATATGGATGGCGAAAAAATCGTTCGCTACTGGAAACAGGGACAGGGAAATATCAAAAAAGGCTGGATGCCGGGACACCCTACACTGTATTTGAAAAAGAATGTTTATGACACTTATGGATTGTATAAGACAGATTATCGTATATCTGCGGATTATGAGTATATGATACGAATTTTAAAAGATGGAAACGTGAAATTGTCTTACATCGACCGTGTACTGATTATGATGTCCCACGGGGGTACCAGTACCAACAGCCTTGGTTCTTATTTGGAAGGACTGAAGGAAGGACATCGGGCATTAAAGGAAAATAACATTAAATTTGCATGGTGGATAGATATTGTGCGTACCATCAGAGTCTTACTGCAGTTTGTGCGTAAGCGCTAGAAAAAGTCTTAAATTTCTATGAAGGGAATTGTTTATGAAGAAAATATACGATACAATGATACAGGTTGTGGAAAAATATTATTGGATTTTATTTGCCATATTGATGGCATTGATTGTCTTTTTTAGTTTCTGGCGTCTGGATGCAGCTTATGTGAATAGCTGGGATGAAGCAAGACATGGTGTCAATGCCTACGAAATGATGCAAAACGGAAACTATGTGGTAAATACGTATGGTTACGAAACGGACTATTGGAACTATAAGCCGCCATTTAGTTTTTACGGAGTTATGTTAGGCTATAAATTGTTTGGTTACAGTGTGTTTGGAATGCGTTTTTATTCCGCACTCTGTTATTGTGTTATGAGCCTTGTAGTGGGCTTATTTGTAAAAAGATATGGGAAATTGGCATCTTTGTTTGTAATGTCATTTCTGGCAGCAAACTTTAGATGTTTTGAATATCATATGATTCGTTCCGGTGATGCGGATTGTATGTATGTGATGTTTTTTACCTTTGCCATGCTTGCTATGTTTTTGATACCTAAGAAAAAGTATATGCTGTATATCTGCGGATTTATGTTTGCCTGTGCTTTCCTGACGAAAAGTTGGCATGCCATGATGATTGTGGCAATCGGCGGATTGTATTTACTGATTTCCGGTGAAATCAAAAAACTGTCCCCAAAACAGTGGCTGTGCTTTTTGTTAAGCTTTTTGCTGCCATTGGGAATCTGGGCGGGAGTACGTTTTTCTCAGGATGGAATTACATTTTTGCAGGGAATGTTAGAGTATGATTTGTTAAAAAGAACTGGAGAAGGGATTGAAAATCACAATTTCCCATTTAACTATTATTTTGAATTTATCTTCTGTGATGATAAAATATATTTACCTGCCTTGATGATATGCTTTGGTGGAATTTTATATTTTAGCAGAATTTTTGTAAAGAAAAATGCAGGCGAAATTGCAGGATATGTGTGCTGGTTTTTAGTACCGTTCTTAGGATTTTCTATTGCGGCAACTAAATTAAACTGGTATGTATATCCAGTGTTAATTCCGTTATTTATCTGTGCATCCATCTTTATGGACAGGTTATTAAAGGATGAAAAACTGATTTATTCCTTGAAAGTAATCAGCCTTTGTCTTTGCCTGATTGCGTTAGCACGAGGAATGAAAGATACTTACACAAGTATTCGCGACCTTGCAGGGGATGAGTTTCAGAATTTCCTTGCAGAAAGCGTAGACAGGGATTCTGAATATGCAGGTGCCAATGCTTATATTGAGTTAAATGTACCGGAATATCCGGAATACTGGACACAGTGTAATCATCTGTTGGGTGAATTAGAAGGTGATTACCGTTGTAAAAATGGAGGCGTACAGGCATTTTTACAGGAAGAACAGGCAGTAATTTATTTATCCATGGATTTTTATGAACAATATAAGGAAGCCCTTACAGACTGCGAAGTGTTGTATCAGAAGGAACAGTGGATACTGCTTGGAAAGTAGAAAATGGAGGATACTATGAAGTGTTTGATAATCATACCTGCTTACAATGAAGAAATGAATATTGTAAGGGTTGTGGAAGAACTACAGCGTGATTATCCCCAATATGATTATGTGGTAATTAATGATGGTTCAGGGGATGATACCGCAAAGATATGCCGGAAATGTGGGTACAATCTGATTGATTTGCCGGTCAATTTAGGGCTTGCCGGAGCGTTTCAGACAGGATTGAAATATGCTTATACGAAAAAGTATGATTGTGCCATACAGTTTGATGCCGATGGACAGCATCGACCGGAATTTATTGCTTCTATGATAGAAAAAATTGAAGAAGGATATGACATTGTCATCGGTTCCCGTTTTGTGGAAAAGAAAAAGCCAATCAGTCTTAGAATGTTAGGAAGCTTTTTCATTTCGGCGGCAATGCGCATGACTACCGGATGTAAGATAAAAGATCCTACTTCCGGTATGCGTATGTTTAGCAAAAAGATGATTAAAGAGTTTGCGTTAAGTTTAAATTATGGTCCGGAGCCGGATACCATTTCCTTTTTGCTAAAACAGGGAGCTACCATCACAGAAGTGCAGGCAGATATGGAAGAGCGTATGGAGGGAGAGAGCTATTTGACCCTTGGGCGCTCCATGAATTATATGCTGCGAATGCTGATATCCATTTTGTTTATACAGAACTTTAGAAAGAGGTAGCTTATGGGAATAGTATTACGTTTGCTGCTGATTGCAGCCTCTTTGAGTACCATGCTTTATATTTTAAAGAGAATAAGACATGCCAAACTTCAGATAGAATACGCTATCTTCTGGCTGGTGTTTGCGGGAATGTTGTTGATTATCAGTATTTTCCCAAGCCTTATGATTATGTTAACCAGAGCTGTGGGTATGCAGTCACCAATCAACTGTGTATTTCTTCTTGTAATTTTTGCGTTGATGATTAAATTGTTTATGCAGACCATAGAACATTCCCAGTTGGAGGACAAGTTAAAGCAGTTGACACAGCGTCTTGCCATTGAGGAAAAGCTGCGGGAAGAAGAAGCGCGGGAGCTAAAAGAGTTAAAATTAAGTTTGGAACAGAGCAAAATAGAATCTAAGGAATAAAAATAGAGAAAACGGAGGAATTGTAACATGAAGATTTTTGTAACAGGATGTAACGGACAGTTAGGGAGAGCAGTAAATTTACAGTATAAGGACGATCCAAATGTAACATTTGTAAATACAGACGTGGCTGATTTGGATATCACAAAAGTAGACGATGTAATGAAGGCAGTGAAAGCAGAAAGACCGGACGTTATTGTAAACTGTGCGGCTCATACAGCGGTAGATGCCTGTGAAACTGATTTGGACAACGCTTACCGAATCAATGCTATCGGACCACGCAATTTAAGTTTAGCAGCAAACGAAGTGGATGCAAAATTGGTACATATTTCCACTGACTATGTATTTGACGGAAAAGGAACCAGACCATATACAGAATTTGACCCGGTAGGACCTCAGGGAGCTTACGGAAAAACAAAGCTTGCAGGAGAAGAATTTGTAAAGGCATTTGCCAACAAATACTTTATTATTCGTACCGCATGGCTTTACGGCGATGGAAAGAACTTTGTAAAAACAATGCTTCGTTTATCTGAAACTAATGATGCAGTCAGCGTAGTAAATGACCAGGTAGGTTCTCCAACCAGCACAAAGGAATTGGCAGGGGCTATTGCGCATTTGATTCCTACCGACAATTATGGCTTGTTCCACGGAACTTGTGAAGGTGTTTGCAGTTGGGCAGATTTTACCGAAGAAATCTTCCGTCTGAAAGGACTTTCTACTAAGGTAAACCGCATCACTTCCGCAGAATTTAATGCAAAGGCACCAAGACCTGCATATTCTGTACTGGAAAACTATATGTTAAAGCTTACATCAGATTATAAATTTGCACAGTGGGAAGATGCCATTGCAGAATATATCAAAGAATTAAATTAATGGAGAATGTTATTAATGGATAATGCAATCAGACAATGGATTAAAAAAGAAGTAACTATAGGTAAGGTGCGACTAACTGTTTTGGATATTCTATTTCTCATAGGAGTATCTGTGGCAGGACTTTTGATGCGCTACTCTATGAAAGGGTATGCAGGAGCGGATTATAATTTGTTTATTGGCCCATGGATGGAGAGAATTCAGGAATTGGGTGGAATCCGTTCTCTGGGTGTGGAAGTGGGAAATTATCCGCCTCTTTACATGTATGCTTTTACCCTGCTTTCTTATTTACCATGTTCTTATCTGACATCAGTAAAGGCGTTTTTTGGTCTGTGTGACTTTATTTTGGCGTTTGGCTGTGCTTTGTTGGTATACGAAGGAAGAAAAAGTAAAACAATGGCATTATCCATGTATGCCATTATTTTGCTGTTGCCGACCGTAGTAGTTGACAGTGCTTTGTGGGCACAGGTGGATTCTTCTTACGCGGCACCATTGATTTTCAGTATGTATTTTCTGGCAAAAGACAAGCCTGTGAAATCCTTTTTATTTTACGGACTGGCATTTGCCTTGAAATTACAGTGTTTATTCCTGTTACCGTTATACATTGTGTTATGGGTGAAAAAGAAAAATATGAAAATCTGGCATTTTCTGCTGATTCCGGCGACTTATTTTGTGTCAGTAATACCGGCATGGATTGCAGGAAGAAGTCTGAAAGATTTATTGTTGATTTACTTTAATCATTATGGCGAATACACAGAAATTTTGTCCATGAACCGTCCAAATGCCTATTTCCTTACAGTAGTGGATATGCTGCAGGAATATATCGGTGGAGCCGGTGTATGGTTCACCTTTGGATTATTGATTTTCCTTATGTTTTATATGGCAACGAAAAAAATCAAACCGGATGTGGAGTTTATGATACATGCAGGCTTGTTGATTTTAATGGTAGTAACCTTCTTTTTACCATATATGCATGAAAGATACGGTTATGTGGCAGATTTGCTGGCGGTAGCCTATGGCTTATATAATGTAAAGAAATTTTATGTTCCGATACTGGCTGTTGCATGTTCCTTAGGCGGTTATGTGGGCTTTGTAACAGGAACATTCCCAATTCCATATGTAGCATTGGCGTTAGGATTTTTGTTTGCCATGTATGAAGTGGCAAAGGATTTTTATTATAAATACAGCACACCCCAGAAAGAAATGGAACATGCATAAAGAAGGAGGAAACACATGACCTTTGATACCATAAGTTTTTTACTATTTATGGCTGTTATGTTGCTAATCTTTTATCTGCTGCCGGTAAAATACAGAAAATATCTGTTGTTTTTGGGAAGTGTGATATTTTACATAAGTCTGGACTGGAAAGTGTTTTGTCTTGCCTTAGGAACGGTGATTGTGACTTTTGCTGCGGCAGGACAGATAGAAAGGCAAAGGGGCCAGGGAAAATCAGCAAAACTTTTGCTGACAGGAACGGTTGCCATTGTAGTATTGATTCTTGGGATTGCAAAATATTTGAACTTCTTTTCAGAAATTGTGGATATTGTGTTACATTTCTTTGGCGTGAATCACACAAGTAAAGTGTTTGAATTGCTGGCAATGATAGGGATTTCCTATTATTCCTTAAAGGCGGTGGGTTATCTGGTGGAAGTGTACCGGGGAAGTATCAAGGCAGAAAAAAGTCTGGTGTCTTACGGTACTTATCTTTTGTTTTTTCCCCAAATTATTGCAGGACCTATTGATACACCGGATAATTTTTTGACTCAGATAAATGAGTCGTTGGTTTACAAAGAAGAAAATATCAAAAAAGCCATTGTATTAATTTCCACAGGATATATGAAAAAGCTGGTGATTGCCAATGTGGCGGCAGGGTATGTAAATACTGTTTATGGTGCCACAGACAGTCAGAACGGATTAACCTGTCTGTTTGGGGCAATACTGTATTCTATGCAGATATACTGTGATTTTTCCGGATACTCTGACATTAGTATCGGGGTATCTGCCTTATTTGGAATTGATGTGAAAGCTAATTTTAATTGTCCTTACCTTTCCGTCAGCATCAAAGACTTCTGGAGAAGATGGCACATAAGTCTTTCTTCTTGGCTTAGGAATTACATTTATATTCCGTGCGGCGGAAGCAGAAAAGGGAATTTGGCTAAAATTCGTAATACTTTGACTACCTTTCTTGTCAGCGGTTTGTGGCATGGAGCAGCCTTTACCTTTGTGTTTTGGGGACTGTATCACGGAATCTTAAATTGTTTCTGTAAGAAAGTACAAAAACAGGAAAGTGTACGTGGTACAAAGACATTGCTTCGCTTTGGAAAAATTGCAGTCACCTTCCTGCTTGTGACGGTGGGCTGGATTTTCTTTCGGGCAGACAGCTTTGGACAGGCATTTCAGATACTGGCAAAAATATGTATGGAAATGTCCTTCTCCATGGATGCAATTTTGCAGACGGTACTGGTATTTACCGGGGACATTATGAGTCTTGGCTATTTTGTCAGCGTTGTGGTTATGAGCGGGTTGTTGCTTATAAGAGAGTACCGTTATACTTATGGAAAGCTTGCAGAATCTGAGGAGAAATGGGAAAAAGAAACCCTAATCTGGACCGCATTCTGTATTTTTGCAATTATTTGTCTGGGAGATTTTGGAACCCAAGGCTTTATTTATGCTAATTTTTAGGTGAATATATGAAGAAATATGTAAAAGCGATAGCAGTGGGGCTTTTGATTGCCCTCTGCTTTCTTAGTGTAAAAAATTTCATAGCATATAAATTTCCAAATTCCAGCAGTGGAATGCAGGCGGCAATAAAACAGGGAGAGATTTCTAATTTATTTATGGGGTCTTCTCTGTTTCGACAGGGAATTGATATTTATACCGCAGAAGAAATGCTTTCAGAAAATAGTTTTGTGCTGTCTTACAATGGAAATCAGCCGGTGCAGATGTTAGAAGAATTAAAGATGTTACTTCGCAATGATGTAAAAATCGATAATTTATATATGGACTTATATGTATATTCTTCCGCACTTCGTCCGGCAATCAGCGATACCAAGCTGATTTGGGATTTGGATTTTCAGGGGAAATGTAAGGTGTATCAGGATATGGTAACTTACAGTGAAGCAGGTTTTACGGAATTTGCAGACTTCTTTATTTCCTCAAACAATGAGTATATGCTGTTGTATCCGGTATTTAATGCAGTGATGGAAAAGGAATTTTACAAGGGCGGTAATATCAGGGAAACTATGGGAAGTACCAGCGAAATTTTAGATAATCTTGTAAGTCCGGGAGAGCGTGTGGGAATTGATAGTACGCAAAAACAGGCATTGCGAGAAATTATCAGCATTTGTGAGGAAGAAGATATCAATATATGCTTTGTTGAAGTGCCAAAATATTATACCTTGGATGAGGCGGATTATTATGTAAGACTGAGAACAGAGCTGGAAGAAGTGGTTGCTGATGAAAAAATCATCAAGGCATCAGACCTTTCTTTTGATAATAGAAATCCGGCATATTATCAGGATTTATTTCATCTTTCCGGAGAGGGAAGAAGAACTTATACGAAACTGTTAATCGAAGCTGCAACAGAAAGTGAGGAAGAAAAAGGTGAATAAAAAAAGACTGGAATTCATTGAAGGATATAAAGGGTTTGCGTGTTTTTGTGTTATGATGTCCCATTTTATTGCAGCTTTCTGCAATGTGTGGATTACCGCATTGCCGGAACGAATTCACAATGGTTCGGAGTTCGAACTTCTCATAGGAAAGACACCGTTAAATTTGTTTTACAATGGAAATTTTGGGGTACGCGTATTTTTTATTACTAGTGGTTTTGTACTTAGCTATGCGTTCTTTCGCAATGGAAATGAAAATTATTTAAAGCGTGGAGCAGTGAAGCGCTATTTTCGCCTGATTCTTCCAGTGGTTGTGGTGAATATCTGTGCCTATCTTTTAATGAAATTTGGACTCACTTACCATCAGGATGCAGCCATGATATCCAAAAGCTATGACTGGCTGGTGGTATTTAATGATTTTGAGCCAAGTTTACTTGGAATGTTAAAAGAAACTTTTATCGGCAATTTCTTTTTAAATGAAGCAACCTATGTAGGACCGCTTTGGACCATGAGTTATGAAATGTATGGTTCCTTGTTGGTATTTGCATTTCTTGCCCTGTTTGGCAAAGAAAAGGTGCGTTACCCATTGTACGTTATTTTTCTGATTTTATTTCAGGAATCCAATTACTCCCAGTTTATGGTGGGGGTAGCCATGTGCGACTTTATGGTAAATGGCGGGAAGTATGTGGAAAAGTATCAGTCAAAACAGCCTCTTGTGTGGTTAACTTTCTTTGTGGGATTGTTTTTCTCCAGTTATCCGTCAGGAATAGACCAGAGCCAGACCATGTACCGCTTTTTCAACTTAAATCAGTGGATGGACACGGTGACAGTATATCACTTTATCGGTGCAGCAATGATGCTTTTTGCTATTTTAAACTGTGAATTGCTTCAAAAGTTTTTTGAATTAAAGCCTTTCGCCTTTTTAGGAAAATACTGTTTCGGTTTATACCTGGTACACTGGCCGGTTATGATTAGTCTGTCCAGTTATATTGTAGTAAAATATGCCGGTGGTGCATTGTCTTACTATAAATTAATATTGGTGGATTTTGCAATTACCATGGCAGTTATTTGCCTACTGGCAGTCTTGCTTGTAAAATTTGTGGATGCCAAGGGAATCAAACTGGCAAACAAAGTGGCAGATAAATGTTTCACAGAGGAAAAGAAAGATGAAAAGAATTAACAAAGCAAGAAAAGGATATTTGGATATCGCGAAAGCAATAGGAATTATCATTGTTTTAATTAATCATATCGAGTTGCAGTTAGGCAGGACTAATCAGTATTTGGGCGTATTTTTCGTATCCGAATTTTTCCTCCTTGCGGGCATGACGTTCCGAAAAAAAGATGGCGAAACCATAAAAAGCTTTGCAGCGAAAAAAGCAAAACGTCTGTTACTTCCATATGGAGTTTACAGTCTGTTTTACCTTGCATGGTACAGTCTGCGAGCTGTAACATCCGGCTCCTTTACCGTAGCAGATTTTCTGCAAAAAACAGCAGGCTGTCTATATGCCAGAACCTATCTTTTCCCGGAAGGAGAAGATAAAGTATACCTAATGGAAATCATGAACGCTCCCATGTGGTTCTTGCCAGCATTGTTTCTTAGTCTGCTGGTATATTACATGTTAAGCGATTTTTTAGGCGATAAAAAGAAATGGGGCGTATTGGCATCGTTCCTATTATCCATGCTTTGCCACTACACCTTGCCAATTCTATTGCCGTGGAGCATAGATACAGCACTTGCCATGATGCCATTACTCTACTTCGGCGAAAAACTGGCAACCACAGACTATATCACAGTTACAAGAAAAAAAATATGGTTCATGCCATTAACATTACTGGCATTTATCCTAATCACCACAATAAACGGCACCGGAAACATATCCATAGGAGATTACGGAAAAAGCATGCTATTTTATCTGACAGCTTCCTTCCTTGGAACATTCCTATGCATTATGTTCTCATTTTTCATAGAAAAATATTTGCATTTCCTAGCAAAAGTGCTTATCATAATAGGAGTGAACACCATGGACATCCTATGCCTGCATTTATTCATCTTCGCTCTAATGCAGACAATCTGTGGAGCCTTAAATCTCTCCACAGACCTATGGTTAATTAAAATACTAATTATAATATTAGGAATTTTCATTCCAATAGCTGTAGCAAAAATCTACAAATTGACATTATGTAGGAATAAGACAAATTAAAGCCAGACAAAGCCTGCACAACCGGTAGTCCATGGGAAGGGCTTCGGAAGGGAGGTTAGCGGTACTGCGTATCCCGTCAAAACCGAGCAATTTCCGGACAGGACGTCCGGAAAAGCTGCACCCGAGCCACGGATGGCGAGTGTGCAGCGGTTGCGACCCCGCACCACAGCCCAGCCCGGGATACGCCAAGTACCCCTTACCTCCCTGTAGCAGCCCTTCCCATGGACTACCGGTTGTGCAGGCCCCAGTTGCTTAAAATTACTTATTCCCCACATAAAGAAAGGAATCAATATGGAAAAAATCTCATTCGTCATACCATGTTATGGCTCAGAAAATACAATAGAAACCGTAACCGACCAGATAAAACAGGTTATGAACACCAGAAAAGAATTTGATTACGAAATTTTATTGGTAAATGACTATTCTCCGGACAATGTCTGGAGTGTTATCACAAAATTGTGTGAAAAAGACGCACACATTCGTGCAGTGAAGCTTGCAAAGAATTTCGGACAACATTCTGCGTTGATGGCAGGTTACACCTTTGTAACAGGCGATTACGTTGCAACCTTGGATGATGATGGTCAGACACCGGCAGAAGAAGTATTTAAGCTGGTGGATAAGGTAAAAGAAGGTTACGACGTGGCTTATGGCTATTACGCAGAGCGAAAAGACAATATTTTCCGTAAATTCGGTACCATGATGAACAACAAAATGTTGGAAATGATGATTGAAAAGCCAAAGAGTGTGCATTTAACCAGTTATTTTGTGGCAAAACGTTATATTATTGATGAAATTACAAAATATCAGAACCCATACCCATATATTTGGGGCTTGGTGCTTCGTACCACCAAAAACATTGTAAACGTAGAAATTAATCACAAAGAGCGTGAAGATGGAAAATCCGGCTATACGTTTGCAAAATTAATTAACCTGTGGCTGAATGGATTTACTGCTTTTTCTGTAAAACCATTGCGTCTGGCAACCTGTGTGGGTGCAGGTACTTCTGTAATTGGTGTAATTTTTATTATCTTTACCATTGTGAAAAAGTTAATGAATCCGGAACTGGCACCGGGATATAGTTCTTTGATGGCGGTGTTGTTGTTTATCGGTGGAATGTTGATGGTGATGATTGGGCTGGTAGGCGAATACGTGGGACGTATCTACATTTGTATCAATGCATCTCCTCAGTTTGTCATTGGAGAACAGCTTAATATTACAGAAAACGATATGGTATGTGGTAAAGAGAAGGAATAAGGTATGAAAGAAATTATAAAGAGTATAGTAAAATCGTGGAGAAATACAGAGGGCAATGTGAATTCCACTCAGGATGTGATTGGGTGGATTCAGAAGCTGAATAAGGAAACTTATGTGGACATCAAGGAATGTAAGATATCCCAAAGCACGTTCTGGTTTTATGATGATTATAATGGGGAGATTTTAAATCGTAAGCGCAGTTTTTTCTCTATCAAGGGAATGCGAAATTTCGTGGATGACGAGTTCGTTTGCGAGCAGCCGGTGATTATTCAGCCGGAAATCGGTTATCTTGGTATTATTTGTAAAATGATTGATGGAGAATTGAATTTCCTTATGCAGGCAAAGATTGAGCCGGGAAACGTAAACTGTGTTCAGATTTCACCAACGATTCAGGCAACCAAAAGCAATTTTACCAGAGCCCATGGAGGAAATCTGCCAACGTATTTTGAATACTTTGAAAATTCTTCCAAATATCAGGTGATTTACGACCAGATACAGTCAGAACAGTCCGCCAGATTTTACAAAAAGCGCAATCGAAATATGATTATGCTGATTGAGGATGATATTGAGGTTTATGCTAATTATAAATGGCTGACCTTAGGACAGATTAAAGAATTAATGAAAATAGATAATCTGGTAAACATGGACACTCGTACTGTTTTATCCGGGATTCCATTTGTTACCAGTAAATATGACGAGGCTGATTTAGCGGAAATGAAAGTGTGTTTTCGTGACGAAGCACTGTTTTACTCTATTTTCTGCACAGATACCGCAAAGGATTTAGCAGAAGTTTATCAGTACATCAACAATTATAAAATGTTTCATGAAGTGAAAACAAAAGCAGTACCTTTGAATGAATTGGTAGACTGGCAGGTGGATGAAAGTGGCGTTACCTGCAGAAAGGAAGCCAATTTTAAGGTGCGATTTTATGATATTGCCATTTCCGGCAGAGAAGTGCAAGAATGGACACAGCCTTTATTTAAAGCCATTGGACAGGCGATGTTTGGTTTGATTACCTGTGTGGAAGACGGTGTTCGTAAATTCTTAGTATGTGCCAGACCGGAAATCGGTTCTTTTGACAAAATAGAATTAGGACCGAGCATACAAAAAGAGCCCATTGAAAAGGCAAAAAACAGAAATCTTGTGGAACAGTTATTTGAGAAAAATTTAAAGACAAGAGGGGGCGTTCTGTTAGATGTTATGCTTTCAGAAGAAGGCGGACGTTTCTATCATGAGCAGAACCGTAATGTGATTATGGAAGTGGATAAGGAAAAACTGGGTGAATTACCGGAAGGATATTTCTGGGTAAATTACAGCTCTCTTAACCAGCTGGTACAGGTAAATAACTGTTTAAACATTCAACTTAGAAATTTATTGTCATTATTGGAGGTATAAGATATGATACGTATTGGAATCATCTGTCCGTCAGAAATTGCATTCAGACGTTTTCTTCCGGCATTAAAGGAAACGACAGAATTTGCATACGCAGGAGTAGCAGTTGCCAGCAAAGAGGAATGGTTTCAGGAAGAAGTAGACCAGGCAAAAGCAGATGCAGTGTTAGGGAAAGAACATGAAAAAGCGGAAGAATTTCAGAAAAGCTACGGTGGTGAAATCTTTGACGGTTACGAAACTATGTTATCTTCTGACAAAATAGATGCTGTATATCTACCATTGCCACCAGCTCTACATTATCAGTGGGCAAAGAAAGCATTATCCTACGGAAAACATGTCTTTTTGGAAAAACCTTTTGCTACCTGCAAGAAAGAAGCGATGGATTTAATTACCACAGCAAAGGAAAAGGGACTTGCACTTCATGAAAATTATATGTTCGTATTCCACGACCAGTTAGCTGCCATTCGTCAGGAAATCGAAAGCGGCAGTATCGGTGATGTAAGATTATACCGTGTTTCCTTCGGTTTCCCAAGAAGGGCAGCCGGAGATTTCAGATACAACAAAGCCCTTGGTGGCGGTGCCATCTTAGATTGTGGCGGTTACACTTTGAAATTCGGAAATTTGTTACTGGGCGACACCGCAAAAGTGGTCCACGCCAGAAAGAACTACACCGACGAATTTGACGTAGATTTATACGGCAGTGCCGTAATGGAAAATGACAATGGTGACACCGTTCAGATTTCCTTCGGCATGGACAACGCCTACAAATGTGACTTAGAAGTCTGGGGCAGCAAAGGAACTTTATTTACCGGCAGAGTCCTCACCGCCCCAGCAGGCTTCGCCCCAAACATGACCATTAAAACCCAAGAAGGCGAGCAGGTAAAAGAACTTCCTGCGGATGATACCTTCTTAAAGTCCATTGGATGCTTTGAAGCATGTGTTAAGGATGCAGAAAAGAGAGCGGAGAACTATAAGGTGATTGAACGACAGGCTGAGTTGTTGGAGCAGTTTGTGGAGTTGGCTGGGAAATGAAAAAGAAAATTGTTATGATATGTGCTTTGGGAATAGGGATGGTTTTATTAAGTGAAAATTCAACAAGGTTATTAGTGCAAAGTTCAGAAGTAAATGAAAACATCTCACCGGAAACACCAGAGGAAGAAGAAAGTTATTATGTAGGCAATAAAGAACAACTTTTTCAAAAAAAGAAAGAGAAAGAAGCATATGAGGCATATTGCAATACATTGAAGCTACAAAAATGTCAATATCAAGAAGAATACTTGGAAGCATTGCAACAGGAACTTAAAACAAAAATAAAAATAGAAAATGAGAAATTAGAATTAGGATATACAACGGAAATTAATGTTACCGAACTGGAAGTGCAGTTAAAAGAAACGGAAACAGGATTGGAGAATCTTCGTGCACAGAAAGAGTATTACAAAAAGGTAATTCAAATATACGGAGGAGAGTTTAAAACCATAGAGGTATCTCCGGACGTTCCGGTTGTAAGAGAAAATTATTTAGAATATTTTTTGGACGATAATGTGCAAATCAAATATTATGAATATCAAATAAAAGATTATCAGGAATACTTGGATGAATATAAAGAAGCTGAAAATCACGAAGACATTAAAATTCAAAAGGAATTAATGGAGTTGGATAAAAAAGCATACGAAGCAAACTTGCAAGTGTATGTGGAAGGAAAAATATTACAGTATGAATCTATTTTGCGAAATATTACTCAAATAAATGAGGAAATAAAGCTGTTGGAAGAAAAGATACAGGCAAATAAAGAGTTGTATGAAGTGGGTAAAATAACAGAAATTAAAGTGATAGAGATGGAAACAGAGCAAAAAAGACTCATTTATGAACAAAAAAGTTTGATGTATGATATGGAATGTATTCAATACATATTGGAACATAAGATTGAAGGTGTAGATATATAGTGAAGGGGGAAAAGTATGTCAGAATTTATATGTTTTGTAGATTTTTGACGTTTGCTAGTGTATAATGGAAATATCAATAACTGAAGGTTGGTATGTATATGAGCAAAATATTAATAGAGTACAATCCTTTATTGCATTATAACGAAATAGGTTATCATAAAACATACTCAATTTATAAGGAAAGTATTATAGAAAATGGTTTCAAACCAAGCTGTGATGATGATGATTGGCTTGGCGAAGGAATATATTTTTGGGATAATTTAGATAATGCAAATTGGTGGAATAAAAACAAGAATAAAGGAACGATGAGGCATTGTGTATTTCAATGTGAACTTAGGTGTAAAGCAAATAAGCATTTAAATTTGGATGATAAAAATGAAATGAATAAATTTGATATTTTTTCAAAACAGTACATCAAAGAAATGAGAAAATCAGGGAAGAAAATCCCTAAATTTGGCAATAATAATCAAAGAAAAAAGTTTTTCTGTGATTTGTATTGTAAGAAAAATAATTTTGAGATATTGTCGCATACATTCGAACATGATATAATCAATTCGGCTGGATTTAAAGTTGGAATAGAATACAAAAGACAAATTTGCGTTAGAGAAAATAGTAACATAGAGATTATAGCAGTAAAGGAGTGAGTGTTATGTTATTTGATGAAAAAGAGATGATGGAATTGTGTGAAAAATATGGAATACCTGTTGTTGAGAATGACGGTACAGTCTTGTTTGAAGAAGAGATGACAGAAGATTTTTTGATATCTGAAATCATGAATGAGCCATATGTGTCATATGATGATAATATCAATATTTCTTCGAAAAAGTATTCACTAAATATTCCTTTGATAGGTGGTTTGAATAGTAGAAATGAAATGATTGATAACACATCAGAAATAAAATATTGTAGTGTAGCAAAAGATAAATACTATAATAATTGCACTTCTACAATTGATAGAAAATCAAAAAATGCCATAGCTGCATAATAAGGAGAAAGTATGAAAAAGAGCGATTTACAATTTTCAAATCCGCATTTAGAACAAATTACTTTTAAAACAAAAGAAATATCTAAAAGTGTTGAAGATGATATTCCTATAGAAATAAATATCCAAGTTATTCGAGAAGAAAATATTAATGAAGCGGTTGTACAATTTCATATCGTGATAGGTGAACTTGATATGAAAAAAGAAGAATCCAAATATTCAGTATTTTTAGACGCTACAACATCAGCAAATTTTAAATGGAACGATAATCTTTCGGATAATATCGAAAATATGCTTAGAATTAATGGGGGAGCTGTTTTGTTGTCTTATATAAGACCTATTATTGCAACGCTTACAATGCAAGCAGGGATACAGCCATTACATTTGCCGTTTATTAATTTTACTGAATAAAAAGATAATATTTATATATATTTATAAACAAATCGAAATGTCAAAGCAGATACATCATAATCGGTGTATCTGCTTTTTGTGTGAAAAGATAAGGCGAGAGTGTCATTTGATGAGGAAATTTTGCTTAAGAAAAACGTAATGAATGCATAGGAAATAGTTAATAAAACAAAAAATGTTGTTTGCTGTTGAAAAAGAAACTTAAAATAGTTGTAATAGATAAAAGCGTATTATATAATAGAATAGATGCTTAGAAAACAAAATAATACAATGTATCCCGAAAACGAAAATAATTAAAAGACAAAAACGGGATTAAAATGGAAAATGCATTATAATTATATGAAGCAAAGAGTGGAGAGGATGGAAGAAATGTTAGAAAAAGAAATTAGTACAATTGTTGATTTGTGTGACAGATTCAAAAATGAATATAAGAGTATTTTTTTTGAAGCGGCAGATGAGAATGTGATGCAGGAATGGGAGCAGAATCATAGTATCATTATCCCGGAAGCGTATAGAGCATGGTTACGTTTTTCGGATGGTGCTGTAATCAGAGGTACTTTGGCACATTTTTATGGTGTTGAAGGATTTGAAATTGCCGGTTATTCGGAGGAATATATCATAATAGGTGATTTGATTGGAGATGGAGAAAGATTAGGGTTTTCAAAAGATACAGGAAAGATAGTGAGAATAAATCATGGAAATATTAGAGAATACGAGGATTTCTCGTTGTTTTTGAATCAAGTGATAATTAGAATGTTAAAAGACTGTATGCCTTTTGAAAAAATAGAAAAAAGGTATGAAAGAATGATTCAAACTACTAGAAGAGCTATGACTTATGAATTTAATAAATTACCCGTTTCTGAAAGAAAAGAGTTTTTGAAATTGTTATATGACACATCTATAAATACATATAATGACTTTATTGATGATCTTAGGGACATTGCAGTGCAGGATTTCTGGACAAATGAAAGAAATCTAATCAAGCAAGGGGAGTGTACAAGGGATTGGTGTCCGGAACAAATTGAGGTCATTTATAACATAGACGAGAAAACAGGAAATTCCAGAATCTACGGTGGTGCTGCAATGTTCTTAGATATAAACGGTGAAACGATGAAGAAAAAGCATGGAAGTAATTACACCAATGAAGTTTTCGAAGGACATCAAATGTTGAGCGTGGATGAATACCCGGAACACGCAGGTGATTGGAGAAATATGCAGGCATTAGGCAGAAGTAATCAGGAACACCTTAAGGCTCATAGGGGAAATTATCAGAATAGTACTTGTTGGTATTATGGATATGAAGATGGGAAATATTATAGAATTGGGAAGTAAGGAGCTTTAAACGGAAACACTGTTGGGTAGAAGACAGTGTGTTTCTGCTGAAAAAATGTTCGAAATTGAAGAAAAGATGTTATAAGAAGGAGAATTGAAATGAATAATCTGCAGAAAGAATATATAAAAAAGAAGTTTGATGAAATTGTTAAGTTATGTGAAGATGTGATACCAGAATATGGTGAAAGTGCATCCTATTTTATGGAACCAGCTACCGAAGAAGAAATAGTGGAGTGGGAGAAAACTACAAATATAAAGATGCCAGAGTCTTATAAGCTATGGTTGAGTTTGACAAAAAAATGTCAAATACGTCATACACTTGCTGAATTTTATTTTCCTGATATAGTACAGATGGAATTTCTTCCAAAAGATTATGTGATGATTGGAAGTGTTATAGGAGATGGGGAAATAGTATGTTTTTTAAAGAGTAATAATAAATTTATTAGATATTTTGAGGGGAAGATAAACGGAGAGTTTGATGATTTTGGAGAGGTATTAACAGATATAATAAGTATGTTAACTGGAGACCTTGGCGTTAGTATGGAAGAAAAATTGTTAATGTTGGAAAAACTCAAAGAAATTAGAAGAAGAAAGGCGGGAAATATTGAATGAATTTAGAAGAATATATTCTTTGTTACGATAAACTAGGAATAAAAAGAATGACAAAAATTTTTAATGAGTTTAGCGTAGATACGCGATTGGAATTTTTAGAGACTCTCTCAGATTCTAGTAGAAAGAAATTTATTAATAATATTCGAAATCAAGCAGTTGAAGATTTTTGGTTTCATGAACGAGAAGCAATAATGAATGGAGAGTGTACACGAGACTGGACACCGGAACAAATTGAACAAATTATGAATATAAGCGAGAAATCAGGTGCTATGAGTACAAATGCCGGCAAGGGTCTTCAGGTAGATGGAAATGGTATGGTAGTTATTGACAATATGGGAAATAAATCCTACTATGGTCATCATATGATAGATGTATCTACACACCCGGAATATGCAGGAGATTGGAAAAATATACAGGCTTTAACATATGAAGAACATTATAATGGGGCACATGAAAATCATAATACAAAAGAACCAACAAAAGGTTATTATGATTATGAGCTTGGGGAAACTCAAATAATAGATGTAGATGTGGATGGATTTTCTTTTGAAAAAACAGGGTATCCACCCAAAAGGAAGTGTATTTTCAAATCCGAAGCGGAGATGAAAACAAAATATAGTAATTATGATAGTCTTACAGATGGAGAAAAACTGGCATTGAAAAACGTTGATTTAGCAATGTCTAATGGAGATATGGAGAGATTTAATAACGCATTAGAGTTAGCAAAAAAATATAATAGTCAAAATTTCTGTGAAAAAATTGGATTAAAGACAGCAGATGAGTTAAAACAAATGTACGGTATTCTCCAAGATTGTGATGATGCAGATATTATAAGAAAATATCAGTTTTACGAATATTCGGCACGCAATGGATATGATGTCGATACACAAAAATATGTGGTTTGGGATGAGGATAAATTAAAAAAGCTGTTTGGTGAAGAAAACTACAATAATTTTGGTATTTCGCAAAAAGAACAGGCTGTAGATTTAGCTGATGAGTTAGATGAATTTTTAAATACAACAGATTCAAGCGGAGGCTCAACATCAAATAACAATACTTCAAATAATAATGATGCGAAAGAGGGAAGTGTTGGAAATAAAAATACCACAGGCAATTCTGGGACAAGTCATACAGAAACAAACACTTCTGAAAGTAGTAAGACAAATACAAGCGATTCATCGAATAAATCAACTGGAACAAATGAAACTTCAAGTAGTGATAATTCAGACACTAAAAAGACAAATGTAAGTGATACAGGCTCAAGTGATGATGGCAAGGGAACTCAGAAGGAAATTAAAGATACGGAAAGTTCAAATCATACAGGAGATGTAGATATAAAGGATGGTAATTCATCGAAATATATTCCGGGAGAAAGCACATCTGATAAATCAGCATCTTCCAAGAAAGGAAGAGATGTCGATCTTGAATCCGAAAGTGCTAAAAAATATCTTGGTGCTACAGGAAAAACAGCAGATGAATTGGATGACATAGATAAAGCGATGATTAATATTGCTGATAAGTATGCCAATAATCCGAAAGGAGTTTCGGATTTTGCCAAGTCATTAGGTAAAAATGACGATATTTTAAAGGCAGGTTCTAATACTCTTGGATATGTTGATGCCGTGTGTACAGCAATTTATGCGGTACAAGTTGTTATAATCGTAAATTTATCTGCAAATTGAAATGTTCAATTTAGAGATAAGTTTATGAGTTACTAAAACTGTAAACGAAAACAAATGGAATAAAGAAAAAGCAAAAACAAAAAACAAGGAGGAAGAAAGTTATGGCATTTGTAAGTGAAAGAATAAGAGAAGAAGATAAGGAGTATTTTAATTCCATAGGATTTACTCAATTAGCAGTGAAAGAACCAGTGCGTCCGTTTTGGTGGGTGATAGACCGAGATAAGGAAATTATTATGACACGTCGTGGTGGAGTTTTTGCAGAGCCGACGGAGGGATATCAAATATATATTAACAAAAAAATAGTTGATATAGAACTTGTGGAAAAATTACAGGGTTCGTATTCTAAAAAGAACTTGATTAGTTGTTATAAGATAAATAGCGTGAAAATACCAAGAGAACTTATTGAAGGTGGAGTCACGATAGAAAAAGTAAAAGAACTGATAGGTGAGATGTTTACAGCAGCGGGAACTTTTGGATATGAACCAGAGGTAACAATAGAAACAATTATTACAATAGAAAAAGAACCGGTTTTGGTTTAGGAGTGGGACATGAAGTATAATACAATAGATGATATAGTGAATTTTATAGATGAATATTATGTAAAGAGTGGAAGACAAGAATTAATCAAAGAAGCAGAAATAGCAGAATTTATAAAACAATTGCAACAAGAAATTGCGAAAATGAATTTTTCTTTGCCGGAAGGAACAACCGTAATTGCATATACTGGAACATATAATGATGTGAAGTTGTATACAACTGCCGAGGCGGTAACGCAAACAATGGGAGATGGAGCAAGATATATTAGCAATTTGCCGGCGGGAAAACTGTTAAATGATGTTGGTTTCAAGAAAGCAATGATAAAACTCGTAGGAGAAGAAAACATTCCTAAAATCATTAGCGGTTATACTGATGGCACATGGAGTCAAAGAATAGGAAATGGTAGTTGTGGATATGGAGAAAATCTACTATCCTTAGATGATTTCGTTTCAAAAAAACTTATGGGAGAAACTGTAGGAGCGAATAGCAACCTAATAGTCCTAGCACCTGCCGGAATAGATGGAGCTAAAGTGTTCGGTGTCACAGAATTAGACGAAATCTTTCAAAATGATACCTTCAAAACCATCAATGGAATACCGAAAGCACAGTTGCAAGCTATATATAATTCAAAACTAGCGGGAATACAAGCGGTTTATGATATATTAACAGCTACGTCAAAGGAAGCAGCGGGAAATACAAGTACAATTGTCGATGTTATAATCGTAAATTTATCTGCAAATTGAAATGTTCAATTTAGAGATAAGTTTACGAGTTGTTGAAACTGTAAACTAAAATAAACGGCGTAAAGAAAAAAACAATGAGGAAGAAAAAATGGCATTTATAAGTGAAAGAATTAAGGAAGAAGATAAGGAGTATTTTAAAACGATTGGTTTTACATACTTAGTAGATAGAAAGCCATTAAAACCTTCGTGGTGGGCAATCGATAGGGAACAGGAGATAATTTTGGTATCAAGAGGTGGTGTGCCTTGTGAAAAAATTATGGGATATGAATTGTATTTAAGCGGAGAATTAATAGAAATAGAAGCTGTTGAGAAGACAGAAGGAGATTGGTTTGATAGAGATTTAAAAGTTAATTGGCTAATTAATAAGATTGAAATTCCAAAAGAATTATTCGAAAAAGGTTATAATGTTGAAAGTGTTAAGAACATCATAAGAGTAGCTTTTGAGGGGTATGGAACGAGAGGAATAGAACGTTCAAAAATATTAGAGGTTAAAGTTGAAATAAATGTATAGACTAAGAAGAAAAATGAGTATATAGAAAGAGGATAGTATAAAAATGGCAGTGAGTGTAACGGATATAATAAAGTTTGTTGAAGGGTGGCGAAGTAGGAATGGCTTTGATGATGACGTAAAATTAGAGGATAATCAGATTGCAACATTTGTGTCTGAACTTCAGTCAAAAGTAAAACAAATGGATTTTTCTGTACCAAATGGAACAACGGTGATAGGGTATTCTGGTGATTCAAATGGTGAAAAAACATGGAAAATAGCAGCGAAATTATCAGAAATAGCAGGAGATGGTGCTATGTATATTAGTGATCTTCCAACGGGAACTTTAATTGGTAAATATAGGGATGATTTGGTAGAAGCTTAAAAAAAGTAGTAGGGAATAGTAATGTAGAAAAAATAATCAGCGGTTATGATTCCTCAGGAAATCGTATTCCGGGAGGGAGTTGCGGTTTTGGAAAAGGTTTACTTTCCTTGGATGATTTCGTATCGCAAAAGTTAATGGGAGAAACGAAAGGTGCAAATAGTAATCTGATTATGTTTATACCAGAAGGTGTAGATCCTACAAAGGTGTTTGCCACAACAGAATTAGACGCAATCTTTAAAAATGATACCTTCAAAACCATTAACGGCATACCAAAAGCACAGTTGCAAGAAATCTATAACACCGGAGCAAACGGAGTACAGGAAGTTTATGATATACTAACAGCGACCGCCAAAGAGGTAGTGGGAAATACAAGTACAATCGAAACGCAGGCAGAGGTACGAATATAAGTAATAGTTTCTGTTAAAATTTTAAGCGTAAATTTATCTGCGAATTGAAATTTTTAATTTACAGATAAGTTTACGAGTTATTAAACCGTAAATAAAATAGGATAAAGAGGAAAGGATAAAAGGCAAGGAGGAAATGAGAAATGGCATATGTAAGTGAAAAAATAAAAGAAGAAGATAGGGAATATTTTGATTCGATTGGTTTTACAAATATTTCTAAAAAACCATCGGTGGCATCATGGTGGGCAATTGATAGAGAAAAAAATATTATTTTAATTTGTAGAGGCGGAATACCAGGCGAAATTTTTTGGGGATATCAATTGTATTTAGATGGAGAATTGATTGATATGATAGTACTTAGGAAAACGGAAGGTGACAGATTTGATTATGATTTAAAAATACATTGGATTGTTAACAAGATTGAAGTACCTAGGGAATTGATTCAAAAAGGGTACGATTGTGGTAAAATTACAAAAAATATTGAAGAAGCTTTTTATGGATTGGGAGGAGAAGAAGTAGTCTTTCCACAACTTGTTGGGGTAACAGTAAAAATAAATGCAGAAATAGAAATAAGAGGGGGGATGTGATAATGTCAAAAACAGTTCAAGATATTATAGAATTTATATATGAATGGAGAGAAAATAAAGGTATACCAAACGACATAAAGCTAGAAAACAATCAAGTTATAACGTTTGTTACAGAACTTCAAAACCAAATAGAGCAAATGGATTTTTCCATACCAAGTGATACAACGATTATAGCATATTCGGGTCAAGTGAATGGCATACCAGCACATGAAGTAGCAGAAAAAATCTCAAAATTGGAAGGAAATGGAGCTTTTTTCATCAGTGATTTGCCAGCAGGTACTCTATTGTGCGATGAAAATAGAAAAAACTTATTAACAGCACTGGCAAATGTTGTTGGTGAAAAAAATGCATCAAAAATTCTCAGTGGATATGATCTTGATGGTAATAGAGTCGCAAGTGGTGGTTGTGGATTTGGGGATAATCTATTATCTATAGATGATTTTGTGTGTGCAAAGTTAATGGGAGAAACGCAGGGGGCTTCCAGTAATATTATCGTACTGGCACCAGAGGGAATAAAAATAGAAGGTGTTTTTGCTGATACAGAGATAAAGCAGATTTTCGAAAATGATACATTTAATACAATCAATGGAATTTCAAAAGGACAGTTACAGGAGATTTACAATTCAGGAGAAATAGGAAAACGTGCTGTTTATGATATATTGGAAAAAACTTCTAAAAGTGCAGTGGGTAATAGTATAAATTGTGATGGGGCTGCCCGAAATGTGTTGGAGGCATATCGTAGTGGCATTTTGAATCCGGAAAGTAACAGTTTTACGATTTCTGCATGCTATGATACCAACGGCAACTTTATAGGAATCCAATTAGATGAAAAGGGCAAAGGAACAATCATTGAACCGCCTCAAGGTACGGTATACAAATCAGAATATACCAATACATATACAGATGAAGCCAAGCTGGCAGAACTATTTGGGGAGGAACGTTATAACAACCTTTCGGATTATGAGAAAAAACAAGCGGCAGATTTAAGTAACAAAATTGATGAGTTCTTAAATTCAACAGATTCTGAGGGCGACAAAACATCAAAAAGTAACACTTCAAGTGATGCTGACACGAAAAAGACCACTACTGGAACTAGCGATACCACAGATGATGCAGGTACAAAGCATACAGGAACAGATGATACTGATAGCAGTAAAACAAATACAGGAGAATCATCAGATAAAACAACAGGAACCAACGAATCTTCCAGTGGAGATAACTCAGATACCCAAAAGACTGAGGGAAGTGATACAAGTACAAGCGATGCTGGAAGCTCAAAATACGGAGGTGATACGGATACATCAGGTGATGGTAAAGGAACACATACATCTTCAAATGATGCAGATATAAAGGATGGTAATTCATCGAAATATATTCCTGGAGAAAGCACATCAGATAAATCAACATCTTCCAAGAAAGGAAGAGATGTCGATCTTGAATCCGAAAGTGCTAAAAAATATCTTGGTTCTACAGGAAAAGCAGCAGATGAATTGGATGACATAGATAAAGCGATGATTAATATTGCTAATAAATGTGCTAAAGATCCGGATGGCGTTTCAGATTTTGCCAAGTCATTAGGCAAATATGACGATATTATAAAGGCAGGTTCTAATACTCTTGGATATGTTGACGCCGTTTGCACAGCAATTTATGCGATACAAGCTGTTTACGATGCAAGTGAAGCGTACGAGGAAGGAAATACCAATACTGCAATAGGGATAGTGGCAGGTGCAGTAGCAGAACTTGTAGTATCTACAGTAGGTGCTATTGCTATTGCTAGTGCTATTTCAGCTTGTTTAATGGCAGTTGGTGGTATAGTAGCTGGACCAATAGGTAGTATAGTTATAGGACTGGTGTCAGGTGTGATAGCAGGTTGGGGCGGTCAAGGATGGAATGAACTCATTCAAAGTTGTTTTGTAGATGTGGATGAAACAAGCATGGTAGATGTAATTGTAGTCGATCCGTTGATTCTTGACTTAAATGATGATGGCATTTATACAAAGCAATTAGAAGATGGAACCCACTTTGATTATGCGGATGATGGATTTGCAGAAATGACAGGTTGGGTGTCAGAAGAAGATGGACTATTAGTTCATGACCTGAATCAAAATGGAATGATAGATGATGGAAGTGAATTATTTGGCGATATGACACTTATGTCAAATGGTGAAATTTCTGAAAATGGTTTTCAGGCATTAGCAGATTTGGATTCTAATAATGATGGAATTATTAATTCAGAAGATGATGCATGGAGTGAATTACAGGTTTGGAAGGACAAAAATTCAGATGCAGTTTCACAAGAAGATGAATTGTATACATTGGAAGAATTAGGAATAGAGCAATTAAATTTAAAGAATAGAACTCAAAATACGAAAGATAATGGAAATTTAATAATGGAACTAGGTAGTTACGTTACAGAAGATGGCGTAACCCACACAATGGTAGATGTGAAATTTGCGATAGACACATCTGATACAGTGCAGTTGGAAGATATAGAAGTAGCAGATGATGTAAAGGATTTACCGAATATCAAAGGTTCTGGAAGAATGGGAACACTGCATCAGGCGATGTCAAAAGATGAAACTCTAAAAGAGATGGTAAAAGCATTTGCAAATACGAAGGATGCTAAAGAAAGAAGTCTTTTGGTAGAAAATATTGTGAAAGCATGGGCAGATTGTGGGGAGGTTGAAGCAGGAAGCCGAGGTGCTTACATAGATGCAGAGCATTTGGCTATTCTTGAAAAGTTTTGTGGATGTGTATACAAAGTAATTTATGTTACTCCGGGACGTGCAAGAAATGTTTTGAGTGGTAATGATGCAAAAGGTTATGTAGTACAAAAAGAAGAGAAGGGGGATAATCCGAGTGCTGCTTCAGCTGAAAAATTAGAATATCAATATGCAAAAATGATTTCGGATATAGAATTGCAATTAACCGCTCAGACAGAATTGGCATTACCACTAGCATTTACTATGTTAAAGGAAAAAATAGTACAAACAGTACAAACAGTAATAGGTGATGTTGCTGTTGATAATACAAAGATATATGAAGATGGAGTGTATGCTGGAGAAGTGCAAGAAAGAACAAAGGAGATAGATTATTCTATTGTAAAAACATTTTTTGTTGAAAGAATGAAAGAAGACGTGGAAGGCACTATTTATTTGATGAGCCAATACACTAGATTTATAAAAACATCATCAGGTTTTAAAGAGTATTTTTCGCTCGAAGATATGAAAACAATGTTTGGTGAGTCGTTAGCTTTAGTGGCTGCAATTGAAATGAGTGGTGATAATGGATATTACTACGGAACAGACGAAATTGATAACAAAATAGGGAGTGGCAATGGTGAACTCTTTTTTATGGGTGATGGAGATGACAGCATTGATGGAAGAAACGGAAATGATAAATTGTATGGTGAACGTGGAGCTGATAAGTTATATGGTTCAGACGGGAATGATATTCTGATAGGCGGAAGCGGTAATGATTATATGCAGGGAGGAAAAGGGGCAGACTTGTACATACATAATGCGGGTGATGGAGATGATATCATTTCGAATTATGACAACAGCGAAGAACGAGTAAAAGACTGTCTAGTATTCGGAGAAGGGATTTGTGCAGAGGATATTGAGGTTATACGAAAAGATAGTGATATGGTACTGAAAAATACGCAGAATGGCGAAAAAATAACGATAAAGGATGCGTATAGTTATGCGGATGGAAGAAGTTATTTGGAAAATATAGAGTTTGCAGATGGAACAGTATGGAGTAAAGAAGAGCTGGAAAGAAAGGTATTAGTAATTGTAGGAACAGATGAAAATGATATATTACAAGGCTATGCGTCATCTTATGCGTATAATGAGAATGAAACATTTTATGGTGGAGATGGAGATGACACAGTAAGAGGAAATAGAGGAAATGATATTATATATGGTGAATCCGGAAATGATAATATGTATGGAAATGAAGGAGCTGATATTCTGATAGGCGGAGACGGAAATGATCATATGGAAGGCGGAGCCGGAGCAGATCTGTACATACATAATGTAGGTGACGGAGATGATACCATATATAATTATGATACCAGTGAAGAAAGAGTAAAAGACCGTCTGGTATTTGGAGAAGGAATCTATGCAGAAGATATTGAGGTTATACGAAAAAATCAAGATATGATACTGGAAAATAAGCAGAATGGCGAGAAAATAACAATAGCGAATGCGTATAGTTATGCGGATGGAAGATATTATTTGGAAAATGTAGAGTTTGCAGATGGAACAGTATGGACTAAAGAAGAATTGGAAAGAAAGGCATCGGTAATTGTAGGAACAAACGAAAATGATACGTTACAAGGCTATGTATTAACTTATGGTTATGATGAGAATGAAACATTTTATGGAGGAGATGGAGATGACACAGTAAGAGGAAAAAGTGGAAATGATATCATCTATGGAGAATCTGGAACTGACAATATTTATGGAAATGAAGGAGCTGATATTCTGATAGGTGGAGCCGGAAATGATTATATGGAAGGCGGAGCTGGAGCCGACTTGTATGTACATAATGTAGGTGACGGGGATGATATCATATGTAATCATGATAGTAGCGAAGACAGAATAAATGATCGTTTGGTATTTGGAGAAGGAATCCATGCAGAAGATATTGAGGTTATACGAAAAAATCAAGATATGATACTGGAGAATAAGCAGAATGGCGAAAAAATAACAATATCGTATGCGTATGGTTATGCAGATGGAAGGTGTTATTTGGAAAATGTAGAATTTGCGGACGGAACAGTATGGAGCAAAGAGGAATTGCAGAGAAAAACATCTGAAATAGTGGGAACAGAGGAAAATGATACGTTACAAGGCTATGTGTCAACTTATGGTTATGATGAGAATGAAACATTTTATGGAGGAGATGGAGATGACACAGTAAGAGGAAAAAGTGGAAATGATATCATCTATGGAGAATCTGGAACTGACAGTATATATGGAAATGAAGGAAATGATATTTTGATAGGCGGAGCCGGAAATGATTATATGGAAGGAGGAGCCGGAGTCGACGTGTACGTACATAATGCCGGAGATGGAGATGATACCATAGATAATTATGACAATAGTGAAGCCAGAAAGAGTGATCGCCTGGTATTCGGAGAAGGAATCCATGCAGAAGACATAAAAATTAGTCGAGAAGGTTCCAATATGGTATTAGAAAACACCCAGAATGGTGAAAAAATAACCATAAGGAATGCGTATGGTTATGCAGATGGAAGAGGTTATTTGGAAAATGTAGAATTTGCGGACGGAACAGTATGGAGCAAAGCGGAATTGCAGAGAAAAACATCTGAAATAGTGGGAACAGAGGAAAATGATACGTTACAAGGCTATGCGTCAACTTATGGTTATGATGAGAATGAAACATTTTACGGTGGATCTGGAGCCGACATAATAAGAGGAAATAGTGGAAATGATATCATATATGGAGAAAACGGAGCAGATAATATATATGGAAATGAAGGAACTGATATTCTGATAGGCGGAGCCGGAAATGATTATATGGAAGGAGGAGCTGGAGCCGACTTGTACATACATAATGCCGGAGATGGAGATGATATCATAGATAATTATGACAATAGTGAAGCCAGAAAGAGTGATCGCCTGGTATTCGGAGAAGGAATCCATGCAGAAGACGTAAAAATTAGTCGTCAGGGTTCAGATATGCTATTGCAAAACATCAAAAACGGCGAAAATATAACCATAAGGAATGCGTATGGTTATACAGACGGAAGGGGTTATTTGGAAAACATAGAATTTGCAGACGGAACAGTATGGACCAAAGAGGATATGCAGGAAAAAGTATCCGAAATAACAGGAACAGAAGGAAATGATGGTTTGCGAGGCTATGCGTCATCTTATGGATATGATGAGAACGAAACATTTTATGGAGGAGGCGGAGCCGACACAATAAGAGGAAACAGTGGAAATGATATCATATACGGAGAAACCGGAGCAGACGATATTTATGGAGGTTCTGGAAATGATAAGCTATACGGAGGAACCGAAGCGGATAGAATCTATGGAGAAACCGGAAATGACACGCTGATAGGCGGAGCCGGAAATGATTATATGGAAGGCGGAGCCGGAGCTGACTTGTACCTATATAATGTAGGTGATGGGAATGATACCATCTACAATTATGATACCAGTGAGGACAGAATAAAAGATTGTTTGGTATTCGGAGAAGGAATCCATGCAGAAGACATAAAAATAAGTCGTCAGGGTACAGATATGCTATTGCAAAACATCAAAAACGGCGAAAAAATAACCATAAGGAATGCATATAGTTATACGGATGGAAACGGTTATTTGGAAAACATAGAATTTGCAGACGGAACAGTATGGAGCAAAGAGGATATGCAGGAAAAAGTATCCGAAATAACAGGAACAGAAGGAAATGATACATTGTACGGATATACAATTGCATATGGATATAAAGAAGATGAAACTTTTAATGC
This sequence comes from uncultured Lachnospiraceae bacterium, assembly GCA_964450185.1. Taxonomy (GTDB): domain Bacteria; phylum Bacillota; class Clostridia; order Lachnospirales; family Lachnospiraceae; genus RUG11237. The sequence goes on along the minus strand of CAYVCL010000010.1, from coordinate 8,958 downwards.
TGGAGCTGGAAATGATACTGTCAGAGGAAACAGTGGAAATGATATCATATATGGCGAAGCCGGAAATGACTATTTATATGGTGAGTACGGAAATGATATTCTTGTAGGCGGTATAGGAAATGATAAGTTAGATGGTGGAGTCGGAAATGATACATATATATTTGGAAAAGGCGATGGAAGCGATTGTATCACCGATAGTGATAGTACAGAAGGAAATGTAGATGTACTACAAATAGGAGAAGAAGCAAAAAAACTTTCCTTTACACGTGTAGGTTCTAATTTGTTGATTTCAATATTAGATACAGAGGATACCATAACTATAAATAACTGGTATAATTCGGATGCTAATAAAATAGAAACAATAAATTCAGCAGATGGTTACACATTGTCACATTCACAGGTGGATTTATTGATTCAATCCATGGCTTCCTTTGAAAGTTCTTCAGGAATGAGTTGGTCAGAAGGTATTAAGCAGGGAAGCGCGGAGATTGATAGTATTACAGCACAAATTTGGATAAAGCAGGTAGGATAAAATATGTGTGATAATGAGATAACACAACAAAATATGATACAAGAATTTGAAATGCAACAAGATGCAGGCTTACAATGCCTGCTCATTGTTGCGGATTATTATGGCATTCCCACAGATGCAGAGCGTATTCAACATGATTATGTTTTGGAAGATAGAAAAATGTCTTCAGAAGATATTTTGCGGGTTTCAAAACGAATAAATTTGAAGAGTAGACTAGTAAAGGGAAATTGCTATTCTTTGGAAAAATTTACACTCCCGGCGATTTTAGAATTAAAAGACGGACAATTTATTATAGTTGCGAGAGCAGAGCAAGAAAAAGCATTAGTGTTGTATCCGTTTGAAAAAGCACCGAAGGTTCTTGAATATGAACAGTTATTAGAAATGTGGAATGGAAAATTAATTTTACTTATTCCAAGAACGAAAAAGCATAGAGATGTAAAGTTTGGATTTAAATGGTTCATTCCGTCAATTTTAAAATATAAAGGCCCTTTATTGGAAGTATTGTTAGCAGCATTAATTATGCAGATATTAGGAATATGTTCTCCGTTAGTAACGCAATCGGTTATAGACAAAGTATTGGTTCATAATAGTTTATCAACATTAGATGTGTTATCGATAGCGTTAATTTTTATGCTAATATTTGAAACGATTCTGTCTGTGGCAAGGAATTATCTGTTGGCACATACTACAAGTAAAATTGATGTTATTTTGAGCAGTCGTTTGTTTGAGCATTTATTTAAACTTCCACTAAGGTATTTTGAAAAGCGTCGTATTGGAGATACTGTGGCACGTGTAAGAGAATTGGAGAATATTCGTAGATTTTTAACCGGAGTTCCACTTACAACGGTATTGGATTGTATATTTTTAATTATCTATATAATTATTTTGTTTTTTTATAGTGCTAAGCTGACATGGATTACCTTAGCCTCCTTACCGTTACTTGCAGTGGTTACAGCAGTAGTTACACCGGTTTTAAGAGAACGTTTAGATAAGCAATTTACTTGCAGTGCCGAATCACAGTCTTATCTTGTAGAAGCGGTTACAGGAGCGCAGACGATTAAATCATTTGCCATTGAGCCTACGGTACAGAAGAAGTGGGAAAATTTATTGGCAGATTATGTAACTGCTGGATTTAAAACCACGATTCTTTCGGGAAATGCAGGTGCTGTAGCACGATTGATACAGCGGGCTACGGATATAGCAATATTATGGTATGGTGCAAAACTTGCAATGGAAGGTGCATTGTCCATTGGAGAATTAGTGGCTTTTCGCATGATAGCAGGGCGAGTAAGCGAACCTATTATGCGTTTGGTACAGTTGTGGCAGGAGTTTCAACAGACAAGTATTTCGGTGGAAAGAATTGGTGATATATTTAACAGTAAACCTGAGCCAAAGCCAGAAAGTAGTAACTTACGCTTGCCGAGTGTAAAAGGATTTATAAAGTTTGAAAAGGTTGGCTTTCGATATGAAGCAGATGGACCGGAGATAATAAAAGATATGAGTTTTGGAATACCGGCAAATTCTGTAGTGGGAATTGTAGGACGTAGCGGTTCAGGTAAAAGCACCATTTCTAAATTGGTACAACGTTTGTATCTTCCGGAGTCGGGAAAAATACTAATTGATGGTGTGGATATATCAACGGTTGACCCGGTGTGGCTAAGAAGACAAATTGGTGTAGTTCTGCAAGAAAATTTTCTGTTTAATGCAACAATTAGAGAAAATATAGCATTACATAATCCGGCATCGAGTATGGAAGAAATTATAAGAGTAGCTGAAATTGCAGGGGCACATGAATTTATTTCAGAACTAACGAATGGATATGATACGATTGTGGGAGAAAAGGGCGTTGGTCTTTCGGGTGGACAAAAACAACGAGTAGCGATAGCACGCGCATTACTTTGCAATCCTAAGATTTTGATTTTTGATGAAGCGACTTCGGCATTAGATTATGAATCAGAAAGCATTATTCAAAAAAATCTGAAGGATATTTGCAAGGGAAGAACGGTTCTTATTATTGCACATCGTTTATCAACATTAAGAGATGCAGATGCAATTATGGTTGTTGAAAAGGGAAAAATTGCAGAGTATGGACCAAAGCAGAAATTAATAGAAGCAAAAGGGTTGTTTTGGCATTTGTTAAAACAACAGATTGTGGGAGAAAAGGGCGTTGGTCTTTCGGGTGGACAAAAACAACGAGTAGCGATAGCACGCGCATTACTTTGCAATCCTAAGATTTTGATTTTTGATGAAGCGACTTCGGCATTAGATTATGAATCAGAAAGCATTATTCAAAAAAATCTGAAGGATATTTGCAAGGGAAGAACGGTTCTTATTATTGCACATCGTTTATCAACATTAAGAGATGCAGATGCAATTATGGTTGTTGAAAAGGGAAAAATTGCAGAGTATGGACCAAAGCAGAAATTAATAGAAGCAAAAGGGTTGTTTTGGCATTTGTTAAAACAACAGAGTCAGGTTTAAGGAACAAAGATGAAACAGATAAAAGATAAAATAAAACAATATTTTCAAAAAAAAGAAGTGCAAAAAATGAAAAAGCTTCGAAGTGAATTTATGCCTGAAGCTATGGAAATTATAGAAAAGCCGCTCTCACCATTAGGGCATTTTGTTGTTATAATCACGGGTGTTATTGTAATGTTTTTTCTTGTGTGGGCATTTGTTGGAAAAATGGATGAAGTTGTTAGTGCTAGAGGAAAGATAGTTACAATTACTGGAGTTCAAAATGTGCAGACGATAAACGGAGGCATGATTGAAAAAATATGTGTAAAAGAAGGAATGCATGTGAAAGCAGGACAACCGATTGTATATTTGGATTCTTCAGTACAAGAAATAACTTTGCAAAATACACAAGATAGTTTGGACTTGTTAAAGTTTGAAAATGAGGTGTTGGAATTAGCGTTAAATGAACAGGATATAACAAGCTATTTAAAAAAAGAAAAACAAAAAGACCGTGTACAGGTTATTGAGTATGTTTTAGCAATGCAAAAAGAGTATATTGCAAAAATAGAAGAATTAAATAGCAGTATGGAACAAGCTTTGACAAAGATTGAGCTTGAGAAGAAAGCGTTGAAGGAATTGGAAGGTGATGGAAATTATCTCGCAAAACAGCAACAAGTGAATGACGATGTTGATAGTAAAGTTAGTGAGGAAGAAAGAAATGCAGAAAAAATAAAATTAACAATAGAGTATAAGGAAAAAGAATTAGCAGATTATGAAAAATTATACATTGCCGGTGCTATTGCAGCGATAGAAGTTGAAAATTGTAAAAAAGAGCTAGAATTATTACGAAAAGATTATGAGATACAGGAAACTCGCATAACAAATGAAAATTATGAAGATACGCTCCAAGATTATAGTTTAGAACATGATATGGTTTCTACAACAAATAAATATGACAGTCAGAAAAGCGTAGTATTAATGGCGGAACAAAGTTATGAGCAGATTAAGAAAACGCAAGAAGGACTGAAAGCCGAATATAAAGAAAAGCTCTCAGCATTGGTACAAGAAAATGAAAAAAATATTAGTACTCAGGAAGCTAATGGAAAAATACAAGCAGTTAGCGTGGGAGAGCAGGTGTTAGTTGCACCAGTGGATGGTGTTGTGAAAACACTGGATGTAAATACGGTAGGAGGTGTTTTGACGCCAAGTCAATCTGTGGCTACAATTGTTCCAGATGGAACACAGATGATTGCAGAAGTAGAGATTATGAATCAGGATATTGGATATGTTCAAGCAGGGCAGGAAACTGCAATTAAGTTGGATACATATAATTTTCAAGATTATGGAAAATTGAATGGAACGATTGTGTCTATTAGTCCGGATGCAATTTGGGATGAACGCAAAGGCTGGATTTATAAAGCGAAAGTTAGTATTGATTCGAACAAATTTCAGCAAGACAATTCTGATATAGAAGTAGCTATCGGAATGGAAGGAACAGCAGAAGTGAAAGTAAACGAACGTAGAATTATAGAGTTCTTTTTAGAACCATTAGTAGAGCATTTTGATGGAAGCTTGAAAGTAAGATAATTTCCTATTACGTTTCGAAGCTTATTATAAAATCAGGTATTAATCACATCGTGATTCTACCTGATTTTATTCGATTTCACCATAAATATAAGCATTAAGAATATTCTGTGGTGCTTCATAGTAGAAACTGCTGTTATAATCATCAATCTTGTCACTTACAAAGGAATTATATGCTGCGAACAGAGCGTCTACAATATCCATGTTTTTTTCCTTGGCAATGCCAAGAATTAGACGTTTATATACTTTACCTATATCCCAGTGACTTGGTATCGAATATTTGGCGATAGAAACATTGTCAAAAGTACCCGGAGTGATGTGGGTGCTTTCCCTTTTGTTTTTCTTCCAATATATTCAATCAGACTGCATGTGAAAAATGAATCATTTTCTTTTTTGTTTCCCGTCCGGTTATTTCAATACCTCCTCACTTGAGAAAAATTCCAGACATTGTAATGCTTTCGGAGTGCAGAAATTAATCTGGTGTGTTGGATACTTGAATTTTGCCAGTGACCAGAATTGTTCTCTTGTAATAACGCCATCAATGTAATTGGCGATATAGTTATAAATCTGCTCATCTGCCATTGCACCAATTACAATATCATAATCGTGTGGAATTTCGTGGCGACAATTAATAATGAAATCCAACCACACTTCTTCGCTCTATATAAAAGTGCTTGTAATCCCCCCATCCCCATTGTATAATAAAAACCATAAAATTAGCAGAAAGGATAAAACCACCCATGAAAGTAATGATTTTAGGCGCCAACAGCTACATCGCCAGAAACGTAATTCAGGTATTACTCAGAACACCGGAAAAGTATCAGTTGGCATTATATGATAGAGAAGAACAGCATAAAGACAACGTAGCGGGCTATCAGCCACTAAACATATTAGATGCAGAAGCAGTAAACAAGCTTGACTTTTCCTGTGATATTGTATATATGTTTGTGGGAAGAACGGGAAGTGTGCAGGGATTTGACGAATATAATAACTTTATTGATGTTAACGAACGTTCCCTTTTAAATGTGCTGAATGCATGCAGACAGCAAAATTCCAAGGCGAAAGTGATTTTCCCATCCACAAGATTGGTATACAAGGGTGTGCCGGGGAAATTGAAAGAAGATGCACAAAAAGAATTTAAAACCGTATATGCAGCTAATAAATATGCCTGCGAGCAGTATTTGAAGATGTATGAAAATGTATATGGAATACAGTATCGAATTTTTAGAATTTGTATCCCATATGGAACCATTATTCCGGGAGCAAAATCCTATGGAACAGCAGAGTTTTTCTTGAGTAAAGCAGAAAACGGGGAAGATATCAGCTTGTATGGTGACGGTTCTCAGCGAAGAACACTGACTTATATGGAAGATTTGTGCAATGCCTTGATACAGGGAGCAGAATCCGAAGCGTTAACCAATGATGTGTATAATATTGGCGGGGAAGATTACAGCTTAGATGAAATGGCAAAGCTGATTGGAAAGTATTATAACGTAGGAGTAAGTTACGTAGAATGGCCGGAAACGGCATTAAAAATTGAGTCTGGCGATACGGTATTTGATTCAGAAAAATTAGATTCTATGGCAGGAATAACGTATCCAATGAAATTTGAGGAATGGATAAAAAGATAACAAATAAATTATAAGAGGGAGAGTATTAAGATGGAAAGAAAAATCGTATTGAAGCAGGATGTTTTGGATGCATTTGCAAAAGTTGGTGTAAAGAAAGGGCAAACAATTATAGTGCATACATCTTTAAGTCAACTGGGGTTTGTATGCGGTGGTGCTGAAATTATAATTGAAGCATTGATGGAAAGTGTGGGAGAAGAAGGAACGATTATGATGCCCACACAGTCATGGAAAAATCTTGACCCTACCACCGGTGTTCATTGGGAAGAACCAGAGGAATGGTGGCAGATAATCCGAGATAACTGGCCGGCGTATCGTAAGGAAATTACACCTACAAATACAATGGGAGCAGTTGCTGAAATGTTTCGCAAATGGCCGGGAGCGTTACGGAGTGAACATCCGGCACGTTCCGTTGCAGCCTATGGGAAACATGCAGAATTTCTTACAGAAGGTCACGATTTATCTAACATTTTTGGAGAAGGCTCTCCTATTGGCAAGTTGTATGAACTTGATGGATATGTGCTTCTAATCGGAGTTGGATATGATAAAAATACATCCATTCATCTTGCAGATGTCAGAGCGGAATATCCGGGAAAACATAATTGTACTGAAGACAGTGCCATTATGGAAAATGGGAAACGGGTTTGGAAGGCTTATGACACACTGTTTGTAGATGGCGAGGATTTTGAAGATATTGGAACAGCCTTTGAAAAAGAAGGAAAAGCGTGCAAAGAATCCCTCGGAAATGGAACGATAACATTTATGCGACAGAGAGATATTGTGGATTTTGCAGTAAACTGGATAGAACAAAATCGAAAATAAAAATCAGGGATAAACTCTACATGTGAGTTTATCCCTGATTTTTTATGTGTATTATGTGTTAACCTCGAATGATATCCAACAGATAAAAGAACAGTGGTACCATGCAAACTCCGGCACCTGCCACATAACGGAACCAGATAACACTTCGCTCCACTGGTAACGGCGCAGAGAAATCATGGATACCGGCTGCCAGATTTGCTTCTGTTTCCGTTTTGCGAGGGAAATTTAATACCACCAACGCAATCATGGAGAAAGCAAACAAGGCAAGGGTTAATGGAAGACCGAAAGTATTGGTAAATACATCAAGGCTTTCCTCATTTCCTAAAATGGCAAGGTTGTTTTCCTGAACCATAGTTTCTAACGGATGCACTATTTTTGCAAAAGGCATAAGGGGCATCAGCCATTTATAGCTGAATACCCAAGGGAAAAATAAGTTCTGGGCTAAAATAAGTCCGATTCCTGCAAAGGTATCTAACCACAAATTTACTTTTAACAAAGAGGTGTTTTGACATACCATCAAAGCAAAGTATGGTGTGATAAGAATAATCCAGTAAGGGCTGGATTCGGAAAAAACGAAAAATGCAGCCCACACAGTAAATGGAATGTAAGTACTGAAACGCTGTAATTCGTAAGTGCTGTCAATCTGTTTTAAATAACAGAACAGCAAAATTCCCAAATAAACAATTATAAACAAAGATGCATTTCCAAGACCTAAATCAATAGTACCCATTAACATTTTGTTCATCTGCGCAAACAGGAAAGAACCGGTAGGCGTAGTTCCTAACACCGTAAAAAGAACCTGTGATGCAAGGAAGATGGACATACTGCCAATAGTATAAATTATAATCTTGCTCACCTTTTTTACCTTTAAAAGAAGGAGAGGCAGAAAAATAAACAGTGCAAAATTTTTCATGGTAATAGAAATCGCCATAAATAAAGTGAATTTTTTCATATCCCCTTTAATATAGTAATAAAGGGCAATCAGAGAGAAGAAAATTCCAATAATGTCATACTGGCACAGCACAAAAATAGAAGACATCACAAAAGCTGAAGTCAGAAAAATCAAAAGACACCAGCTTATTTTTTCTTTGGAAAACTTTAATTCTTCGCCGATTTTTTTCAAATAGATAACGCATCCTGCAAGGAATGGAAGCATAATTCCCTTTGCCCAGAGAAGACAAGGCGTGGAATACAAAGCGTCAATACCGCAGAACTTCTCCACCAACCACAAAGGAAAGTCCCAAATCGCAAAAATAATATACACGCTAAAATCATAAAGGGCATCGCAGTGCAGCGTATTGTAAAAAGTCATGTTTTTGCTTAACTCATAAAACTGGCCAATCTGTCCCTTAAAAAGATAAGTCCAAAAATCAATGCCGGAGCGGGTAGTAATGGCTACATCCGTATAAAAATAAGTCAGGTAAAACAAAAGTAAAGTAGCACACGCCACAAAAAATTCAACCCTGTAAGGTTGTTTCGTATTCTTAAACCAATTCATTACAAATCTCCTTCTTAAAAAACATGTATTATTTATGGTAACATATTATAAGCAAATGGGCAAATATAACGAAACAACAACTAAAATATTACAAAACCATTAAGTGACTATTAAAAGTGTGCAAAAACTAGGAAAAAAGTAAAAGAAATATGTGCAAAATCACAAAAGAGTGTTGACTTTCGACAAAAAGTGAGGTAATATTACAACATAAAGATTGCCTGACACTTAATCGGGTAGTCGAAATTCATCATTTTTGGGAGGGAATGATGGAGCTGTATAGTATTTTGGGGAAGGTATTATATATAGAGAGCAGGTTCGAAAGGACCTGCTCTACGTGCGTTTTGGGGAGGATTCGAGATGTTTGGATTCCCGTACGCCCATGCAATGTCATTTAGATAAGAAAACATACTATATAGAACAGATGTGAAAAAATATCG